>JBBRIC010000088.1:0-10873 GCA_038221665.1 Sphingomonadales bacterium
TTGTCGGCAGCGATGCGCTGCATCGCTGCTTTCCTCACTCCTTGCCACGCACCAAAATCAACACCGTCCTGGCAATCCTACCTAATGTCATCACGCCCTAGCGCACCCAGTTTTCAGCGCTGTCCACCATGTCCATTTCGGCGCGCAGCTTTGCGGATGACCGGATGCGGCCCTTCCCATTGGCTTCGAGCTGGGCCTTCAAGGCTCGGATCGGCGGTGCGTAGAGAAAGCCATAGCTGACCGTGCCATGTTTTGATTCAACGACATGGTGTAGCCGGTGCGCCTGGACGATGCGTTTCAGATAGCGTTGCTGCGGGTTCCAGCCATGTTTGACGCGGCGGTGCACCAGCACATCGTGAAACCCGAAATAAATCATGCCATAAGTGGTGATGCCAGCGCCGATGGCGGTGATGACATGATAGCCATAATGCGTGCCGATCAGCAGCAGGATGATCGACGGCACTGCCCCCATCACGGCGAACCAGTCGTTTTTTTCAAAAAACCCGTGGCGCGGTTCGTGATGGGATTTGTGCAGCGACCATAAAAAGCCGTGCATGACCCATTTGTGCGCGACGATGGCGACAATTTCCATGATCGCCACCAGCAACGCCCAGATGCCAAGGGCCTGCCAGAAATTGATCGGTGCGGTCAGCGTAGCGAGCATTTGTTGCTTCTAGCCGGCTTTGTAACGCTTTGCACGACATCCGATGCCGCAGCCTTTCGCCGCCGCTGATGATATGCGAGACAGGCGGAATGATCCGCCGATTGTCCTGTTCGACGCTGTTGATGCTGGCGGCCTGCGCCACGCCGGCGCAACGGATCGTCACCGCCTTGACGGGCTATGGCGTGCCGCCGGCCGAGGCGCGGTGCATGGGGGATCGCCTGCAATCGCGGCTCAGCCTGTCGGAATTGCGCCGGCTGGAAGCCCTGGCGAAACTGGCGCCGCCGTCAGGCAGCAAGGTCAATCTCGACGCGCTGGCCCGGGCGCTCGATAACCCCGAGGATCGCGGGGTTGCCGCCGAGGTCGTCAAGGCGGGGTTTGCCTGCCTCGTCTGAGGTCAGGGAAGAATGGCCTCCGCCAGTTCGGCGTCCAGTATTTCGCCCGCTTTGATGACGCCATTGAAGCCGCGCGCCAGCGGGGTCAGCGGTGATGCGGCGCTGGCGGCCAGCAACGCCCCCGTGTGCGGGCGGCTGCCCGAGCCGCCAACGCCACCCGAAATCGCAATGCTGCGGCCGTTCAGATCAAGGCTGGTCAGCCGCGCGCTGATCCGACCGCTTTTGCCGCCGCCGCCCGATGGGATCGCTTCGATGATTTCACCGCGGCCGCGGGTACCGGCGGGGATGACGATGCGGCCGGCAGCGATCACCGGCTGGTCGACGATGATGACGAAACTGTCACCAGCATGGGCGGCGCGCGAACTGACTTCGTTGAGCACCATGACCCTGACCGGGGTGCCGACGGGCAATAGCGGCGGCCCGACAATCGGTGCTGGAGTCGAAGCTGGCGCGGCAATCGCGATGAACAGGCTTGCCAACAACATCGCGATAGAGTGAATGAAATAGAGGGTCGAAACAAGCCTGCGGCAGGGGCGGGCGACAAGGGTTTTGGCCATGCGCAGCGCTTTTTACCTGTTTTTGCTGTTAGCGGCGCCGCTGGCCGCAACGCCGGCGTCAAAGCCTTTTGTCATCGTCAATGAAGCCGTCGGCGTGCCGGTATTCCCGCATGATTTCCCCGATCGGCCCTATGACGTCATCGGTGACGTCAAGGCCGGCGTACGCAAGGCCAGCATGTTCAGCGCCGAACCCAGCCAGGCCAAAATCTACAAGGAACTTTGGGAACGCGCCGAAAAACTCGGCGCCGACGCGGTCATCAACGCCCGCTACGGCGATCCGCACCTGACGCTGCTAAGCGACGGAAAAACCAATGCGACGGGGACGGCGATCCGGTTCCGGGTGGAAAAAGCCGACTAGGAATAGGCCGAATTTTACCCTCCTGACGCCGACAAACGAGTTACCGCCGTTTCCCGCCAAACCCCTTCTTTTTCATCTTTTCAAATCGCGTTGTTCGCGTGCCCGGGGCGCCGCCCATGCTGCGGCCTTGCACCGGGGCGACGCGTTCGCCGGCCGGGATGCCCAATTCATCCATTTCCAGCCGGCGTATCTGGTCGCGGATCGCGGCGGCCGTTTCAAATTCCAGATCGGCCGCCGCTGTCTGCATCTGTTTTTCAAGGTCGGCGATATAGGCCTTCAGATTATGGCCGACGAGGTTGGGCGTTTCCGCATCGCCCGTGTCGACAACCAGCCCGTCGCGCATCGAGACATCGGCCAGGACATCCGAAATGTCGCGCTTGATCGTCGCGGGCGTAATGCCATGTTCGATATTATACGCTTCCTGGCGCGTGCGACGGCGGTCGGTCTCGCGCATGGCGCGTTCCATGCTGCCGGTGACATGATCGGCATAAAGGATGACGCGGCCATCGATATTGCGCGCCGCCCTGCCGATGGTCTGGATCAGGGAGGTTTCGGAGCGCAAAAAACCTTCCTTGTCGGCATCCAATATCGCCACCAGCCCGCATTCGGGAATATCCAGCCCCTCGCGCAGCAGATTGATCCCGACAAGGACATCATAGACGCCGAGCCGCAGATCGCGGATCAGCTCAATGCGCTCCAACGTTTCAACGTCGCTGTGCATGTAGCGAACCCTGAGGCCAGCTTCGTGAAGGAACTCGGTCAGATCCTCGGCCATGCGTTTTGTCAGCGTCGTCACCAGCGTGCGATAGCCGGCGGCGGCGACCTTTTTTGCTTCGGCGATCAAATCCTCGACCTGGTCCTCGACGGGCTTGATCTCGATCGGCGGATCAACCAGTCCCGTCGGGCGGATCACCTGTTCGACAAAAACCCCGCCGGTCTTGTCCATTTCCCAGCTGCCGGGCGTTGCCGAGACAAACACCGTTTGCGGCCGCATCGCCTCCCATTCGGCAAAGCGCAGCGGGCGGTTGTCGATGCACGACGGCAGCCGAAAACCATATTCGGCCAGCGTCATCTTGCGCCGCAGATCGCCCTTGGCCATGGCGCCGATCTGGCCGACCGTGACATGGCTTTCATCGACGAACAGCATGGCGTTTTCGGGCAGATATTCAAACAGCGTCGGCGGCGGTTCGCCGGGCAGACGGCCGGTCAGGAAGCGGCTGTAATTTTCGATTCCGGCACATGATCCCGTCGCTGCGATCATTTCAAGATCGAAATTGGTGCGCTGTTCCAGCCGCTGCGCCTCCAGCACTTTGCCCTCGGCGTGCATTTCCTTCAGCCGCTCGGTCATTTCAAAACGAATGGCTTCGCTGGCCTGTTTCAGCGTCGGGCCCGGCGTCACATAATGCGAATTGGCGTAAATCTTGATATAATCGAGCTTGGCCACCGTCTGCCCGGTCAGCGGGTCGAATTCGGTGATGCTTTCGATCTCGTCACCAAAAAAGCTGATCCGCCAGGCGCTGTCTTCGTACTGCGACGGGAATAGTTCGAGATTATCGCCGCGCACCCGGAAATTGCCGCGCGCAAAGCCCTGATCGTTGCGTTTATACTGGAGCGCGACAAGCTTGCGAATGATCTCGCGGCTGTCGGCCGTTTCACCTTTTTTCAGCGAAAAGGTCATCGCCGAATAGGTTTCAACCGAACCAATGCCGTAAATGCAGGAAACCGACGCGACGATGATCACATCGTCGCGCTCCAGCAGCGAACGCGTGGCGGAATGGCGCATCCGGTCGATGGCTTCGTTTACGCTCGATTCCTTTTCGATGTAGGTGTCGGAGCGCGGCACATAGGCTTCGGGCTGGTAATAATCATAGTAACTGACAAAATATTCGACGGCGTTATTGGGAAAAAAGCTTTTCATTTCACCATAAAGCTGGGCGGCGAGGATTTTGTTGGGGGCAAGGATCAGGGCCGGGCGCTGGGTGGCCTCGATGACCTTGGCGACGGTATAGGTCTTGCCGCTGCCGGTGACGCCGAGCAACACCTGGTCGCGTTCGCCTGCATTGGCTTCGCGCACCAGTTCGGCAATGGCGATCGGCTGGTCGCCGGCGGGCGTATATTCGGAAATGATTTCAAAACGATGCCCGCCTTCGGACTTTTCCGGCCGCACCGGCCGGTGTGGCACGAAATCCGCCGCCGTTTCGGTTTCAGCAAGGCTGGTGCGAATCTGGATGGTCATGGCGGCAATATGGCGCGTGTTTGCGCTTTGTTCCAGTGGCGGGTTTGTCGCGCGAAAGGGCGGTGGATGATTTGGCAGGCGGCGGCCGGTCGATTGCTGTAGGGTCATGCCATGGCCGAACGTTTTGAACGACATAAACAGCCCTGGACGCCGGAGGAGGTGCAGAAACTGCACACGCTGGCAAAAAAGTCGATGGGCCTGCAAGCCATTGCCAAGGCGCTGACCCGTAGCGAGGAATCGGTGAAGGCGCGGGCAAAGTTGGACAAGCTGGGGATCGCAAGGTTGCGCTAGCAGGCGTCGAATCACTTGCTATTGGCGGTTGGCATGCAGGTGCTCGCACCAGTCGCGGATCGCATTGTCACACAAAGTGTAAAATAATTTTACACTTTGTGTGAAGCCGTTTTGGCTAACCTGCTGGTACAAGACATTTTTTGACTTTGGCATGATTCTTGCTTGAAGGTTAACAGGTGAAATTGTTTTGCCTCGCCGAAAACAGGGAAACATTCATATGCATAAATCTGGTTTGCTCGCGATCGTCGCCGCTTGTTCCGTGGCGGTCGCTGCCACTTCGGCAAGCGCCTCGACGCTGATCAATTTCAATTCCCAAACTGCCAACGACGTCGCTTCGATCACCATCGGGTCGGTAACGTTCACCGCTGAAGGTGGCGGAACGCTGTTCACCACGACGTACGGAAATACGCCAAATGGTACGCGCGGCGTGATTGCCCGTTCCAACGGATTTGTGCCGACGCGCGCCACGATCGCCGGCGGCACGTCGTCGGTCAGCATTGATCTTGGCGATTTTAACGGCGACGATGATTCGTTGTTTCTGCGCCTCTACGACAGCAATGACATTCTGCTGGCGTCGGCGAGCGACTTCATTCCGGCTTCCTTCACAGGCCTGGTGACGCTTTCTGCGAGCGCTGCCGGAACAGCCTATGCCGTCTTTGGCGGCGTCGGCGCTTTTGGCGAATCGAACGTTTATGCCGATAATTTCAGCTTTGCGTCGGTTCCCGAGCCGATGTCCTGGGCCATGCTGATCGCCGGCTTTGGTCTGGTTGGCGCCGCCAGCCGCCGCCAGCGCGCACGCACTGCCGTCGCCGCCTGAGACCTGACACCGCCAGCGGCCCCGGAGCTTGCGCTTCGGGGCCAAGGCACCATAGCCAGACAGCGGGCAAATGCTGCCTCAGCCCTGCCGATTCGGCGGCCGCCCTGTCAGTCGATAGCGATGATCTCGGCGTCCAGCCCCGCTAGCGTCACGACGTCGCCGACCGATTTTCCCATTACCGCGCGCGCCAGCGGCGATACATAGCTGACGCTGCCGGCGGCCGGATCCGCTTCGTCATCGCCAACGATTTTATAGCTTTGAAACCGACCATCGGCGCGTTCAAAGCTGACGCGCGTGCCAAAGGCGACACTGCCATTGCCCGGCCCCGGGTCCACCAATTGCGCACTGGCGCGACGCGCCGACCAATATCTGAAGTCGCGAGTGGCTATTGCCATGGCGCTGCGATCGGCGCTGATCTTGTCGCCGGCGCGGGCATGGTCATAGGCAATCCGCGCCGCCGCCAGCGCTGTATCGATGGCGGCAAGGCCGGCGACAGTGACCAGATTGGGATGGCCGGGGATCGGTCGGTCGGGCAGGTTGGCCGCCACCGCCTCGGCATCTTCCTCGCGGGTGAAGGCTACACTCATCGCCGGATTATGGCGGCGGCGTTGGCGAATCGCAATCGCGCCGCGATCCCGGGCGGCTGTGGCTTATTGGAAACACTAATTGCCATGCCGCAAAAAGTTGCAGAAAACAGGTAGCGCGGCGCAACGCTCCCTTTGCGCCAAGGGGCCGTTGGCACGCCAGCACGGGAATATATCGGATGAAATTTCGGCTTGCCCTTGGCTTTTTACTTGCTGCCCCTGCCGCGGGCGCGACGCCGCTGGCCGATATTGTTGCCGGGCATAGTGCGGCAACACCCGGGATTGCCGGGCTGGCGGTCGTGGTGGCGGACCGCAAGGGCGTTATCCGCGCCGAAGCCTTTGGCGATGCGGTGCTTGGCGATGCCAGAGGCGGTGAGCGCGCCCTGACGCCGGCGACTCCGATGCGGGTGGCCTCCATTTCAAAGGCCGTGGTGGCGATTGCGGTAATGCGGCTGGTCGAACAGGGCAGGCTCACCCTGGATGGTGATGTGGCGCAATGGCTGGGCTGGCGTTTGCGCAATCCGGACTTTCCCGAGACGCCGCTGACCTTGCGGCAGCTTTTGTCGCATACATCGGGGATCGAGGATGGCCCTGGCTATCGCCTGCCGCTCGGCCGCGAGATCGCTGCCGAAATGGCCAATCCGCAGCATTGGGCGGCGGCACCGGGCGGGCGTTTTTCCTATGCCAATCTGAATTATGGCCTTGTTGCAACGATCATGGAGGCAGCGACCGGCGAACGTTTCGATCGGCTGATGACCCGGCTGGTGCTGGCGCCGCTGCGCCTCGATGCCGGCTATAATTGGCAAGGCGCGAGCGATACCGCCGTCGCCAACGCTGCTGTCCTTTACCGCAAAGGCCCGGATGAAAGCCATATCGACCCGGCCGGGCCCTGGCTGCCGCAGGTCGATGCGCTGCATGGCAAGCGGCCGACCTGCCCGGTCGTCAGCGATACCGGCTGTGATCTCGCCGCCTATCGACCCGGCAGCAACGGGACCTTGTTCAGCCCGCAGGGTGGCCTTCGGATTTCGGCGCTGGGGCTGGCTAAAATCGGTCGGCTGCTGCTGCGCGGCGGCGAAGTTGACGGGGTGCGGCTGTTGACGCCCCGATCCGTCGAAACCTTGATGACGCCGGTCTGGCGGGACGCTGAAGGCGTCGCCGGTGATAATTATCACGGCGAAATGCTTTGCTATGGTCCCGGGCTTCAATGCCTGTCGGGCGCAGCTGGCGCCACTGACCAGCCGGTCGCCAACGCCCGCTGGTGGGGGCATTTGGGGGAAGCCTATGGGCTGCTCGGCGGGCTATGGGTGGATCGCGAACGCGGCCGGGTGCTCGTCTATCTGATTACCGGCACCGGCGATGATCCGGCCCGGGCGCCGCATCGATCGGCCTTTAGCGGCGTTGAGGAAGCGGTGCTGCAAACGCTTTCGGCAACACCGGCGCGGCGGTAGAGTGGCGAACCACGATCCAGGGGAGTGATTCGATGCTCGGCTATGCCATGTACGGGACCAACGATCAGGCCCGGGCCAATGCGTTTTACGATAAAATATTCGGCGCGGTCGGCATCGGCCGGCTGATGGAATTCCCGAACGGCGGCATCGCTTGGGGGGTCAGCTTTGGTGTGCCGATGCTGGCGGTTGGAAAGCCCTATGATGGTCAGCCGGCGACGGTCGGCAATGGCGCCATGATGGCGTTGGTCATGGACAGCCGCGCCAAGGTCGACGCGATTTATGCGGCAGCGATGGCCGCCGGCGGCAGCGATGAAGGCGCCGCCGGCGTGCGCGGCGAGGAAGGCCCACAGGCTTTTTACGGCGCCTATTTCCGCGACCCCGATGGCAACAAGCTCTGCGCCTTTCGGGTTGGCCCAGCCTGAGCGGCGACTATGATCTGATCGCAGCCGAGGTGCGGGCCCGCGATCATGACCGCTACCTTGCAACGCTTTATGCCCCGGCGGCGGTGCGCCCGGCGCTGATGGTATTATGGGGCCTCGATCTGGAACTGGAGGCGGTGGTTGCCGGCACCAGCGAGCCGATGATCGGTGCCATCCGCCTCGCCTGGTGGCGGGAGGCACTGGAGGCTCTGGATACAGGCCGGGTGCCGGCGCAGCCATTGTTGCGGTTGATCGCGGCGGAATTGATCCCGCGCGGTGTTTCCGGCGCGGATCTGGCGGGGCTGGAGGATCGCTGGGCGGGCCTGATCGGCAGCGAGTTGGTGCCGCCCGAGCATATCGAGGGCGGCGGCGATCTGTTTGTCTGGGCGGCGCAATTGCTCGACGGCGATCCCGGACAGGCGCGGCGGCTGGGGATCGCATGGGCAGGGTCTGGGCCGTTTAGCGAAAAGGTGGCGACGCCGCTGCGGCCCTTGCTCGGGTTACAAAAACTCGTGGCGCGGGATGCAGCGCGGGCCCGGCGCGGGGCCGGGCGGGAAGCCCCCGGTAATCCCTCCCGGCAACTGCGGTTGTTAGGAAGCATTGCCTTTGGGCTGTGAAGCCGGCAAGACCATCGACAGGGTCAGTGGTTTTTGAACGCAAGGGATCATGTCATGCGGCGCTGGCTGGCGCTTGGGGTGGCATTGCTGGCACTGGTCGCAGCCGGGTTCCTCTGGACCCGCGACCGGCCAACGGCCTATGCGACGCAGCCGCCACCGACGGCGGCCGAGGCGGCCAGCGATGATGAGCCTGTCGAACCAGCGCTGGTCGCGCCCAAAAGCCCGGTTACCGATGCCGACCGCGAGGCCCGGCGGTTTGGCCGCTATGACAAGGACAAGGATGACCGCATCAGTCGCGATGAATATCTGGTCAACCGCAAAAAGGCCTTTGCAAAGCTGGATGCGAACGGCGACGGCAAGCTGAACTATGACGAATATGCAGCGGCGACGCTGGTCAAATTCGCCAGGGCCGACCGCAATGGCGATGGCAGCCTTGCCGGCCCTGAATTTGCTGCGACGGCGGTGAAACGCAAACCGAAAGCTGCCTGTGCCTGTGAGCCGGCCAGGAATTAGCGCGTTTGCTGGGACGCCGCACCGGCGTCCTCGCTCGTCACCCAGGCAGCAAGGTCGCTGCGGGCGCGGGCGACAAGGGCTGGTTTGCGCTGGTCCTTTGACAGCGGCGCGGGCAGCAATGGCGGAAACAACCCGAAATTGATGTTCATCGGCTGGAATGACTTTGCGTCGGCGCCGCCGGTGATATGGGCGAGCAGCGCACCGATAGCGCTGGTTGCCGGCGGTGGCACGGCCGCGCGGCCGGCGGCTTCGGCGATGGCAAAGCGCGCCGCGATCAGCCCGATAGCGGCCGATTCGACATAGCCTTCGCAGCCGGTGATCTGCCCCGCAAAACGGATGCGCGGATCAAGTTTCAGGCGTAGCGTTGCATCGAGCAGCAGCGGCGATTTGATGAAGGTATTGCGGTGGAGGCCGCCAAGCCGGGCAAATTCAGCCTTTTCGAGGCCGGGAATCATCCGGAACACCCGCACCTGTTCGGCGTGTTTCATCTTGGTTTGAAAGCCGACCATGTTCCACAGCGTGCCCAGCGCATTATCCTGGCGCAGTTGGACAATGGCAAAGGCGCGGCGGCCGGTGGCGGGGTTGGTCAGGCCAACGGGCTTCATCGGGCCAAAGCGCGGCGTATTGCGGCCGCGTTCCGCCATGACTTCGATGGGCATGCAGCCGTCGAAATAGGGGGTATTGGCTTCAAAATCCTTGAAGCTGGCTTTTTCGGCCGCCAGCATCGCATCGATGAAGGCGTTATACTGGTCGCGGTCCATCGGGCAGTTGAGATAGTCCTTGGTATCGCCATTTTCATTCGGCCGGTCCCAGCGGGATTGCGCCCAGACGATGCTGTCATCGATCGAATCGCGGTGGATGACCGGCGCAATGGCATCGAAAAAGGCCAATTGGGCTTCGCCGGTCAGGCCCTGGATGGCTTGCGCCAAGGGCGTTGCCGTCAATGGCCCGGTGGCGATGATGACGCTGTGCCAATCGGCCGGTGGCAGGCCGGTGATCATTTCGCGGCGGATGATGATCAGCGGCTCGGCCTCGATGGCAGCGGTGACGCGGCCGGCAAAATCATCGCGGTCCACCGCCAGCGCCGACCCTGCCGGCACGCGCGCGGCATCGGCGGCCGCCATGATCAGGCTGCCCAGGCTGCGCATCTCCTGATGGATCAGCCCGACGGCGTTGTTATCGGGATCGTCGGAGCGAAAACTGTTCGAACAGACGAGTTCGGCGAATTTGTCGGTGTGATGCGCTTCGGTGCCATGCTCCCCCCGCATTTCATGGAGGATGACGGGGAGGCCGGCGCGAGCGCAGGCCCAGGCGGCTTCGGAACCGGCAAGGCCGCCGCCGATGATGTGGATGGGATTCATGCCCCCGCTATGCGGAGAAAGCGAGCGACCACGCAAGTTTGGCCGGATGTCGCGGCAGACGCGCTGCCGATAGTGTCGGAATATTTTACACTTTTGGAATAGGTTATTTTGGAAATTTTAGCTGTTTCAGCGAGTTATGGAAATGGCATAAAAATTGCATAAATATTTTCGAGGGCGCTTTTGCTCTTGGCAGTATGGGAACTTAGATCAATGCGGATTGCAAATTTTATTGGTGCGGCACTTGTTGCCGCATCACTGTCGTCGGCCGCAATGTCGGCGACATATTCCACCGAGGCGTCGTTCCTGTCGGCAAATCCAGGGTTGGGCCTCGTCAGTTTCACCGGCCAGACGACCCTTCTTACAGCTGTTGGCAGTAACCTGAACTTTGGTGGTCTCAACTTTACTGGCCCAAACTTGACTTATGTCGATACTAATTTCTGGGGCTCGGTAGACAGTCTGCTCGATAATACCTTCAATGGTTTCATCACGGTAACAACGGCGCCGTCGACGGCTGTCGGCTTTTTCTTTGCCAGTGGGTACAACGCCGGCACCAACATCGACTTCACGGCCTTTAATGGTGCCAGCGTGGTGTTTTCATCGACGCTGACCGGTGGCG
>JBBRIC010000089.1:0-10784 GCA_038221665.1 Sphingomonadales bacterium
GAGCGTTGCATCGGCCTGGGTAAAACTGTCACCGATGGCAAAGACATCATGGGCGTTGCGGAAATGTTCGATAAAGCCAAGGCCCTCGGCCAGCCCCGCCATGGCGGCGGCAAGCCCGTCCGGATTGTCGCGGCCACGAAACAGCCCGCCCAGATCCGGCACAATATTGAGATCGGCGAGCCGGATGATCAGCCGGACCCGCGCCGCGGCCTTCGGGTCGGCTGGCAGCATCGCCGGGCCTGACAAAACCGTATCCAGATAATCGGTGATCGGCTGGCTTTCGGGCAGCACGAAATCGCCATCGACCAGCAATGGCATCTTGGCCATCGGCGTCAACGCCAGATAGGCGGCGGATTTGATGCCGCCGTCAAACTCCTCCATCGCCAGTTCATGGCCCTTGGCGCGCGCCACCAACACCGGGCGCATCACAAAAGGTGAAAGGGCGCCGCCATAAAGATGCATGGTCACTGCTTCAATCCTTTGGTTGTGCGGCTCAGTCCGCCAGACCCAATGCTGTCTTGTAGGTATCCAGCAGCGCCTCGGCCTCCTGCCGCGCCGCTGCCTCCATCTTGCGCAACCTCACGATGGCTTTCATGGTTTTGGTGTCGAATCCGGTGCCCTTGGCTTCCGCATAGACGTCCTTGATATCGTCGGCGATGCCCTTTTTTTCTTCTTCAAGTGTTTCTATCCGCTCGATGAACAACCGCAGTTGTTCGGCGGAAACATTGTCGGTCATGATAGCTCCGTTGGGTTGTCGGGATGGGGTTAGCGGGCGCAGCGCCGCCCTACAACCCCGCTGCCTTGTTGCGTTCCAGCGACCCCGCCATCCGCGCCAATTGCTTGGGCGAAGCTTCGGTCTGGTGCCGTTTTTTCCAGTCGGACTGGTGCATGCCATAGACATGGCTGCGGGCATCGGCATGGTCCAATGGCACGCCCGCTGCGGCGGCGGCCTCGTGCAGCCAATCGCCAAGGCAATTGCGGCAAAACCCGCCGATCCCCATCAGATCGACATTCTGCACATCGCTGCGGGCGGCAAGATGCGCCAGCAGCCGGCGAAAGGCCGCCGCCTCGATACGGTCGCGGCTGGCGTCATCGGCAAACAGGGTCATGGCGGCGGTTTCTCCGATGGCGCCGCAATGGTGCTGCGGCTAAAGACATTTGCAATGACGTGCGGGCGGTCCTCGACAATCCGCACCAAACGCCAAAGCGCTTGCCAGGCCATCGATCGGAACCCTTTATGATCCCCCCTGTCGAACCGCGCGGCCGCCGGGTCAAGGTGCTGGCCACATTGGGGCCGGCGTCGAACAGTGAAACCATGATCGCGGCGCTGATCGCGGCCGGGGCCGATGCCTTTCGCATCAATATGAGCCATGGCAGCCAGGCGGAAAAGGCGGCGTTGATCGCGGCAATCCGGGCGGTGGAGCGCCAGCTTGGCCGGCCGTTGACGATATTGGCCGATCTTCAGGGTCCAAAATTGCGCGTCGGGCGTTTTGCCGATGGCGCTGCGGACCTTGGCAATGGCAGCACTTTCCGCCTCGACCGCGATGTGGCCCCGGGCGATGCCAGCCGGGTTTGCCTGCCGCACAAGGAATTGTTCGCAGCGCTGACGCCCGGCGCCCGGCTGTTGATCGATGACGGCAAACTGGTCCTGCTTGTGACAAGCGTCACGGCCAATGCCATCGATTGCCTGGTCGCGACCGGCGGCCGGATTTCCGACAACAAGGGCGTCAACGTGCCCGATGTGGTGGTGCCCCTGCCGGCGCTGACGGCAAAGGACCGCAGCGATCTCGCTTTTGCGCTCGACCAGGGCGTCGATTGGGTGGCGCTGTCGTTCGTGCAGCGGCCCGAAGATGTCGCCGAAGCCCGGGCGCTGATCGGCGGCCAGGCGGCACTGCTCGCCAAGATCGAAAAACCGGCGGCGCTGGACAGGCTGGCCGAGATATTGGAACTCGCCGATGCGGTCATGGTGGCGCGCGGTGACCTGGGCGTCGAATTGCCGCCGCAACGGGTGCCGCCGGCGCAAAAACGCATCGTTGCGATGGCGCGTGCTGCGGGGAAGCCTGTGGTGGTGGCAACCCAGATGCTCGAATCGATGATCCAGTCACCCAGCCCGACCCGCGCCGAAGTGTCGGACGTTGCAACCGCCATTTACGACGGCGCCGATGCGGTGATGCTGTCGGCCGAAAGCGCAGCGGGCAAATTCCCGGTCGAGGCTGTCGCCATGATGGATGCCATCGCCCGCGAGGTAGAGGCAGACCCCGATTATTTCGGCCGGGTGCATTACATCGCCACCCATAGCCATGGCACCACGGCCAGCGCCATGACCGAAGCCGCCGCCGATATCAGCCGGCAGATTTCGGCAAGCGCCATCGTCTGCTTCACGCTCAGCGGCTCGACGGCTGGCCGCGCGGCACGCGAACGGGCGGCGGTGCCGGTGCTCTGCCTGACCCCGCGCCTCGCCACGGCGCGGCGCATGGGACTGGTCTGGGGCGTCCATGCCGTTGTCACCCGCGATGTCAGTGGCTTTGAGGAAATGGTCGAAAAATCGAAACGCATGGCGCTGCGCACCGGCATCGGCAAAGGCGGCGACGCGCTGGTGCTGATCGCCGGCGTACCCTTTGCCACCCCCGGCACCACCAACGTCGTGCATGTCGTGCGGTTGACCGGGCAGGAACTGGTCGGGCGTGCTTAGGGTGACGATGTGCCGCCGATGGCCGCCTGATATCCGGTAACTTTCTGGCGTCAGGGCAATCGCCGGCTGCCCAGATAGTCGGGCGTCAGCCCGGTAGCCCGCCAAAAATCCGCCAGCCCGATATCCTGCATCAGCCGGCCAAAGCGCGGGTCGGCCTGCATCGGAGCATTGAGCGGCAGGAACAGATAGTTGGTTGCCCGCCGCCGCAGGTCGTTGTGCAATATCCGACCTTCTTTCCAGCTCGTCTCCATCATCAACGGCCCACGCTCCAGCAGATAGCCCTGGCTCAATTCGAAAACATGATCGATGGCGCCAAGCAGGACCAGATTGCTGCTCGCCATGACCGACATCAGCGGGCCGCCATTGATAACCAGGCGCATCTGGCCGTCGACGGCCTGGTCCCGCAACCGCTTGTCTTTGGTCTCCAACGCGACCGCAACCGCGCGCATTTCGCGCAAGATCGCCGGCGTTAGCGTGGGTCTCGCCTGTTTGTCATCCAGCATGGCAAGGGCGCGATCGGGGCGGTTCGTCCCCTGAAATACCAGGTTCCGAGCCAGCCAAGTGCCGAGGTGGCGCGGCCATAGTTCCAGCCCGCGTTCGCCGGCGCGGTCAGCGGCCGCCACATTCCCGTTCATCCAGTGCGCAAAGATGGAGCGAAAATTATAGCCGGCGTGCAGCGGATCGGCGGTCACGGTTTTCAGCCGCACCGGATAACTCAAGGCCAGCAAGCCGGCACTCGACTGCGCCAGCGCGAGGCCATTCAACGACGGCAGATGATCGGGATGATCCCCAAGGATGGTCTGCAAGGCATCGATTGCCCGCGCCCAATTGCCGAACACGGGCAGCAGCAGCGCCCGGGCCGCAAGGGCATCCGGCTGCTGCGGATCGCGTGACAGGGCCTCCCCCGCCGTCCGGTCGACCTGTTGCAGCATGGCACCCACTGCGGCGGGCGGCGAATATTCAGCAACATTGCGTTCGGCCAGCGCCAGTCTGCCCCAAAGTTCGGCATCGTCCGGCGCCAGCGCCAGCGCCTCACGTAAAAAGCCCGCGCCCTGCTGGTCCGCTGCCGGCACGGCCAGCCGCATGGCATTTTCGCTTTCAGCGATCAGGCGATCGATGCGCGCATCGCGCCGCGCCCCGCGCCAAGTTCCGCGCCAAGTTCCGCGCCACCAGGGCAGACCAGCGGCGGCAATCAATGCCATTGTCAGCCCGCCGACCAGCAACCCGCGCCGGTGCGGGGAAGCGGGCGACGCCGCAGCATCGGCTTCAACATTCGGCAGTGGCTCGATCGGTGGTTCGGGGGCCTTCAAGCGATAGCCGGTGCGCGGGATTGTCTCGATCAGCCCATCGTCGGCACCACTATCGCGCAAGCCGCGTCGCACGGCCCCGATCGCCCGATTGAGTGCGTCGTCGCCGACATACGGATTGCCCCAACAGCGTTCGCCAAGGCCTTCACGCGTGACGACCTCGCCCGAATGTTCGGCCAGCACGACCAGCAGCTGCATCGCCAGCGGTTCAAGGTAAACAACGCCATGCGGACCCGACAGGGCTCGATTCGCCGGCTCGGCCAGCGCCGCCCCGACATGGAACTTTGCCCGGCCAACCAGATCCAGCGGTGAAAGCATCTTGTGCATGGCGAGCGCAACACCTTGATAAGCAACAACATCGGCAAATCATCGGCAGTCGGTCAGTAGATCATCATGGCCTGAACGCCGCGACATGACAAGAAAACCGGTGTCGCAGTTCGATGAAATGCCAGCCTGCCCCCGGTTGGTATCGGCGACCCGGAACCGCAACCCATAGTCAAAGGATCCATGATGATGCGCTGGAAAACCACCCGAACGGCGTTTGCACTTGCCCTTGCAACGACCGGCGTGAGCCGCGTCGATGCCGCAACCATCGCCTTTTCCGGGACGCGGATGAGCCTTGATGCCCCGGGGCCGGCGGCAGCCCGCTGCGGCGCGCTCTCAACGGCCAATATTCGCAATAATCCGCCGATGGCGACATCGAGCGGCCTGTCTAACCTTGGCGCTTTCGTGCCAACGCTCAGCCATTGCATCCAGCTGCCGCTGTCGCTGACCGACCCGACACCTTTTACGCTCGGCGAATTCCTGTTCGAATTCGCGGCTGGCGACACGCTGATTGGCACGCAAAGCGGAAGTATCACGCCCAACAGTCCCGGTCTGTTCGACATTGCCCAGGCCTTTGTCGTGACCGGCGGGACGGGCCGGTTTGCGGGCGCTTCCGGGTCGTTCACAAGCGTTGGCACGCTGAACTTCCGGTTTGGCCAACCCCGCACGGAGCACAATTTTTCCGGTCTGTTGAAGGCGCCCGCGATCCCCGAGCCGGCAAGCTGGGCAACCATGCTGCTGGGGTTTGGAATCATCGGCATGGCGCTACGGTCAAGGCCAAAACCAACCGTCACCGTGATGGGTTTTGGCCGGCAGGCGTCATAGCCAGCAATGCTCGAGCCGCCCCTAGCCCAGCGCCGCCTCCAGCGCCTCGCTTGCTGCCAGCCATTTCGCTTCGCTCGCGGCCAGCAATTTTTCGGTTTCAGCGCGGAGGCGCATCAGGTCGCCAGTGGTGCGGCTGGTGTCTGCGGGGGTCGCGGTGGCGGGGTCGAACAGGGCGCGGTCGATTTCCTTTAACCGGGTGCTCAGCCGCTGGGTTTCGGATTCGGCGGTCTGGGCGGTTTTCCGGATGCCGGCGGCGGCTTCGCGGGCGGCGGCTGCGGCCTTGCGATCGTCCTTTTTATTGGCCTTTGATTTTGATCCTTCGGGGCCGGCCGGGGATTTGCCGAGGATGCTGTCGGTGTAATCGTCAAGGCTGCCGGCAAATTCCGTGGCGCGGCCGGCATCGACCAGCACCAGCCGGTCGGCGCTGGCCTCGATCATGTGGCGATCATGGCTGACGACCACCACGGCACCTTCATAATCGTTGAGCGCCTGCACCAGCGCCTCACGCGTGTCGACATCCAGATGGTTGGTCGGTTCATCGAGGATCAGCAAATGCGGTGCATCGCGGGTGATCAGCGCCAGCGCCAGCCTGGCCTTTTCACCGCCCGACATTTTCCCGACCTTTTGTTCGGCCATCGCGCCCGAAAAACCAAAACGGCCAAGCTGGGCGCGGACCTGGCTCGGGTTGGCGCCCTTCATCAGCCGGCTCATATGCTCCAGCGGCGTGTCGTCGCTATCAAGCTCCTCCACCTGATATTGGGTGAAATAGCCCACACGCAGCTTCCCCGGCGCGTGCTTGGTGCCCTCCATCGGCGGCAATTGCCCCGACAGCAGCCGGGCAAGCGTCGTCTTGCCATTGCCGTTGCGGCCGAGCAGCGCCAGCCGATCATCGGGATCGAGGCGGAGGTCGATCTGTTCCAATATGGCCCGGCCATCATAGCCGACCGAGGCGTGATCGAGCTGGACCAGCGGCGGTTTCAAGGCTTGCGGCGAGGGGAAATTGAACACCAGGGTCGGATCGGTCACCGCCTCGGCGATCGGCTGCATCCGCGCCAGCGCCTTTTGCCGGGATTGCGCCTGTTTGGCGGTCGACGCGCGGGCGGAATTTCGCGCCACATAATCCTGCAGCTTGGCCCGTTGCGCGGCCTGCGCCTCGCGCGCGCTGGCCAGTTGTGCCAGCCGTTCGGCGCGCTGGCGTTCGAAATCATCATAGCCGCCCGGATAGAGTGTGATCTTGCCCTGTTCGAGATGCAGGATCGAATCGACAACATTGTTCAGCAGGTCGCGTTCATGGCTGATGACGACGATGGTGGCGCGATAGGTTTTGAGGAATGATTCGAGCCACATCGTCGCTTCGAGATCGAGATGGTTCGACGGTTCATCGAGCAACAGCAGGTCGGGCTGCGAAAACAGCAGCGCCGCCAGCGCGACGCGCATCCGCCAGCCGCCGGAATAGCTGTCGAGCGGGCGGTGCTGCGCCGCTTCATCAAAGCCGAGGCCGACAAGGATGCGGCTGGCGCGCGCCGGCGCCGTATAGGCATCGATGGCGATCAGCCGGTCGTGGATTTCGGCCAGACGATGCGGATCGAGATGGCCGTTTTCTTCCTCCACCATCAGCGCGGCGCGTTCGACATCGGCAGCGACCACGGTTTCGAACGGCGTACCTTGTCCCGCCGGCGCTTCCTGCGCGACATAGCCCAGCCGTGCTGCCTTTGGCATTTCAACGCCGCCACTGTCGGGGTCGAGCGTGCCGGCAATGACCTTCATCAGCGTCGATTTGCCGGCGCCGTTGCGGCCGATCAGCCCGATACGGCCGCGCGGTGGCAGGGTGGCGGTGGCGCCATCAAGGATGGTGCGCCCGCCAAGGCGGACGGTGACATTGCTGAGCGTAAGCATGGCGTCGCCCTAGCATGCTGCGCTGCGGGAGGGAATGGCAGGGCGGCGATAGCGAGCCCCGACAAAAAACCGCCGGGTGGCACAGTTGCCCCCGGCGGTCTTGCAGATCGATCGATCAGGCCTTGGTTTTCAGATAGGCAATGACGTCGGCGCGTTTTTGTGGGTCCTTGATGCCGCCAAAGGCCATTTTGGTGCCGGGCACGACCTTTTGCGGAGCCTCCAGATATTTATATAGCGTTGGCGCGTCCCAGCCGAGGCCGCTTTTTTTATTGGCTGCTGAATAAGTATAATTGGGAATGGTCGATGCCTTGCGGCCGACGACGCCCCAAAGCGATGGGCCGACGCGGTTGACGCCCTTTTCAGCAACATGGCAGGTCTTGCACTGCACAAACACCGCCTCGCCGGCCTTGGCATTGCCGACCGGTGCGGCCTGGGCAAAAACCGGAGCCGCGAGGGTCATGCCGGCGACCGCCAACAGAATTGCAACAGATTGCTTTGTCATCATTATCTCCACCCGGGAACCCTTACCCTGTTGATGCCCTGTCTAGAAAAACTTCGTCGCGTCGGCAATTCACGATTTCCAGATTGTAGCGATTTAATGTGAATGGAAACTGTCTGCAACGCCGCAGCAGGTTTGCGTATCGTCGCGGGCGGCAAATCGCGCCGAGCCGATCAGTGCAGGCGACGCTCCAGCCCGGCAATGGCATCATCAGTCAGCCGATCCTGCAAGGCCTTGCCGGTATTGGCCGCGATCAGCGTCGCGGCGGCGGCGGTGACCCGGCGGGCGACTTCGGCGCGCAAATCCACTTCGGCGGCGCGCTCGGCGGCAGCAATCTTGGCCTCGGCTGCGGCGGTGCGGCGTTCAATGGTCAGCGCCGCTGCCTTTTGGCTTTCGGCGAGCAATTCACTCGCTTCGCTGCGGGCCCGGGCGATGATCGCCTCGGCGTCCTTGCCCGCAGCCTCGCGGCGGGCATTGGCATCGGCCAGCAGGGCTTCGGCTTCGGCGCGAAGGTTGCGGGCTTCATCGAGCTGGCGCTTCACCGCTGCAATCCGGTCATCCAACGCGCCGGTAATGCGGCTCGGCAGCTTGCCCAGCCAGATGGCGAGGATGAAGAAAATCGCCATCGAGACATAGACCCAGAATTCCGCATTCTGGCCCAGCAGCAGCGCTTCAGGGGGATGCTCGATGGGCACAACGGTCGTGCCAACACTGGCATCGGGCGCCGAAGTCCGGGAAACGGTCATCGCATCAGCCACCACATCATCCTTGATCCTGGCCTTGATTCTGGCCTTGATTCTGGCCTTGATTTTGGGCGGCAAGCGCGGCGCTGATCTCGGTCGCCGGCAGGGTCAGCCCGGTCAGGCGTTCGACGGCTTCGGTTGTCAGGTCGATCGTCGTCGCGGCAAGCGTGGCGCGTGCGGCCGCCCGCGCTGTTGCCAGCCGCGTGGCCGCCGCATCGGCCTTGATATCAAGTTCTGCTGCAAGCGATTTCAGCCGGGTTTCGGCCGCCTTGGCAGCAGCGGTGCTGGCGGCGCCGACATCGGCCTGCGCCGCCTGTCGTGCGGTTTCCATCCCCGCGTCATAGCGAGTCCGGATGGCATCTGCCTCACCCTTGGCGGTTTCGGCCGCGCTCAGATCCCCCGCCACCCGGCCTTCGCGTTCATCGATGACCCGGCCGACCTTGGGCAAGGTCGGCCGCACCACGGCGAAATACAGCACGGCAAAGATCGCCGCGAGCCAGACCAGCTGCGACAGAAAATTGGCAGGATCAAATTGCGGCACGGCGTTCAGCTAAAGGCGAGCGCGAGCGCGACAACGGCGGCAATCAGGCCAAGCGCTTCGGTCACGGCAAAACCAAAGATCAAGCGGGCGCCCAGCTTGTCAGCCGCCGCCGGGTTACGCAGGGCACCCTGCAGGAACATGCCGAAAATCAGGCCAACGCCGATGGCGGCAAATCCCGCGCCCATGGCGGCAAGGCCGGCACCGATCAGCTTTGCAGATGCAACGTCCATTTATTCAGTCCTTTTTCTTGATGAAATTAACGGGGTGTTCGGTAGTTCAGTGGAGATTGACAGCGTCGTTCAGATAGATCGACGCCAGCAGTGCAAAAACATAGGCCTGAACGACTGCGATCAGCAGCTCCAGCGCCGTCAGCGCTATATTGACGGTCAATGGCACCAGGCCAAAGACATAGGGCACGGCGGCATAGCTGCCCAACGCGACGACAAAACCGCCAAATACCTTTAGCAACACATGGCCGGCGGTCATATTGGCGAACAGCCGGATGGCCAGCGTGAACGGTCGCGACAGGAACGACAGAAATTCAATGGCGGCAACCAGAGGCAGCACAAAAATCGGGGTGCCTTCGGGCAGGAACAGCGTGAAAAAATGCAGGCCATGCCGCGCAAAGCCAACGATAAGCACGAGCATGAAAACAATGGCGGCCAGCCCGAAAGTGACAGCGATATGGCTGGTCGGTGTAAAGGCGCCAAGGAACGGAATAAGGCCAAGCAGGTTGCAGGCCAGCACGAAAACAAACACGGCAAAGATCAGCGGGGCGTAGCGAAGCCCTTCCTTGCCGACATTTTCGCGCAGCATGTCGCGGATGAAATCATAAAGATATTCGACCGCTGCCTGCATGCGGCCCGGCACCAGTTGCGGCTTTGCCGTGCCGATATAAAGGAATGCCGCAACCACCAGCATGGCGATCAGCATCCATAGCGATGAATTTGTGAAGGACACATCACGGCCGGCGACATCCAGGGGGACGATCCGCTCGATCGAGAATTGTTCCATCGGATTGGCCATGACGCGTCTATTTCCCGTCGAACTTTTTTTGCTGGCGCAACACCGAGCGCAGGCCCGTCGCAAACCCCAGCAACAACATGATGATCAGGCCCCAGGGTCCGCTGCCGGCCTGCCGGTCGATGAACCAGCCGATCAGCCCGCCCGCCAGCATCGCGCCGACGAATTCCACCGCGATCGACCATCCCTGGCCTTCTTCGCGCTTCGATCCGTCCCGTTTCGATGCTTCGGCATCGCGCGCCGCAGCGATGCGGCGCGCCAGCGCATCATCGTCGGGCAGGTGATTGGCCAAGGCGGAAAATTCCTAGATGACATGACCCATTGGCCGCTGCAAAAAACGCCGCAACAGGCCAATGGTCCCTGATAGCGATGCCATCAGAGCTTGGGCAGGGCGTCTATCCATCGGGGCGAAGGCTGTCAATCCATGGTGCAGTGCATCAATTGCCTGTTGCCTCATGCCGGCAGGAGGGAGACGCGGCCGCCAAGCCGCGCTATAGCCGCCGCCATGGCCCCTTTTCAATCGCCTCCACCGCAAGCTGCTGCCGACTGGACCATCGCACAGGATTGGCAGCGCTACAGCGCCGCCGATCATGAAACCTGGGATCGCCTGTTCCGCCGCCAACTGGCGATGCTGCCCGGCCGGGCAGCGCCGGAGTTTTTGAAGGGTGTGGAGATATTGCAGCTCGATGCCGGTGGCATCCCCGATTTCAGCATCCTGTCCGAACGGCTATACGCCGCCACCGGCTGGCAGGTAGTGGCGGTGCCGGGGCTGGTGCCCGATGCGATATTTTTCGATCATCTGGCCAACCGGCGGTTTGTCGCCGGCAATTTCATCCGCCGCGCCGACCAGCTGGATTATATCGAAGCCCCCGACGTGTTTCACGATGTCTTTGGCCATGTGCCGCTGCTCAGCGATCCGGTATTTGCCAATTAC
>JBBRIC010000090.1:0-10758 GCA_038221665.1 Sphingomonadales bacterium
GACCGCAATCTATGACGGCCTGTGGGGCGTCAGCTACGAGCTGACCATCCTCTTCTTCCTGATCGGCTGCAGCTTCTACGCGGCGGCGATGCTGCGGCTGCCTGGCCTTTCGCGGGTCGTCGGCGCCTTCTATGCCGCCGCCGCTCTGCTCACCCTCGGCATCATCATCGTCGAGCTCGGCGGGCCGGCACTGCCGCGATTGCTCGACAATTGGCTCCATGCGGCGGTCCAGCCGCTCGGCCGTCTCCTCATCGGAATCTGGCTTTGGAGATATGCCGCCGAATCCGCGCATAGCGCGCCGTCCGCCCGGGAGGCCGTCCCCTCATGACCAAGCTCGTCGCCGCCGCGCTCCAGCTCGCCTTCACCGAGGATGTGGACGAGAACGTCCGCAACGTCTCGGCGCTGGTCCGCGAGGCCGCGGCCAAGGGGGCCAAAGTGGTGCTGCCGCCCGAATTGTTCGAAGGCCATTATTTCTGCCGCCACGAAGATGAAACCCTGTTTGCACAGGCGCTGCCGCTCCACCGGCACCCGGCCGTTGCAACGATGCGGGAAGTGGCGCTGGAAACCCGAACCTTCATCCCGACCAGTTTTTTTGAAAAAGATGGCCCGCATCATTACAACAGTATCGCCATGATCGATGCCGGCGGCAATGTCATGGGCGTTTACCGCAAATCCCATATTCCGGATGGGCCGGGCTATGAGGAAAAATTCTATTTCCGCCCCGGCAACACGGGTTTCAAGGTCTGGGAAACGCCCTATGGCGTCATCGGCGTCGGCATCTGCTGGGACCAATGGTATCCCGAAACGGCGCGGCACATGATGCTGCAGGGCGCCGAAGTTCTGTTGTTTCCAACCGCCATTGGCTCCGAGCCGCATGATCTGCTGCTCGATACCCGGCGCATGTGGCGCCGGGCGATGCAGGGCCATGCCGTGTCGAACGTCGTGCCGGTGGTCGCCTGCAATCGGGTCGGGCTGGAGGATGCGGGGACGCCGCATGAACAGGATTTTTATGGCACCAGTTTTATCGCCGACCAGCGCGGCGATGTCGTCTCGGAACTGGATGACCGGGCGGAAGGGCAGGTGCTGGCAAGCTTCGATCTCGATCTTTGCGCCCAGCACCGCGCCGCCTTTGGTTTTTTCCGCGACCGCCGGCCCGAGCTTTACCAGCGGCTGGCCGAGGACATCTAACAGTCAGTCCGATCATTTCTCGTAAAAAATACAGCATTGCCGCCGATTCGGCTGCAAATGACGGCATAGTTAATGTAAAATGGACTTGATTGGGCTTTCGCGCCGGGGCTGACGCGGGCAGAATTTTGGTCAGGGTCATCGTCATTCTTTGCGGTCGGGCGGTGCGCCAATGTGCCGACGACTGGGGGAGAGCTGCTATGTCCATTGCCCTGAACACTACCCGGAACACTACCCTGAACGCTGGCCGGAACACTGCCCAGAACACTGCCCAGAACACTGCCCAGAACACTGGCCGGAACACCGCCCTTTCAACGTTTGCACCGGCCCGCACCGGCATGCACCCGCGTGCGCTTGGGGAGGTCATTCGTTCCGATGTCTTCAACGTCATCCGCAGCATCGAAGATATTGCGCTGCCGCGATTTTATGATGGCCTCATCGATATCGACGCGGTCATCCAGGTCGGCGCGCATTGCGCGATGCGGCTGTTTGCCATCGCCGAAACCCCGGTCCGCGAGAATGGCGACGCGAGCCTCCACCCGATGGCGATCGGCGATGAAGCCCGGGCCGTGATTTTCGATGTCGCCGCCAGCATGCAGGCAGCCTTGGTCGCGCGCGGCGATGATCCGACCGCCAAACATGCAGCGACGATCACGCTCATCGAAGAAATCCGCCGCCTGCACCTTTTGTCGGCCAGCCACACCTGGGCGCATCTGTGGGAACGCTTCCGCTCGGCCCGTTGATACCAACAGTCCGGCAGCGCATGCTATAGTTCAGGCCCAGGCGGCGAATCCCGGAACTTTTAAATCTGGTGTTTTCGAGGCGAACGCACGGCAACGTCCGATAACCGGACTATTTTGTTTGTGCACGACAGGCTGGGTTTACATCTCGACGTCAGCATAGAAACATCAACAATTACCATCGTCACCCCGGGCTTGACCCGGGGTCCTGCTGTACTTTTGCGCAGAAAGAAACTGGACCCCGGGTCGAGCCCAGGGTGACGAAGTTTTGGTGACGATGGGTTTGGTGACGATGGGTGTGGTGACGAGGGTGTGGTGACGAGTTTGTGATGACAAGTGTGTGGTGACGCACGGGAGGCGACGTGCGTGTGACAAAGCGCGGGTGTGTCGAGGATGACGCGCGCTATTGCTGCTATTTGCCAGCCCGAACAGCGGCCGACGCACTGCGGGCCGTCATCACCGCCTCCCAGAATTTCGCCTCCAGCGCGATCATTCGGGCAATATACGCCTCATCGCGTGGCACCGTCAGCAACAACGGCGTTTTGCCCGGTAGCCAGACCCAGAAATCAATGGCGTCATAGCCCGAAACGGCCAGAATATGCTGTAATTGGCCGATATAATAGCTCGGAACGGCATTGTTGGACTTGGTCAACGCATAGGCCTTGTCACCGCATTTGATCTCGACGGCGCGGCGGGCGGCAAGATCGATGCCGTCAAGGCTGGCGCGCTGCCAGGGTCGCTCGATCGATTGCAGGCAATCGGGTTGCAGCAGGCCGCCGATGTGACGATTGTAAAGCGCCCGCGCATAGGGTTCGAGCGCGCTGCCGCGTGCTGCGGCAGAACGATGGCGCAGGTCGGGCGGCGGCGATGGCAGGGCCGCAGACGCAAACCCCCGGTCACCGCCGAACAACTGCCCTTGTTGCGCCGCTGGCGCCCGCACCGGGCTGCTACTGGCCCCGCCAAATCGCGACGGCGCCGCTTTTTCCGCAAACAGCCGTGCCGCTGACCGAAACGGGTTTTCGCCCAGCAGCGCCGGGGCATCGGAACTGCCGATGCCATCGTGGCGCCAGCGCAACCAGGGGATGCTGCCTTGCTGATGGTCGATGACGGCAAAGCTCATCGCAGCGCCAGCGCCTGTTGAAAAACCGCCTCGAACATCGGGGCGGTCAACCGGCCGGTATTGGTGTTCAACCGGCTGCAATGATAGCTGTCGATGATCGTAACTCCCGTGTGGAGCGGATGGACGGCGCCATGGCCAAAGGGCGTTTTGGGCAATTTGCCGCCGCAAGCCTTGACCGCCGATTGATGCGCGATCTGGCCGAGCGCGATGATGATCTTCAGATTGGGCAGCGCCGCATATTGCCCGGCCAGAAACCCCCGGCACAGGTGGATTTCGGCTGGCGTTGGCTTGTTGCCCGGCGGCACGCAGCGGACGGCATTGCTGATGAAAACACCATTTAACGCCAGGCCATCGTCAATCGACGCCCCATAATCGCCCGTTGAAAGGCCAAATTTGGCAAGGGTCGCATAAAGCAATCCGCCGGCATGATCGCCTGTAAAGGGCCGGCCCGTGCGATTGGCACCGCTGACACCAGGCGCAAGGCCGGTGACGCACAGCCAGGCGTCATTATCGCCCCAGCCGGGCACCGGGGCATTGAACCAATCGGGATGGGCCAGCCGATTGGCGTGTCGGTATTCGACCAGCCGTGGGCAGAGCGGGCAGTCATGCGGCGGATTGGCGGGTGCGGTGGCTTTGATCACAATGACAGCCTATCGGATGCTGTGATGCAGACTGCAACAATGCTGATCGCCATCGGCAGCAACCGCCGCCATGGCCGCCATGGCGCGCCAGAGGGCGTGGTGCGCGCCGCCATCGCTGCGCTCAATGCCGCCGGGCTGCTGGTCGAACGCGCCTCGCGCAGCCATGCAACGGCACCCCTGGGGCCAGGCGGACGGCGTTTTGCCAACGCCGCTGTCATCGTGGCAACCGCATTATCGCCGCCGGCGGTGCTGCGTCTGTTGCAATCGATCGAAGCCGATTTTGGCCGGCGCGGCGGCCGGCGCTGGGGCGATCGGGTGCTCGATCTCGATATTATCGCCGCCGGCGATCAGGTCTGGCGGCAAAAATCATTGCAATTGCCGCACCCGCGTTTCCACAATCGGCGCTTCGTACTCGACCCGCTGGTGGAACTCGCTCCCGATTGGCGTCATCCTTTGCTTGGTGCGACCGTCAGGCAGTTGCGCGCGCGCGCAATGCGTCCTAAAGCCCGCGTCCGCGTCGGTTGACGTGTGGGCCCATAGCTCAATCGGTAGAGCGCGCGCCTTTTAAGCGCTAGGTCGCGGGTTCAAATCCCGCTGGGCCCACCAAAACCTCGTCGGCAATGGCTGATTGTCGTTGATCGCGACGGTCGCCACGGGGTAGATGGGAGCCAAGGCGGCGACGGTAGCAAACTATGTGATTGACCGGCTGACCGGGGGTAACACGATGGAAATGCAGCAGGTCCGGTATTTCATGGCGGTGGCGGACGTGCTGAATTTCACCCGCGCCGCTGAAATGAGCAATGTCAGCCAGCCGTCGCTGACCCGTGCCATCCAGATGCTGGAAAGCGAGCTTGGCGGGCCGCTGTTTCACCGGGAACGCGGCAATACCCATTTGACCGAGCTTGGCCGCATAATGGAGCCCTATCTGCGCGGCGTTGCGGCCCAGACCGAGGCGGCAAAAAAACACGCCCTGTCGTACAGCAATCTGGAACTGACACCCCTAAAGATCGGTGCGATGTGCACCGTTGGTCCGGCGATCATTGCCGACCTGATCATCAAGTTTCGCAGCGATCATCCCGGTGTCGAGATCATCGTCAGCGATTGCACGGCGCGTTCGCTGACCGACATGCTGATCGCCGGCGATCTCAATCTCGCGCTGTTTGGCGTGCCCGACCCGCTCGACGATCGTCTCCATGCGCTGGAATTGTTCGAGGAAAATTTTGTCGTCGCCGTCGCGCCCAAACACCGGCTGGCTGAAAAGGAAATCATCTGCGGCGCCGATCTGGATGGTGAAGCCTATGTCAACCGCAGCAATTGCGAATATCTGCAACATACGCGCGCGGCATTGGCGGCACGCGGCGTTGCGACCCGGCAAGTCTTCAGCAGCGAGCGCGATGATTGGGTGCAGGGCATGATCAAGGCGGAGCTGGGGTTTGGCTTTTTCCCCGAATTCAGCGTCACCGATCCAAATCTGGTGACGCGGCCGATGATCGAACCGGCTTTTACCCGCCGGATAGAGCTGGTCACCGTGCGCGGCCGCCCGCATTCACCGGCGGTCGGTGCCTTTGTGGCCGAGGCGCGGGCCTTTATGTGGCCGCGCCGCCGCGACCATGCAGCGAAGCAGGGTTGGGCCGGCCGGGCGCTGGATCTGCTGCATCTGCGCTGAAAATTATGCCGGGTCGGTTTCCGGCAGCCGCAAACGCAGCCCCAGCAGCGCCGCAAGCATCAGCGCGACAGCAACGCCGATGACCGTGCCAGCCCAGCCGATATTATCAAAAACCGCGCCCAGCACCGCGGTGCCAACCAGCCCGCCGCTGAAATAGGCCGCGAGATAGACACCGCTGCCGGCGGCGCGATCACTCGCCGCCCGGGATACAAAGCCTGTCGCAATGGCCTGGGCAAAAAATGTACCCGCGCCGACCAAGGTCATGCCGGCCAGCACCGGCACGATATGGCCGCTGACCAGCAGCGGCAGCCCCAGCAGGGCGACGCCCAGCCCCAGCCAGAGCGCGGCGCGGGTGCCGAACCGCGCCGCCACCCGCCCGGCCTGGGGGGTGAGCAGGATCGATGGCAAAAAGACGAAATAGACGAAGCCGACGCCCATCAGGCCCAGGGCCAGCGGCGGCCGGATCAGCACGAAATTCACATAGGTAAAAACGCCGATGAAGGCGAACAGGATGCAAAAGCCGATGCCAAAACTTGCCAACAACACAGGTGAGGTCAGCGCGCGCAGCCTCTGGCCAAAACTGTCGGTCATCGTGTCGACATGCAAAGACATGGCCATTTTGCGCTGGACCGTGAACAGCGCCAGTACCGCCCCGAGAAGGTTGAGGGCGGCAAACAGGAAAAAATTGGTGGCAAGGCCAAAATGCCCGGCAACGCCGGCCGCGATAAAGCGCCCGAACAGGTTGCTGGCGACGTTGCCGGTGATATAGGCGGCAAAGGCGCCGGCCTGATCAGCGGGGCTGCTATGTTCGCCAAGATAGGCCAGCATCAGGGTGAACGCGGTCGACATGCACAACCCCTGGATGATCCGCAGCGCGGTAAACACCATCAGATCGGGGGCATAGGCGAGCAGGGCCGTCGGAATCGCCAGCACGACCAGGCTGATGACAATCCCGTTGCGGCGATCGATATGGCGGCTGAACATGGCAACGATCAGCCCGGCCACCGCCATGCCCAGCGTGCTGGCATTGACGGCAACGCCCATCTGGGCCGGGGTGACGCGATAATCTGCGGCGAGGAGCGGCAGGATCGCCTGGGTGGCGAACAGATCGACGACGGTGAAAAACGCCGTCAGGGCAATGATGACGGAGCGCAGGCCAGCGCGGCTGCGGGGTGGTGCGACAGGGGCGATGGTCTTCATGCAGCACGCCCCCGTCGCAATAGCCTCTGTTACATCATTTTGCCATCAGCGCCGACCTTCAACAAATCGGACGAAATCAGCACGGCCGGCGTCTTGCCAGTATTGCGCCACCAATGCGCGGTGGTGTGCAGTTCCGGCGTCGCATCGCCGGCCTTGTGGACGATCGGCACCGAACAGCTGCTGGCATATTCCGTAACGGTGCCCTGCTGCACATAAATGATCGCCGGGCGTTCGGCATGGCTGTGCCATGGCACGACGCCGTTGGGCTGAATCACCAGCCGACGCATGCGAAAGCTGCGACCGGCGATCGCGGCTGGTTCCTTGGCTACATCGATCATGGTCAATACGGTATCGGTAACGCCGCTGGCCGGTGTCTTGTCTTCGGCGCGCAGATTGACGCCCGATTTGCCGGCGGGGCATTGCCCGGCAGTGGCGACGGCGGGCACTGATGCCGCCAGAATTGCGGCAAGTACGGCGAAATTGCGTATCATGAAAATCTCCGGCGTGAAGCCACCGCGGGGGTGCGGCGATGCTGCTGCAATGGCGGATGCCGGTAATTTAACAAAATACCGCTTCGCTAATGGTTCAATAGGTTTTTTCTATGGAACCCGTCGGTCGTGTCCGTGTTCGACACCTGAAACGGTGCGCCAGCCATCATAGCAAAAACCTATTGAACCATTAGCGAAGCGGTATTCGACCGCATCACCGCTGTCAGCGATACGCCAGCCCTGCCAGGTCGCAGTCGCCAGTGTTAGACAAAGGAACCGTCCCATGCGGAATCGTGCCTTTCAAAATTGCCCCGTCAGGAACCTGTCATGCCATCAATGATCCATCATTCGATGCCGCCGCCGCCGGTAATCGATAAATCGAAACTCGGCCAGATCGTGCTGGTTTTGCAGGGCGGCGGCGCGCTTGGCGCCTATCAGGCCGGCGTCTATCAGGCGCTCGATGAAGCCGGCATCGAACCCGATTGGGTTATCGGCACCTCGATCGGTGCCATCAACGCCGGTATCATCGCCGGCAACAAACGCGAAGATCGCCTGCCACGCCTGCAGGAATTCTGGACCCGCATGCGCTATGGCCCGATGACGCAATTTGCAGCGGCCATCCCCTGGTGGGGCGCACAAGCTGCCAATGCGATGACGGCGGCGATGGGCGTCACCGGCTTTTTCACCCCCAATCCAATGGCCATGATGTCTGGCCTTGGCAAGATGTCGCCCGAAGCGGCCGGCCTTTACAGCACGTCGCCGCTGGCAAAAACCCTTGCCGAATTGATCGACCCCGCACAGCTCGCCGCCGGCAGCACGCGGCTGACGGTTGGGGCGGCGCATGTCCAATCCGGCGAGATGAAATATTTCGATAGCAGGGATGCTGCGCTGTCGATCCAGCATATCCTTGCGTCAGGGGCGTTGCCGCCGGCCTTTCCGGCTGTCCGCATCGATGGGGAACTTTACTGGGATGGCGGCATCCTGTCGAACACGCCGGTCGAGGCTGTGTTCGATGATAATCCGCGCCAGTCGGGCCTGGTATTTTCCGTGCATATCTGGAGCCCCAATGGCCCCGAGCCCGATTCGATCCAGCGTGTGCTCAGCCGGCAGAAGGACCTCCAATATTCCAGCCGGGCGTCGGCGCACATCATGCGGCAAAAACAGATTCACAAATTGCGCCACGTCATCGCCGAGTTGATGAAGATGCTGCCCGAGGACAAGCGCGCCGCCGCCAAGCCGCTGGGGGCCTATGGCTGTTTGACCAGGATGCACGTCGTCCGCCTGCTGGCGCCGCCGCTGGCCGGTGAAGATCAGGCCAAGGATATCGATTTCAGCGCCGAAGGCATCAACGCCCGCTGGGACGCAGGCTATGCCGACACGGTCAGGGTTCTCGCCGAACAGCCCTGGACGCATGAATTCGATCCGATGGAAGGCTTCATCCTGCACGAAGCCCAGGCCGGCACAATCACGATGGAAGGTTGAACATGATCACCGACAAGACATTTTCTGCCGCACGCCTGATGCTTGCCGGCCTGGCGTTGGCCATGGCAGCGCCGGCATTTGCCGCGACACCGGCAGCGACATCCGGCCTCGCAACTGCACCGGCCAAGGGCGTTCTAAGGGTTCGCAGCGTCTATGGTTTCGATGAAACCGTCACCCGCATCAAGGCCGATATCGCCACAAAGGGCATCAAGTTCTTCGACGAAATCGATCAATCGCAGCTGGGCGCCGGCGCCGATATCGCGCTGCGCCATTCAAAGCTGCTGATTTTTGGCAATCCGCCGCTCGGGGTGCAATTCTTGACGGCCAATGCGCTGGCCGGGCTTGATTGGCCGGTCAGGATGCTGGTGGCAGAGGACGCCGATGGCAGCGTCTGGGTGGCATGGACGGATTTTGGTTTCGTGAAGGACCGTTATGCCCTGAAAGGCCGCGACGCGCCGCTGAAGATGGCGACCGAAGTATCGGGCTCGATCGCGTCGAGCGTCACCCATTGATCAGGATGGCCAAAGCGCAGCAGGACGCGTGACGCAGAAACGATACGGCGTTACCAACCTCGTGAAACGGGGGAAGCCATCATGCCACTAGCGGATTATGCCTGTAGCGATTTTACCGCCGCGCCCTACACCCGCCCGGTCTATCGGCGCGGGTCGGGCCCGGCGGTCATCGTCATCCATGAAATCCCGGGGCTGCACCCGCTGGTCATTGCCTTTGCCGACCGGCTGGTGGCGGCCGGCATGACGGTTTTCATGCCAAGCCTGTTTGGAACACCCGGAAAACCGGCTTCCAAACTTTATGCGCTGCAGTCGGCCATCGGCAATATCTGTATCCGGCGCGAATTCAATGTTTGGTCGGGGGATAAATCCAGCCCCATCGTGGATTGGCTGCGGGCGCTGGCCCGCCACGCCCATGCTGCTTGCGGCGGGCCGGGGGTGGGGGCCGTCGGCATGTGCTTTACCGGCGGTTTTGCGCTGGCGATGATGACCGAGCCTTCGGTGATTGCGCCGGTGCTATCGCAGCCTTCGATGCCTCTGACGGGCGGCGCCAAAGGGGTAATCGATGCGTCACCCGCCGAGATCGCCTGCGCCCGGCAACGCTTCGAACGCGAAGACCTGAGCCTGCTTGGCCTGCGCTATCGGTCGGACAGGCTGGTGCCCGACGCCCGTTTTGCGCGCTATCGACAGGAATTCGGGGACCGTTTCGAAGCGATCGAGCTGGACGATGCCGATGCGCGGCCAGATACCGGCCTCGCGCCGCATTCGGTGCTGACCATCCATCTGCCCGACGACGGTCCCGGCAAGGCTGCCGAACGGCGCACCATCGCGTTTTTCGCGCAGCGGCTCGGGCTTGCCGCCGCGCCGCCTGTCGGCGCATAGCGGCGTTGAAACGAGGAATTGTGTTTATGCGGATCAACCCCATGCTGCCGGTTGCGGTGGCTTTTGCTACTATCGCGGCTGCGCCGCTGGCTCAGGTGCTGCCCGGTGGCACCCGCATTACCGATGTAAAAATCGGTGCCGGTGCCATGGCGGTGCCCGGCGCCTTGCTGACCATGCACTATACCGGCTGGCTGTATCAGGACGGCGTCAAGGCCAAAAAATTCGACAGTTCGCGCGATCGTGGCCAGCCGTTTCAGTTTGTGCTTGGCGATGGCCAGGTCATTGCCGGCTGGGACGAAGGCATCGCCGGCATGAAGGTCGGCGGCAAACGCAGCCTGATCATTCCCCCCGCCATGGGCTATGGCAATAATGGCGCAGGGGACGATATCCCGCCCGGCGCGACCCTCATATTCGACGTCGAACTGCTCGCAATCGCGAACTAGGCCAGTTTCCCGCGCGGGTGTCCCGCCAACCGACAGGATCAGAGCATGAGACTAGATGGCAAGACAGCGATCATCACCGGCGCTGCGAGCGGTATCGGCAAGGATATCGCCAAGGTGTTTCTGGAGGCCGGCGCCAATGTCGCCATCGCCGATCTGAACATCGATGGCGCCAAGGCAACGGCGCTGGAGTTCGACCCTTCGGGAGACCGCGCCATCGGCATCGCGATGAACGTCACCAGCGAAGCCGAGGTCGAGGCCGGGATCGCTGCCGCCATCACAAAATTTGGCGGCGTCGATATCCTGATTTCCAATGCCGGTATCCAGATCGTCGCGCCGATCGAGGATTATAAATTCAGCGACTGGCAAAAAATGCTCGCCATTCACCTGGATGGGGCGTTCCTG
>JBBRIC010000091.1:0-10648 GCA_038221665.1 Sphingomonadales bacterium
CAGGGTCGACAGCGCCGCTGCAACCATCGAAACGCTGGTCAGTAATCCCAGCCAAAGGTGCACGTTAAAGCCAAGCGAGGCCATCAGCACGGCATAGCCACCAGCGACTGCGGTTGCGACGAACAGCACGGCCTTGCCGGCGCTGGCATAGGTCGCGGCGATTGCGGCGGTTTCATCGGCGCCGCCAGCCAGTTCCTCACGCAGCCGCCAGGTCAGGTATATGGCGTAATCGGCGCCGATACCGACTGCCAGCGCCGCCATGGTGGCGGTGGCGATCTGCAGCGGGATTTGCAAAAAACCCATGACGCCAAACACCGCGAGGACGGTGGCGGCGAGCGGGACGAGGATGAGCGCGCCAAGCTTTATCGAACGAAACATGATAGCGGCCACAAGGAAGACGACAGCAAAGATCTGGATAAGGTTTTTGATCTTTCCCGATACCATGACCTCGTTCATCGCGGTCGGTGTGGTGACGCTGCCGCCCAACCGCACCTTGACTGAAGCGGGAAAATTGGCCTGAATGACCGGCAGGATGCGCTTATTGATATCGGCGACAAACACCGAACTGTCGGTCTTGACGAACGCCTGGATGATGGCGTTGCGATAGGGATAATCGACAAGACCGTCGAAATCACCGGGTTCCCCGGACATTGAATAAAGCAGCAGATATTGTGAAACCAGATCGGCGCTGCCGGGCAAGACTTCAGCACTGGCGGCGCCGCCGTTCATGCCGCGGTTGATCTGTTTCAGCAGGTCGACAATCGACAATGTGTGGCCGATGCCGGGCTGTTGATTGAGGAAGCCTTGGGTTTTTTCCATGGCGCGCAACACGGCCGGGTCCTTGATGGCATCGTCGGTTTTGCCTTCGACAAGCACATAGAAAGTGTTGGTACCGGCGAGCGCGGTGTTGAGGACGCGGTCATCCTGCCGGGCAGCAATGTCGGTGCCAAAAAAGCTGCGCAGCGAATTGTCGATATGAACCCTGGACGCGCCGGCAGCGAGGACGATGGCGATGGTTGCCGACGCGATGAAGACGCGGCGGCGCGCGGCGGGTGCACTGACCTGGCGCGAAAGGATACCTGCGAAGCGATCCCAGAAGGTGACAGCTTGTTCCGCCTTGGTCTCACGGACGCGGGGCGCAGGAAGCATGGCGCGCAGCGCCGGGGTAAAGGTCAGCTCCACGATCGCGATGCTGATGATGCCGAGCCCGCAGAAGATACCAAAGGTGCGGATCGCCTGAATATCGAACCAGGCAAGCGACATGAAGCTGAGCGAGGCGACGGTGCAGGCGGCGAGCATCACCGGGGCGACGCGGACGACCGAACCGATAACGGCCTGGCGGTTGGCCTCGCGCGGGTCCAGCGCCGGATCGGCGCGGAGCCGGTCATATTCCTCATAATAACGTTTCAGCATCTGGACGGCATGGCCGGCGGCAATGGCGAGGATCAGGATGGGCGTTACATTGTTGAAGGGATCGAGATGGATGCCCGCTATCGTCATGATACCCAGCGACCAGATCAGCGCCAGAATCGCCGTCACCAACGGCAGGACAAGGCCCTGGATGGTGCGAAAGGCTTCGAGGTGGACGAGCCCGATCAGCAGGATCGCGCAAGGCAGCAACCAGGCCATGCGCTTGGAATAGCTTTCAAGGAGGCTGAGGAACACGGGTTGGCCGCCGACTTCGATGCGGGTGCCCGCGTCACGCTCTGGAGCGACCGCCGCCTCCACCTTGGCCATGACATGCCCAAAACCCTTGGGATCTTTTTTGAATTCCACATAGATGGCGGCGGTGCGGCCATCATGGCTGACCAGCACGTCGCGATACGCCTGATTTGCAGCAAGGCGATCCTTGACGGCGCGCGCTTCGGCCAGTGTCGCGGGTGCATGATCCAGCAGACGCGAGACGACCAGCCCATCGGCATTGCCTGCAATGTCCTTGGCGCGCGGCGCGGCGAGGCTCTGGATATTGCCGGGGGTTACGCCCGGAGTCGCGATCAGCGCGTTGGTGATGGCGACGACCTTGGCGAGGGTTGCCGGCGTGAACACATCGCCGGATTTGGGCGTGATGCCGATGACGACGGTATAGCGGTTGCCAAACACCGACTGCACGCGCTCGGTGACCTGTACGAACGGGTGATCGCGCGGCAGCAGTTCATCGGCATCGACGATGATGTTGAGATTGCGTAGCTGCAGCCCGAGAAAAATCGTGACGAGCAGCGACAGCAGCAGAATGACGGTCCTGTTCCGGACAATCAGAGTTGCGTAGGTTTTGAGCACGAAATTTCCCCTTTATCTTTTGTCACAAGCTGTCGGATTGTTGGTTTGGGCTGAACATTTTGGTGGCACCGGTTGTGCCGCCTCCTGCCTGTGTTCATGCCGTGAACCCTTTTTTCCGATGCCCTGCGATCGCACGCCGCCGTCAAACGAAGCGCTAGCCCAGCGTCAATTCATCGTGAAAAACGCTTCGCTCGAAAAAAAACATGCGTTTGAAAAAAGAGCGGTTTTGCCGTGGCTGGCTTGATCTGGCGTGGCGGTGGCGCTTCCGACGAGGCGATTTGCCGATGTCTGCATGCCCCTCGCCCTTTCGTCCCGGCGCCGAGCGGGCGTCGATGCATGTAGCGCTAGTCATCCCCGGCGACAGATTGGCGCAGGGTTTCCCCCTGCTGCACTAACAGCGTGACTAATTTTAGAAGTTTTGCCTTAGCTTGCAGCGCTGGCAATGATGCAAACTATTCAATCTTTGAGAATGCGTTCAATTCTATGCATAAAATACGCTCAACGCGTCCTGATTTGAAGTTGGTTAGTGCATTTGCATCATTGGCTGAGCTGAGACATGCGCAGCGCATGCAGGTAGTTCGGCCGCTGGCAGCGCGCAAACATTTGCTTGTCGACGGCATCAGTTCATGACCGATCTGGATTTAGTCAATTTTAGCGCGTTCATTACCGAACTCGCTGAATGCGCTGAGCGGGAGCCGCCGGCGGATTTTCGGCGAGCGGCGCTTGGGGCGTTAGCGGCGCATATCGAATTCTCCGCCGCAATCTGGGGCAGTGCCGCAATCGGAGCCGGATTGGCATTTCGGGAAGTCGTAATGACGGGCCTGCCCGAAACCGCGCTTGCCGAGGTGGAGGCGGGGGCTTCCGTCGATCCCAAATTGATGCAGGTTCTGGGCACCCCGGGAAAAAGTATCGCCTACAGCGTTGGCGATGGTGATCCCGACCTGATGCAGGTCCAGATGGCGCGTTATGGCGTCAAACACATCATGTCGACGGCATTCTTCGATGTCGAATTGGGGCTCGCCAGCGGCATCGTGCTGTTGGGGGCAGAAACTGCTGCGCCGTTTGACGAGACAGCGCGGCGTTTCATGGAGGCCGGTTTTGGGCATCTCCTGCGGTGCTGGTCTGAAAATCAGATCCGGGCCCTGGAACGCGAAATTGCCGAAGCAGCAGGACTGTCGAGCCATGCCGCTGCCAGCCATCACGGCGTCGTATCGGCAGCACAGGAAGGCTTTCTGGTGCTGTTTCGGCGGGAATGGCCGGGCTGGCGCGGGCCCTTGTTGCCGGAGGCGGTGCGCGGCCTGCTGCTTGGGCCGGAAGGTGGGCGATACCTGGGCGCGGAAATCGTTTTGAGCGTTCGGCACGGTCATGATGTCAGCCTGTTGCTGGTCCGTCAGCGCGTGGTGGCCGATGATTTGCGACCACGCGAACGTGCGGTGGCGCAATTATGCGCTGGCGGCGCGAGTTATCGCGAGATCGCCCAAACATTAGGGATCGCGCCGGCGACAGCGCGCAATCATATTGCAGCCGTCCACCGACGGCTGGGGGTCAACCGAAACAGCGAAATAGCGGCCCTGCTTGCCGCAGCGCGATAGCGGCTGGCGATTTTTGGCACGATACCTCTAGTCCACGTCCTCGACATCGATCTTGTTGCCACTAACCCGCTGGCCAAGCGCGGTTGCTGGCTTGATGACGCATGCGTTGTTGACAAAAGTGCGGCCGGTCGCAGCGCTGTGAAGTTTTGAGGCGCTGTAGCTGCGCGGGCCGCTGGGTGCGGTTCGGCGCAGCGGCTTTGCCCGGATGTTCGTCGCGGTGATGCCGGTGGCATCATGCTTGTCTGGAAGCGCAACGCGCCGGGGGCCGCGGCGCTGCTCGGGCTGACCTGAGCCGCGATGCGCCGCCACAAGATGACGACGATCGCCGCCGGTCGCGCAATTTCTCCTGCTCTGATCATCGGCGGCGCCGTAAGGTCCTTTTTGCATTGTGTCCGCGTCTCGCGGCACGATGGGCGCATTGGCGGACTTTTTGTGCTGTAACTTGCATAATCCAAATAGTTTTTCGGTTTTGATCCGGTGTTTTTCAGGTTTGAAAACGCAACGCTTGCTATTGGGTCCATTTTGGTACGAATCAGCTGTCTCGGTGGGTCATTCGCGCTTGGCGAGTGAAAAAATATGTGGGGCATGTATATGAACAGGAATATTGCACTGCGGGCGGCGCTGGCCGTTTCCGTGTGTTCCTTGGCGACGTCGGCGTTTGCACTGCCAGCCGCCAAGCCGTATTTCATCGACAAGAATTTTTATGGCGCGACCATCCGTCCGGCCGGGGACCTTTCGTTCGATACGAACGGCAAATCGGCCCCAATCTTCAACGGGCCGACGCAGCTCGTGGGCTTTGAAGGTATCAGCCAATATGATGGCGCCTCCTTCGGTCGCAATTTTGTACCGCCAGACACCATGGGCGCGGTCGGCCAGAAGCATTATGTCGAGACCAGCAATGGTGCGTATGCGGTGTTCGACAAATACACCGGGGCGCAGCTATCGCTGGTGTCCGACGTGGCATTCTGGGCTGCTGCGGGCCAGACCGGCACGAACGGCGATTCGCGCGTCCTGTACAATGCTGCTGCCAAACGTTGGGTCGCCGTTGCGTTCGGTGCCAACGCAAAAGACCTGCAGATCGCGGTCTCGGACAACGACAACGCGCTCGGCGGCTGGAAATCGACCAAGTTCGAAGGCTATGGCGGCTTTGGATTCGGCGCGACGGCGGACTATCCGACCCTCGCGATCGATGCGAATGCTGTTTATATCGGTACCAACAACTTTGCGCCGGGTTTCGCTGGCGGACCAAACAGCTTCCGCGGCGTTGCGCTCAACGTCATCCCGTTAAACAGTCTTTTCAACGCTGCCGCGCCAACAACCGCCAACCGGGTGCAATTCGTCAACCCGTTTACCGGCACTGCATCCGATACTGACGGCGGTTTCGCGCTTCAGGGTGTCAACAGCAGCTCATCAGGGAGCACCGGCAAGGTGCTTGCCGCATCGTTGTTCTTTGAGGACACGTTGGCCATTGAAGTCAATGGACTGACGGCCAATTCGGCACTCGGTTCGTCGGCGAGCGTGGTGGCCTATCTCGGCGAGGCGTCCTACACGGCTGCTGGCGCCGGCCGTCAGCCATCTGTTGCGCTCGCCGCCAACCAACGCATCATTTCCACGCTTGATGAGCGCATCAGCAGCAGCGTCTATGAAGCCAATGGCCGCCTGTATATGGTCCACACGGTCGATCCGCTGACCGACACCGGCAGCTTCGCGCGTGTCCATTATGTCGTGGCCGACGCGTCGACCTATGCGATCCTTGACGAGGGCGATATCGGCACACCGGGCTTTGACACCTATCAGGGTTCGATTGCCGTCAACCGCCTGGGTCAGGTTGTCATAGGCTATAACCGTTCGGGTCTCGATCCGGCCGAAGGCAAAATCCGCTTTTATGCCGAGACGTTCAACACCGATGCCAGTGGCAAGCTGGTAGCAACGAGCGGCGCGCTGCTGCTCAAGGAAAGCCTGGTCGACGATTACCACAATGGCTCCATCATCGGCCGGACAGCCGCCGGCCGCCAGCGCTGGGGCGATTACAGCCAGGTCTCGATCGATCCATCGACCAGCCATGGCTTCTATCTGATCGGGCAGTTTGCCCGCGAGTATAACACCGGGCCCCTGCATCCACTCGGCACCGGCGGTTCGCGCTGGGGCACCTGGATCGCCGGCATCGATGTCGGCGGCGTTCCCGAGCCGGAGAGCTGGGCGATGCTCATTGCCGGGTTCGGTATTGTCGGTGCCGCCGCGCGCCGCCAGCGCCGGATGGCCAGCGTCGTCGCCTGATCGGCGTAGATACGGACAATAATGCGGGCGGGGCCATCGGGTCCCGCCCTGTTTCGTTTCCGCGTCGGCACCGCAGCCTGACCCTGATCAATGATGGCGGCTCGACATTGCCGCGACGGCAGCGCACACTTCCCCCATGTCCAAGCTTTTATTGGTGGTATCGCTGATGATGTCCGGTTCATGGCCCGCCCAAGCGGCCGCTGACGATCCGCTGACCGGCATTTTTGGTGGCGATCGCGCGACGCTGACCTTGACGGCCAATGGTGGCCGGCTGGTGATGGACTGTGCCGAAAGCTTGATCGCGGAACCGGTCCGTCCCGATGCCGCCGGGCGCTTTTCCGTGACTGGCAGCCACGAGGACTATGCCCCTGGGCCGCAACAGGCCGATGTGCCGCCGCCGGCGGCACGCGCCAGCTTCGCCGGGAAGCTGGTCGGCGACACGCTTGAATTGACTATCACGGCCGCCAATAATAGCCGGTCGGTCCTTCGCTTGACGCGCGGCCGCGCGGTCAAGCCGGTACGCTGCCTCTGAGTTAACAGCCTCGCGCCGGTATCGCGCCCGCGCCTATTCCACGTCCTCGACATCGACCTTGTCGCCCGTCACCCGCTGGCTGAGCGCGGCTGCCATGAACGGGTCCAGAGCGCCATCGAGCACGTCCGATGGCGCAGTCGAAATCGTTCCGGTGCGCAGGTCCTTGACCAGCTGATAGGGCTGGAGGACATAGGATCGGATCTGGTGGCCCCAGCCGATATCGCTTTTGCCGGCTTCGACATCGGCCGCTGCAGCTTCGCGGATGGCGAGTTCGCGCTCGTACAGCCTCGCCTTCAGCATCTTCATCGCGGTGGCGCGATTCTTGTGCTGCGATCGTTCATTCTGGCAGGCGACGATGACACCGGTTGGCACATGGGTGAAGCGCACGGCCGAATCGGTCGTGTTGACATGCTGGCCGCCGGCGCCAGAGGCGCGATAGGTATCGATCTTCAAATCGGATTCCTTGATATCGATATCGATATCATCGTCGATCTGCGGATAGACCCAGACGCTGGCAAAGCTGGTGTGCCGCCGCGCCGCGCTGTCATAGGGGCTGATACGGACAAGGCGATGCACCCCGCTTTCGGTCTTGGCCCAGCCATAGGCCTGCGCACCCTTGATCAACATTGTGGCATTCTTGATGCCCGCCTGTTCGCCCGAATTATAATCGATCAGCTCGACCTTGAAACCGCGTCGTTCGGCCCAGCGTTGATACATGCGTTGCAGCATCTGCGCCCAATCCTGGCTTTCCGTGCCACCGGCGCCCGAATTGATTTCGATATAGCTGTCATTATTGTCGGCTTCGCCCGAAAGCAGCGCCGCTACCTTGTCGCGCTCGGCCTTTTCGGCGAGTGTCTTGAGCGCCGCAACGCCTTCGGACGCCATGTCCTCATCGCCCTCGGCTTCGGCCATTTCGATCAGTTCGGACGTGTCGGCGAGATCGGTCTCGATGCTGCGCGTCGCCGAAATCGCTTCATCGAGCCGCCGGCGTTCGAGCATCACTGCCTGCGCCGCCTTGGGGTTGTCCCAGAGTGTGGGGTCCTCGACGCGATTGTTCAGCGCATCGAGGCGCCGCAGTGCGCGATCCCAGTCAAAGAAACCTCCTCAGCAGGTCGAGCGCCTGCTGGATCTGATCGGCATAGGCTTGGGCTTCGGCCCGCATCGGTTTAATCCTGAAAAACTGTGCGCAACCCTTAGTAGATGCCGCCACTGTTGCGCAAGAACTCCGCATCGCTGCGGACCCGGCGGCCGGTTGGCCGGCCCGACAGGCTGTCGCCTTCGGCCCTTGCCACCCGGCGTGGTTCGCTGTCGGGCTTGAAAGCTTCCCAGATCACTGCCGCCTTGGCCTCGGTGCCCGGCCATGCGCCATAGACCCGTTTACCCGATCGCCGGTCGATCCGAACCATGCGCACGCCTGGTGGAATGACAAAGGGCAGTTTGGGCGCGTCAGCCAGCGCCAGCGTTCCGAATTCACGCCAGATCGGCGCTGCCACGGTGCCGCCCTGCACATAGCCGCCAAGGTTACGCGGGCTGTCATAGCCCATGTACAGCCCCGCGACGAGATTCTGGGTGCCACCAACAAACCAGACATCCTTGGGCCCGCTGGTGGTGCCGGTCTTGCCGGCCAGCGGGCGGTTGAGTGGCAACAGCGCCGTCCCCGTGCCGCGGGTGATCACGCCTTCCATCAGATGCACGATCTGAAAGGCGGTGCGCGCATCGATCGCCTGTTTGGGTGTGCCGCCGGGCCGCGGCATGGCCTCACCATGCCAATCGGGCGCCGCACAATTGGGACAGGACCGGTTGTCTCGCCGCCAGATGACCTTGCCATTCCTGTCCTGCACCATGTCGATGAGGCTGGGTTGCAACACCCGGCCGGCGTTGAACAACTGCGCATAGGCGTTTGTCAGCTTCAATACCGTTGTTTCGCCGGCACCGAGCGCGATCGCCAGCACCGGCTGGTAACTGCCGATCCCCAAGGCCCTGGCCTGCGCCACTACCTTGTCCATGCCGGTATTATAGGCGATCCGCACCGTCATTAGATTGCGCGATTGTTCAAGGCCCCAGCGCAACGTCTGCGCCCCGGCGCCGCGCATGTTGCCGAAATTTCGAAAACATTTTCGCCCCAGCCGGGCGCTTTGATAGACGCAATAGGGCGCATCGACGATGATCGAGGACGGCGTGAAACCATTGTCCAGCGCGGTTGCGTAAACGATCGGCTTGAAGGTCGACCCTGGCTGGCGCTTCGCTTGCGTGGCGCGATTAAAACTCTGTGCCCGGGCATCGAAGCCGCCGACCAGCGCCAGCACGCGGCCGGTATGCGGATCCTCCACCACCATGCCGCCCGATACTTCCGGTGCCTGGCGCAAGGCCCAATAGTCACCGCTTTTTGCAACCGCAATGACGTCGCCCGGCTTCAGGGCGTCGGCAGCGGCCGTTGCTGTCCCCTTCAACGGCAGGCTGGCCGCCCAGCCGGGCATGGTGCCACTCGTGCCATCGGCAAAGCCCAGCCGCGTGCTGCTGCCATCCTTTCCGAGCACGACGGCCTTTTGCCAATCATCAAAGCCCAGTGGCACCGGCGTTCCCGCCAGCCGCCCGGCCCAGCCATCGCCGCTGTCTATCTTGGCGGCAGGCCCGCGCCAGGCGCGGCCGCGTTCGTAACGCATGAAGCCGTTGCGCATGGCGGTTTCGGCAGCGATTTGCAGCTTTGAATCGACCGAGGTGCGGATCCACAAGCCACCGCCATAGACGCTGTTGGGGCCGGCCTTTTCGGTTTCACCGAATTTTGCCATCAAGGTGCGGCGTACATCCTCGATGAAATAATCGCTCGCGCGCGGCAGTCTCTGGACGCGATTTTGCACCGCCACCAGCGGCTCTGCCCTGGCGGCCGCCGCTTCCGCAGCGGTCACATAATTATTCGCCACCATCTGGCGCAGCACATAATCCCGCCGATCGACGGCCCGCTTATTCTGGCTGACCGGGCTGTAATTGGAAGGCGCCTTGGGCAGGATCGCCAGATAGGCCATCTGGGCCAGATCGAGTTTATTGGCCGATTTACCGAAATAGGCCTGGGCAGCGGCCTCCACCCCATAGGCATTACGGCCCAGAAATATCTGGTTGAGATAGAGTTCAAGGATCTGCTGTTTGCTAAAAGCTGCCTCGATACGCCGGGCCAGGATCGCTTCGCGCAGTTTGCGGGTGTAAGTGACTTCGTTTCCGATCAGGCTTTTTGCGACTTGCTGGGTGATTGTCGACGCGCCGACCGGGCGTTTGCCGGTGAACTGGGATTGGACGTTCGTCAGCGCGGCATTGGCGATGCCCACATAATCGAGCCCGCCATGTTCGAAAAACGTCTTGTCCTCGGCCGAGATATAGGCCTCTACCAGCCGCGTCGGTATTTCCTTGAACGGCAGATAGACGCGGCGTTCCCGGGTAAAGCTGGCGATGATATTGCCATCGATATCACGCACCGTCGATGGCAGGGTCGCGCTAAAGCGCGCCAGATCGGTTTCACTCGGCAGATCGCGCGTCGCCGACCAGAACAGCCAGCCGATTGCCGCCGCCAGCACCACCAGCGTCCCGCCGCCCAAAATCCACCAACGCCGCATTCAAACACCTTATAATGTCAAAGCCGGATAGCGACTGGCGGGGCGCGTGGGAAGCGCCGGGTTTAGAGCATCGTGCCGCAAGGACAGCGACACGACGCTTCAATCCCCGATCAGATGCCTTTCGATGGCGCGGGCAATGCCTTCGGCAATCCGCTTGCGTCCCGCCGACGAGAACAGGATTTCTGAATCCTCGGCGTTGCTGACATAGCCGGTTTCCAGCAGCACCGAGGGCACATCCGGGGCCTTCAACACCCGAAAACCGGCAAAATGGTGAAATTCGCCGCGAAATGCCATGCGGCTGGAAAGTTCATCCTGCAGGATTTCGGCAAAAGCGACCGAGACATTGCCGGTGGCACGGCGCGACA
>JBBRIC010000092.1:0-10645 GCA_038221665.1 Sphingomonadales bacterium
TTCGGCCGCCGGCTTGATCGCCGGCACGGTACCAACCACCGGCAGATCGAGCGCGGCGCGCACGGCCCCCAGCGCGATCGTCGAAGCGGTGTTGCAGGCGATGACGACAAGCCGGGGTCGAAAGCGCTCCACCAGCCGGCCGAGCAGCGCGGGGACGCGCGCGGCGATTTCGGTCTCGGCTTTCGTGCCATAGGGAAAGCCCGCATTATCAGCGGTATAGATGATAGCGATGCCGGGCAAAAGCGCCCGGATCGGGGCCAGCACCGACAGGCCGCCGACACCTGAATCAAACACCAATATGGGAGCGATTGCGGCTGCCGCCGGGGACGCTAACGCCGCCATAGCCACCAGCCGGTGGCCAGCCCCAGCGCCCAGCCGGCGATAATCCAGCCCCAGATTTCCCCGAACAGCCAGATCATTGCGGCGTTTGCCATGCAACCGAATGGATGCCGGGCAGCCGCGCCACTTCGGCCGTGATGGCGGCGCGGGTTGCGGGCGTTGCCGTGCCATGGAGGCGCGCCGTGCGGCTGATCCAGCCATCGTCATTTGCCCAGCCGATCGAGCCATCCGTCACGCCATGGCGGAGCATGACGATCGCAGCCCGGCCGCCAAGGTCGGCCAGCAGCGTCGAGCCTTCAAAAAACCAGGCGGCCCGGGCCAGCAGCGCGGTCGCGGCAAGGCCGGTCAGCAGCTTCAGCCAGGCTGGCACTCAGCCATTGCCCAATTTGCCGAAAATAGTCTCATATTCTGTATAGCGGCCCTCGGTCAGCAGTTTCGCCTGTTCGACGAGCCGGTCACCTTCGATACGGCCGCGAAAATCACCCATCTGGCCATCGATGACGGCAATATCGGCACCGCTCCAGCCGGCGATCTGATCGAGCCGCTGGATGCCGGCAGCGTGCAGTTTTTCGGCAAATTTGACGCCGACGCCTTTCAAATTTGTCAGCGCCAGCGGGTCGACCGCGCGGTTTTCGGCCGGAATTGCTGCAGCGTCGCCGCCGGCACGGGCGCGGGCGAAATCGCGGCGCAACCGGTCGACTTCATCCGACAACGGGCGAATCTGGGCTTCGCGCGCCTTTAGTTCGACCAACACCCTGTCGCGTTCGACTTGCGAGGCATCACGCTCCCGAATGAGGCCGTCGTTACGCTCGGCCAGCACGGCGACCTTGCGCTTCAGCGGTGATCTGAGCGCGAGGCCGATCATCAGCCCCAGCACCAGCGCTACCACGGCAATGGCCAGCAACAGCGGATCGATCGTATAGGTCATTGCAATACTCCCTTGGGCATCGTCCTAGCCGTGCCCGGTGCAGTCATCAAACGCCATAGCGTCTTTTTTGTTCAGTCGGCAGCGGGCCAGTGCCGACTCCAGTTGATCCAAAAATGCTGTCGAGCAAATTCTGTCGACCATGGCCCTCGCCCGCGCTATCGGCTTTGCTGATGACCGCCGCGACGATTCCCCATGTCTATTCCGTTTCGGAACGCCGGATCGCGCTGGGCGCCGTATTGATCGTGCTGTTTCTGTCGGCGCTCGACCAGACTATCGTTGCGACCGCCATGCCGCGCATCATCAAGGAGCTTTCGGGCCTTGATCGCATCGCCTGGGTAACAACCGCCTATCTGCTGACGGCGACCGTCACGGTGCCGATCTATGGCAAATTGGGGGACATTTATGGCCGCCGCCCGGTGCTGATCTTTGGGGTGCTGGCATTTTTGACGGGCTCGATGCTGTGCGGGCTGGCCGGCGAATTCGGTGCCGTTCCGCTGGTGGGTGACGGCATGAACCAGTTGATCCTGTTTCGGGCCGTGCAGGGGCTTGGCGCCGGCGCCTTGACGACCGGCGCCTTTGCAACGGTGGCCGATATCGCGCCGCCCGCCGAACGCGGCCGCTATACCGGCATGTTCGGGGCCATGTTCGGCCTTGCCGGGCTGGCTGGCCCGGTGCTCGGCGGCTTCCTTACCGATCATGCCACAGCGATGATTTTCGGCCATGTCGTTTCGGGCTGGCGCTTTGTGTTTTACGTCAACCTGCCGCTCGGCGTGCTGGCGCTTTATGTGCTCTTCACGAAATTGCCACAGGCAAGGCGAGGCCCCGATGCGCGCATCGATTGGGTGGGCAGCCTCTGCATCATTGCGGCCGTCGTGCCGCTGTTGCTGGCGCTGAGCTGGGGGGGCCAGGGTCATGGCTGGGGGCAACCCCGGATTATCGCGGGGCTGGTGCTGGCGGTAATCGGCTTTTTGGCGTTTCTGGCGGTTTCAAAGGGCAAAAGCTGGGCGGTGGTGCCGCTCGATCTGTTCAGCGACCCGGTGGTCGCCCGCGCCAATCTGGCCTTGTTCCTCGTTAATCTGGGCTATATCGGCGTGCCGATGTTCCTGCCGCTGTATCTGCAACTGGTGAGCGGTCTCAGCGCCAGCCAAAGCGGTGTGGCGACATTGCCATTGCTGTTCGGCATTTTGGCGGGTTCGATGCTGGCGGGGCGCTATGCCCGGCGCACCAAGGGGTACAAGCGCGTGCTGGTTGCCGGCAGTATCGTTGCGCTGCTGGCGGTGCTGTTGCTGACGCAGACCTCGGCCAGCGATCCGCGCTGGCTGCTGCCGCTCAATCTTTTGCTGCTCGGCCTTGGGCTGGGGCCGTCGCAGGGCATGTTCACCCTCGCCATCCAGAGTGCGGTCAGCCATGGCCGGGTTGGCGTGGCGACGGCTTCGGCGCAATTTTGCCGGCAGATGGGCACCACGATCGGCGTCGCGCTGTTCGGGGCCGTCTTGACCTATCAATTGTCGGGTCAGCTGAAAACACGCCTGCCAGAGCTTGCGCCACCGGGCCAGTCGATCGATCTATCGCACGCCCAGACGCTGGCAATGGACCCGGGTGCTTTGCGTGCCGCACTTTTGCGTCAGGGCCATGATGACCCGATTGCCATGGCGCGGGCCGGCTCCGCATTGAAATCGAGCTTTGCCTTTGCGATCGAGGCATTGTTTCCAATCACCCTCGCCATCATGGCGCTGGCCTTTCTGGTTACGCTCAGTGTGCCCGCCCGTCAGCTTCGCGGCCGCGATGATCCGCCGCCCGCGATTTGAAATTTCAGCGCTGGTGACGGCCAGATGACCACAGCCATGTCCGCGCGCGAGCGCTGTCGCTGCCTGCCGGCCGGCGGGCAGATCAGCGTCCGGCCGATGCGCGATGGCTGGCCGCTGCGCACCATCCACTGGCCCGGGCGCGCCGATGGCCCGGGGTCGATCCTGTTCCTGAACGGTCGCGGCGATTTCATTGAAAAATATGCCGAAACTTTTCATGATCTGGTGGGGGCAGGCTGGGGCGTCGCCAGTTTTGACTGGCGGGGCCAGGGCCTGTCGGGGCGGCTGGGCGATGATCCGGTAAACGGCCATGGCCGGGGTTTTGAAGCGTGTCTCGGCGATCTCGATGAACTGGTAAGCTGGTTCCAGACCATCGCGGCGGGGCCCTGGTATGCGATGGGCCATTCGATGGGCGGGCATCTGTTGCTGCGCCACCTGGCCGGTCAAACGCCCATATTTCGCCGCGCCGTGCTGCTGTCACCGATGCTGGGCGTGCTGGCGCGGCCGGTCGGCGCCCGCTGGAGTCGGCGGCTGGCGCGGGCGATGGTCAAGGCCGGGCAGGGCGGTCGCTATGTGCTTGGTGGCGGGCCTTATCGTGCCGGGATCGGGGGATCGGCCCGGCAGACATTGCTGACCAGCGATCCCGATCGCTATGGCGATGAAGCCTGGTGGATTGCGCAAACACCGGCACTGGCGCTTGGCAGCGTCACCTGGGGCTGGCTCGATGCCGCTTTCCAATCGCTCGACGATTTGCTGCTGCCGCCGCCAAGCGGGGCCGACCGGCGGCCGGCGATTGAACGGATCGCCACCCCGACACTGACCATGATCCCCGAAATCGACGGACTGGTCGATAACCGGGTAACGCGCCGGGTACAGGCGCGGCCGCCGCTGGCCAGCATCAGCGTCATCCCCGTGTCCGGCCATGAATTGCTGCGCGAAAACGCCGCCACCCGCACGGCAGTGCTGGCGCAGGCGCTCGATTTTTTGCAAGCTTGATATCATGGCTGTGAATTTTGATATCGCGATCATCGGTGCCGGCATCGCCGGGGCCAGCCTGGCCTGGCAATTGGGCCGACGCAGTGGCGGTAAATTGCGCGTTGCCCTTCTCGAAATGGAAAGCCAGCCCGGTTATCACACCACCGGGCGATCGGCGGCGATCTGGGTGGAAAGCTATGGCGGCCCGGGCATCGTGCCGCTCAGCCGCGCCTCACGGCCGTTTTTCGGCGCCCCGCCGCCGGGCTTTGCCGATCGGCCGTTATTGTCGCCGCGCCCCGGCCTGACGATTGCACCGCCCGATGATGCCGATTTCGGCGCCGGCGCGCTGCAGGCCATCGCCGATGATTATGATCTCGGCCATGTCCAGTATGAAGTCTGGGATGCAGCGATGCTGGCGGCCTCGCCGGCAGCGGCACTGTTGCGGCCGGAATGGCGGCAACGCGGGCTGTATGAACCGGATTGCCACGATATCGATGTCGCCGCCCTGCATCAGGGTTTTTTGCGCGGGGTGGATGGCTGGAAACCGACGCTGCTGACCGATGCCGCGGTTAACCGCGTCCGCCGTGCGGATGATCAATGGCAGATCGATACCCACGCCGGGGCGATCGTCGCGACGACGCTGGTCAATGCTGCCGGCGCCTGGGCCGATGGCATTGCAACATTGGCGGGCGCCCGGCCGCGCGGTCTGCTGCCCTTGCGGCGCAGCATGGCGGTGCTGGCGATCGATCCACCGCCGCCCGCCGACCTGCCATTGGTGTTCGACGCGGCCGGGCGCTTTTATTTCAAGGCCGACGGGACGCGTTTGTGGCTCAGCCCGCACGATGAAACCCCCGATGTTGCCCATGACGTGCGGCCCGATGAGCTGGACCTCGCCATCGTCATCGACCAGTTCCAACAGGCCAGCCCGGCGCGCGTCGTGCGGCTTGAATCAAGCTGGGCTGGCCTTCGCACCTTTGCCCCCGACCGGCTGCCGGTCTTTGGCTGGGATGATAAAGTTGCAGGTTTTTTCTGGTGCGCGGGACAGGGCGGCTTTGGCATCCAGACGGCGCCGGGAGCCGGCGATCTGTGCGCCGCACTGCTGCTCGGCGAAGCATCCCAAATTGACGCGACGCCCTATCTGGCCAGCCGCAACGGCTGACAGGATGCTGCTACAGCCGCTCGATGATGATCGCTGGTGCCATGCCGCCGGCGGCGCACATGGTGATCAGCCCATAGCGGCCGCCAGAACGTTCCAGTTCATCCAGCGCGGTGCCGATCAGCATCGATCCGGTGGCGCCGATCGGATGGCCCAGCGCCATGGCACCGCCATTGATGTTGACCTTGGCCCGGTCCAGATCCAGATCGCGGATGAATTTTTCAGCGACAACGGCAAAGGCCTCGTTGATTTCCCAGACGTCGATATCGGCCACAGTCAGCCCGGCCTTTTCCAGCACTTTTCTGGCCGCTGGCACCGGGGCGTTTAGCATCAGCGTCGGGCAATCGCCCTGGTTGGCATAGGCGATGATGCGGGCGCGGGGTTTCAGGCCATGCGCATCGGCATAGGATTTCGACGTGATCAGCAGCGCTGCGGCGCCATCGACAACGCCCGAGCTGTTACCGGCGTGATGGACGCCTTCCCAGGTCAGATCGGGGTATTTCTGCTGGATGAGCTTCTTGAAGGTAACGCCCTCGCCCAGATCGAAATCGGCCATCGGGCCAAAGCTGGCGCGCAAGGCGGCGAGGCCTTCGGCGCTGGTTTCGGGACGCGGAAATTCTTCATGGTCGAGCGCCACCGAGCCGTCTTCGTTCAGCACGGGCACGACGCTTTTGGCAAAACGGCCTTCGGCGATGGCGACGGCGGCGCGCTGCTGGCTGACCAGCGCCAGCGCATCGAGCGCGTCGCGGGTGATGCCCTCGCGCGCCGCAATCGCATCGCCGCAGACGCCCTGGTGCGATTGCGGATGGATTTTCTGCAAGGCGGCGTTGCCCGATCCCATGCCCATCGGCTTAAGCCCCGCATTGGCTTCCTCCGCCGCATTGGCGCTGGTATAGCTCATCATCTCGGTGCCGCCGGCGATGACGCAATCCTCCATGCCGGCCATGACGGTGGCGGCAGCCAGATTGACGCTGGTGATGCCGCCACCACAAAATCGGTCGAGCGTCGTGCCGCTGGCCTTGATGTCATAGCCCGCCGCCAGCGCCGCCATGCGGCCAAGATCGCCGCCCTGCTTGCCCTTTTGCGTGGACGTCGACCAGATGATGTCATCGACGCTGGCGGTATCAAGGTCGTTGCGGGTGCGCAGCGCCGCCAGCACGGTGGCGGCAAGATGCTGGGGGTGGAGGTGCGACAGCGCACCCTTGCCGGGCTTTCCAACGCCGCGCGGGGTGCGGACGGCATCGATGATATAGGCTTCGGCCATGGCGAGGTTCCTTTGGTTGCCGCGCCCTGATGCGCCGGGGCAGGGGTGCTGCGCAACTGGTGAATATCAGGGCGGGCGGTGTTCGGCCGCCGCACGCCTTACTATCGCCAGCGTTCATATCTTGATCGCCGCGCGGGTTTGTCAGGCCGCGCAGGCAGACAGGGCAGCGGCGATGGCGGCGGACAGGATTGTTGCAAGCATTGCGACGCTCACGGCACCCGCCATTCGCCGCACCAGCCATCGCCATCATGCTGGAACAGCGCCCGGCGATGGCCGGTCTGGGCGAGGTGCAGCCAATCGATTGTGGCGATGCTGACCGTCAGAATAGCAAAGTTGGGGCGTGCCGGGATGAGTTCGGGCTCCGTTGGCTGGCGGCCCTCCACCCATTCCGGCAGGCCCGACGCGGCCGCGCTGAGCGGCGAGCCTGGCGCTGTCTCGACCAGATAGCAACGCCGCGCAAAGGGCGTCGATTGCGCCCAGATGCGGTCAATTTCGGCGCCGGTGGTGCTGATCTGCGCCATTCCCGACAGGCGCATTTGCATCGCTTCGCCCGGGTGATAGGCGAGAATGCTGACCGGCCGGTCGGCAAGAGCGGCGGCTTTGGGGGATCGCGCATCGGTGTGAAAGCGCAAGGCCGCGGTGGCGCGCGACGCCGCGCGCAGCACCATCACCCGCGCATCGGGGCTGCCATCGGCCGCGACGCTGGCGACCACCGGCGTATGCACCGGGCTGCGCCGGTCGGCGGCGCCGCGCACCAGCAGGCGCCAGACGGTATCGAGCGCATCATCAAGGCCAGTATCCATGGCCGTGCCTCTGCCGTAACGCTCAGTTGAAATCCACCGACTTTCCCGGAGTCGCCAGGCGTTCGAGCACATAGACGCCGCCCATGCTGCCAAAATTGATCCGCATGTCGGCGTCGCAATAGACCACATCCGAATGAAGCTTCATCGGTTTCAGGTCCGATTTCAGCGGATGATCGACAGGCAAGCCAAACTGCGCCCGTAGTTCAGCCGCCGCCACACCGGTCGGGGCCCGCAATTCAACCGCATAGAAATCAACAACATAGCGCTGCACCGCCGCCGCATCGATGCTGTAGCGGCCCCAGACGATCAGTTCGGCGCGATGGGCGCCATCCAGCGTCGTCACGCTGATCACATTATTATAATGCGCGTCGGCAATGCGGATTTCCTGGTCGATATCGCTGACCAGCATGTCGACCGCCGGGAATTTGTTGAAACTTTGAAGGTTCATCGTCGTCTGGTGGCGGGTCGGCTTGCCGGCGGTGTGGCGCGGACCGAATTGCGAATAGAGTGACCGCCATGGCGATTGCACCACGTCTGGCGTGGCAAAGGGGCTGGGCGTTGGCGTCAGCGGCGTCAGGCCGGCGATGGCGGCATGAATCCGATCGAACACCGCATCTTCATAGGTGCCATCGGGACGCGCCCCGGCGATGGCCGCCTGTAATTCGCTCTTCAAAGTCGCAATATCAGTCATTAAAAAACCTCTCGTCCAACGCCTTGCCCCTGCAGCCGGCGACAGAAATCAGCAAAGCACCGCGCTGATTTGGCCATAGGCCGGTTATTCAACGAGGCTGAACAGGTTTTCGACCGGGCATTCCAGCGCCCGCGCCAGTTTCAGCGCCAGTAGCGTCGATGGCACGAAAACCCCATTTTCAACCGTGTTGATGGTCTTGCGACTGACGCCGACGCGCTCGGCCAGATCGGCCTGGGTCCAGCCGCGCGCCGTCCGCATCGCCTTTAATCGGCACAGCAGGCGTTCAGCCACCGTTTAGTGACTGGCGTTCGAGCTTGCCGAACCAGAGCAGCGCCGTCGCAACGGTCACGGTCAACGCCAGCCGGATCGATTCGGCCGCCGTCAGGGCGACCAAAAGATTGAGCGCATACAGTCCGAAGCCGGCAGACACCGCCGCCCAGAACCCGGCGACCATCGCATCCCGGCGATTGGCGCGCGTGGTTTCATCGTTCAACAAGCCGCGAACCGCCCGGCTGCGGCCAAAGCCATTGCCGACAGCCAGCATCAGGACCAGCACCAGCGCCCAGACAATCCAGGCGGCGATGTGAAACGTCTGCGCGCGGCCAGCGCCACCTTCGACGCCAAAGCTCGTCGCCATGCTGGCCACAAACATCACGGCCATCACCGTCGATATCCGCGCCCGGCGCCGGGTCAGATGGTCGGCGGTGGCAATATCATCGGCATCGGCCATGTCGGGAAACCTTATGTAACCTCAAGGTGTCAAAGTAACATCAAGGTTACACATAGGCAAGCAGTTCAGACAGGCCCGCGCTGGCGATCAGGCATTCGCCACTTGCTTTGCCCGGGCGATCCTTTCGCGCCATACCATCGGCCCCGTCGCATGGACGCTTTCACCCGACGCATCGACAGCGACGGTTACCGGCATGTCGCGCACGGTGAATTCATAAATCGCCTCCATGCCAAGGTCTTCGAACGCCAGCACCCGCGATGCCAGAATCGCCTTTGAAACCAGATAGGCAGCACCGCCGACCGCCATCAGATAGGCGGCTTTATGTTTCTTGATGGCGGCAATGCCCGTTGGTCCGCGCTCGGCCTTGCCGACCATTGCGATCAAGCCGGTCTGGGCCAGCATGGCCTCGGTGAATTTGTCCATACGTGTGGCGGTGGTCGGGCCGGCGGGGCCGACCACTTCACCCGCAACCGGGTCGACCGGCCCGACATAGTAAATGACGCGATTGGTGAAATCGACCGGCAGCGGCTCGCCGCGCGCCAGCATGTCGGTCAGCCGTTTGTGCGCCGCATCGCGCCCGGTCAGCATTTTACCGTTCAGCAACAGCCGGTCGCCCGGCTTCCATGACGCAACCATTTCAGGCGTCAGCGTGTCGAGATCGACGCGCCTGGCTTCGGGTGACGCCTGCCATTCTACCTTGGGCCATTGCGCCAGATCGGGCGGCGCCAGATAGGCCGGCCCGCTGCCATCCAGAATGAAATGCGCATGGCGGGTGGCGGCGCAATTGGGGATCATGGCGATAGGTTTTGAGGCGGCATGGGTCGGGTATTCAAGGATTTTCACGTCCAGAATGGTCGACAGCCCGCCCAGCCCCTGCGCACCGATGCCAAGATCGTTTACGGCATCATAAAGCTCGATGCGCAGCGCCTCGATCTGGCTTTCAGGGCCACGCTGCTTCAAATTCGCCATGTCGATCGGCAGCATCAGGCTTTCCTTGGCCAGCAGCATGGCCTTTTCGGCGGTGCCGCCGATGCCGATGCCGAGCATGCCCGGCGGACACCAGCCGGCGCCCATCAGCGGCACCGTGTTGACCACCCAGTCGCGGATCGAATCGCTGGGGTTGAGCATGGCGAATTTGGATTTATTCTCGGAACCGCCGCCCTTGGCCGCGACCGTGATTTCGACCGTGTCGCCCGGCACCAGCTGCACATGCGTTACGGCCGGTGTATTGTCGCGGGTGTTGCGGCGCGCAAAGGCCGGGTCGGCGACGATCGAGGCGCGCAGGCGGTTCTGAGGGTATAGATAGGCGCGGCGGACGCCTTCGTTGATCATTTCCGCCAGCGTCATCGTCGCCTGCCAGCGTACATCCATGCCGACTTTGACAAAGGCGACGACAATGCCGGTGTCCTGGCAGATCGGTCGATGCCCCTCTGCGCAGAGGCGGCTGTTGGTCAGGATCTGGGCGATGGCGTCCTTTGCCGCGGGGCTTTGCTCGGCCTTATAAGCCTCACCCAGAGCGATTATATAATCGATCGGATGGAAATAACTGATGTATTGCAGCGCATCGGCGACGGAGTCGATGACATGGTTTTCGTCGATGATCGTCATGGCAATGGCTCCGGATGGGCAGGAACAGGCTGTGCCGCAGGGGCGTTTCAGCACGCCTGTGGCACCATGCCCTCATCGCCCGGCCGGCCAAGGGCAGCAAGTGCTTGATTTGCGGTCATCGAACGAAAAAATCGGCCCGGCGATAGAAATGTTGCTTGCCTTAACGGCCAATATAGCCACAATCCGTAGTCCGGGGACGAGGCAACTGACACATGATGTAGTGGCTGCGGACGAAGGAGGGCAATCGCCGGTTATCCACCGGCTGTGAATATCGGGGATAACGCCGACCGGGGCAGATTTGGTGCGTGACCTTGTTTTGTTCTCCTTCTATGCTGCCATTATCGCT
>JBBRIC010000093.1:0-10572 GCA_038221665.1 Sphingomonadales bacterium
GAGATCATGGAGCTGCACCATCGCCACAAGGCCGATGCACCATCGGGTACGGCGCTGGCTTTGGGGGCAGCCGCGGCGGCGGCACGCGGGCTTGCCCTGGCAAAGGTCAGCGTGTCGGGCCGAGATGCCGCGAGCGGCGTCAGAAAGCCCGGCCAGATCGGCTTTGCAGCGTTGCGCGGCGGCACTGCAGCGGGCGACCATGTCGTGCTGTTTGCCGGCGATGGGGAGCGAATTGAAATCGCGCATCGCGCCGAGGACCGCGATATCTTTGCGCGCGGTGCGTTGCAGGCGGCGGTCTGGCTGGCCGGAAAACCCGCCGGGCGTTATACGATGGACGATGTGCTGGGCATTGGCCCGCTGCGATAGACGTTGAGCGCGGCGCTGATCGCGGCGCCGACATCGCGGCGTTCGGGCACCGATAAAAATGCTGCTATCCGCACGCGTCGACCGCGCGTTGTGAGAAACAACTGCGCATCGCCCAACGGCGTTTCCTCGATCTGAACGCGAGTCCAATAGGGTTCAAAGCCGAATTGCCTCGCCTGGCCCTTGGCGCTGACGCGCACCAGCATCAGTGCGTCATCGGCCAGCGTGATGCGTTCATGGCCGCGCCCTGCGGCATGGCTGGCGCGCAAGGCCCAGCCCAGCAGCGCCACATCGATGATCATGAAGGGCAGGATCGGCCAGGCCCCGAGCGCGAGGAAGCGCAAGCCAGAGACGAAAAACAGGCCACCGACGGCCAGCACCAGCCAGCGGCCATGGCGGCGGTCGAACGACCGGTTCGGCGTCAGGGTCAAATCAAGCAACACATCGGCAAACTACCGGCAGCAACGCCGGCGCGACAGTGTCAAAGGCGTCGCACGCCGCTGACCGTTACCCGGGCGATGACATCGGCAAGCGGTTCCGCGCCGGTTGTCATCCAATGGGCGTTGGCGTGGAACAGCGTGTCGGCATCGACAAGGATACCGACATGGCCCGGAAAAAACACCAGATCGCCGGCCGTTCGGTCGCCAAAAGCCACCGGCTGACCAACACCGTCGCGCTGTTGGTCGGAATCGCGTGGGGCCGCGATCCCGCAGGCAGCCAGAGCGGCCTGCACCAGACCCGAACAATCCACCCCCTGCGGCGTGCGGCCACCCCAGACATAGGGCGCGCCAGCGAACAGCCGGGCGACAGCAAGCGGTGTTTCCGGGGCAGGCGCAATGTGGCGCGCATGCACATGGCCGCCATCCGCCAGCGCGACGAAATTCCCGACACCATCGCCGCTGATCCGCGCGCCAAAAGGCAGCCGGTCGAGAATTGGCGATTTGATGTCGGGCGCGGCAAATACCGGCGCAAGCGCGGCCGTGATGCGAGTCAAATACCTTGCCGGAGGCGCGCCCAGTGCGAGCAGCGGCACCCAGCCCGTATAGCCATCATGGACCGACTGGCCAAAACCCCAGTGATCGGCAGTATCGAACAGGTCAAAGCTTTCGCCGAACAGCAATTGGCTGATGGCCATGGCGCCCGCATCCGCGCTGCCGCGCATCGGCGTCTGGGCAACCACACAGGCCAGCCGCTGCGGTGCCACATAACGGGCGGCGGCAACCCGATCGGCGAGCGCGATATCGACCAGCCCGGCGCCGGCGACATGGTTGCGCGGGTCAAGCCTTGGCCGTGGACCCGTCAACCGGGCTGTGCGAATGACCGGGTCGCTCAACGCGCACCCGAGCCGAAACGCGCCTTCAGCAGCGCCCAGCTGGCGCGCAGCCCCAGCGCCTCGCCGCCGCGCGGCCGGCCGGGCCGGCTGGCCGGGTTCCAGGCAAAGGTATCGAAATGCGCCCAGGGGATGCCGGCGGGCACAAAGGCTTCGAGGAAGAGCGCCGCCGTCACTGCCCCGGCAAAGCCGCCCTCGGGCGAATTATTAAGATCGGCGATGGGTGATTTCAGCATATCGCGATACCCTGCCCAGAGCGGCAGCCGCCACAAAGGATCACCGGCAGCGCTTGATGCCGCTGCAAAATCCGCCGCCAGCACGTCGTCATTGCTGAACAGCGCTGGCAGTTGCGGCCCCAGTGCCACCCGCGCGGCACCAGTCAAGGTAGCGAAATCGAGGATCAGCGCCGGCCCATCCTCCCCCGCCAGCGTCAGCGCATCGGCAAGGATCAACCGGCCCTCGGCATCGGTGTTGGTGACTTCAACGGTCTTGCCGGCGCGCGTCGCCAGCACATCGCCCGGCCGCATCGCATCCCCCGAAATGCTGTTTTCAACCGCCGGGATGATCAGCCGCAGCCGCACCGGCAAGCCCGCCTGCATGACCAGCCGGGCCAGCGCCAGCGCGTGCGCTGCCCCGCCCATATCCTTTTTCATCAACGCCATGCTGTTGCCGGGCTTGATGTTGAGGCCGCCCGAATCAAACGTCACGCCCTTGCCGACGATCGTCAGCCTCGGGTGTGTCGGATCGCCCCAGTGCACATCGATCAGGCGGGGTGCGCGCGAGGCTGCCCGGCCGACAGCATGGATTGCCGGGAAATTCCCTGCCAGCAGCGCCTCGCCCTTGATGATTTCAACCGTCGCTCCAAATTTGCGGGCTTCTGCGCTTACGGCTTCGGCAAGTTCCGCCGGCCCCATGTCGGCCGCTGGCGTATCGACAAGGTCACGGACGAGCGCGGTTGCCTCGGCAAGTCGGATGGCTTCGCCCAACCCGCCGATATCGCTGGTCAACAACAGGCGCGGGCCGATATCCCCAACGGGTTTCCGGTAGCGGCTGAAACGATGCTGGGCGAGCAGCCAGCCCAGCCCCGCCGGGCCCAGCGCGCCATGCAGCCGGTAACGGCCGGCCGGCAACGCCGTCGCGGCAGCGGCCAATGTCCAGCAATCGGCCGTGCCCTTGCTGCCCGCCAGCGCCGACCAGTCAGCGGGACCATTGGCGGGCGCATCGCCGGGGATGAACGCAATGCTGTCGGCCTTGCCTTTGAAACCCTGGGCCGCAACCAACGTCCGTGTCCGCTCACCCTTGTCATGGAGCCAGGCGTCGAAATCGCTGGCCGGCACGATGGTCAATGGCGTGGCGGGCCGGCCATCGTCGGCGTGCAACAGGGCAGAAAAATCCGTCAAAGCGGCACGCCGAACAGATCGGTATCATCGGCGTCTTCGATTCTGGCGCGAATGATATCGCCGACAGCGATACCGCCGGCATCGCGCAGATGGACCTCGCCGTCGATTTCGGGGGCATCATATTTGCTGCGGCCAGACGCGCCGCCTTCGTCATCGACCGCATCGATCAGCACATCGATATCGCAGCCGATTTTTGTTGCCAGACGCGCCGCCGAAATCGCCGACTGGGCTGCCATGAAGCGATGCCAGCGTTCCTCCTTCACGTCTTCGGGGACGGCGCCGGGCAGCGCATTGGCGGCGGCCCCTGCAACCGCCTCATATTTGAAACAGCCGGCGCGATCGATCTGTGCGGCGCCGAGCCAATCGATCAGATACTGGAAATCCGCCTCGGTTTCGCCCGGGAACCCCACGACAAAGGTGCTGCGCAGGGCCAGATCGGGCACCAGCGCCCGCCATTTGCCGATGCGATCCAGCACTTTGGCGTCCTTGGCCGGCCGGCGCATGGCGCGCAGCACATCGGGCGCTGCATGCTGAAACGGAATGTCGAGATAGGGCAGAACAAGACCTTGCTGCATCAGCCCGATCAACTGGTCGACATGCGGATAGGGATAAATATAGTGCAGCCGCACCCAGACGCCGAGGCTGCCCAGCTCGCGCGCCAGATCGGTGATATGGGCGCGCAGCGGCCTGCCACCCAGCGACGATGTCATGTGACGCAGATCGACGCCATAGGCCGATGTGTCCTGCGCAATGACCAGCAATTCCTTGGTGCCGGCATTTACCAGTGCTTGCGCTTCGCGCAAAATGGCCGCCGGTGGCCGGCTGGCAAGATCACCGCGCAAGCTCGGGATGATGCAAAAGGCGCAAGCGTGGTCACAGCCTTCGGAAATTTTCAGATAGGAATAATGTCGCGGTGTCAGCTTCAGCCCGACATCGGGAACCAGATCGAGATAGGCCGATCGCACTGGCGGGGCCGCGTCGCGCACGGCATCGACCACCTGATCATATTGCTGCGGCCCCGTCACTGCAAGCACGGCCGGGAATCGCGCCCGGATGGCATCTGCCTCATGCCCCAGACAGCCGGTGACGATCACCCGGCCATTTTCGGCGATGGCCTCGCCAATGGCTTCAAGGCTTTCGGCCTTGGCGCTGTCAAGAAAGCCGCAAGTGTTGACGATGACGACATCGGCGCCGGCATAATCGCCGGACAGCGCATAGCCATCGGCGCGCAACTGGGTGAGGATGCGCTCGCTGTCGACCAGCGCCTTGGGGCAGCCGAGCGACACCATGCCGACGCGCGGTGCAGAATCGAGAACAAGAGTCATCCGGCCGCTGTACGCAAAGCCGGCTGCGAAGTCACCGTCCGCCGATCAGCTTTGCCGGATCGACCGGCGCGCGGCCTTTGCGCAGTTCAAAATGTACCTGCGGCTCGGTGACGGCGCCGGTCGCCCCGGCGCGGGCGATGACATCGCCCTGGCGCACGCGTTGCCCGCGTTCGACCAGCAATGCCTCGGCATGGCCATAGGCCGTCACCCAGCCGCCGGCATGTTTGATGAGGACCAGATTGCCAAAGCCAGTGATCGCATCGCCGGCATAGGCGATGACGCCATCACCGGCGGCGCGGACCGGCGATCCGGCGCTGGCTTTCAGATTGACGCCATCGTTGAAACGCCCGCCCGGTTTGGCGCCAAAGCCCGACAGGATGCGGCCTTCGACCGGCCAGCGAAAATCGGGTGCATCGCCGGTCAGTTGCGGCAGTGGCGCAACAGCGGGGCGTATCGGTGCGGTGCCGGGGCGTATCGGTGCGGCGCCGGGTCTTGGTTGGGCTGGTTGTTGTGGCAATTTTGGGCTCGCTGCCGGTTCGCCACCCGTGATGATATCATCGATATCGATCCGGAATGCCTTTGCCCGGTCTTCAACGCTCATCGCGGCGACCTGTTTTGCCGTCGGCAACAGCAGCTTGTCGCCGATTTCAAGAATATAGGGTGGTTTCAGGCGATTGCTGGCCACCAGCCGGTCCCAGCTGACGCCATAAGCCCGGGCGATGGCGATACCGGTTTCGCCGGTCTTTACCGTATGCAGCCGGCCGCCCGGCACGATGACGGCATCGGTGATCACCTTGCGCGCCTGCCACTGCGGTTTCGGTGGCGTTGCCGGCATGGCTATCGGCCGCGGTGCCGGGGCAGGCGGTTTTGGCGTTGCTGCACAAGCCGCGAGAATCAGCAGCACGGGCAACGACAGCCATCCTGGCAGACGCGCCGCTGCCATGGCGTCAGCCGGCCTTGTCGGCCAGCGCCGTCTGCAGCGCCGCCATCGTTGGCCTGTGGGTCATGTCGAGATGCAGCGGCGTTACCGAAATGCAATGGTCGTGCATCGCCTCCAGATCGGTCATATGCGCCGCTGTCGATTTTTCGCGGCCATAGCCATGCCAGTAATAATCAAAGCCGCGCGGATCGGTGCGTTTGACCAGCTGGATATTGCCATAGTCGCGAAAGCCCTGCTCGGTGACCCGCACGCCTTTGACATCGGCCGCAAGCACGCCCGGAAAATTGATGTTGATGAGGACGCCGGTCGGCCAATCGATGCTCTGGACGCGGCGCAGGACATCGGCGCCATGCGTGGTCGCGGTCGAAAAATCCTCCATCCCGGCGGTATAGTCGAGCATGACCTGGCTTAACGCGATCGATCGGATGCCGGCAAGACAACCCTCCATCGCGGCTGATACCGTCCCTGAATAGGTCACGTCTTCGGCCAGATTGCCCCCCCGATTGACGCCCGACAGGATCAGATCGGGTTTATTGTCGGCCATCACCGCGCCCAGCGCCAGCATGACGCAATCGGTGGGCGTGCCGCGGACGGCAAAGCGGCGCGGCGTGATCTCGCGCAGTCGCACGGGCTGCGACAGGGTCAGGCTGTGGCCGGCGCCCGATTGTTCCTCGGCCGGGGCGACGACCCAGATATCGTCGGATAATTCGGCGGCGATCTGTTCCAGCGCAACCAGGCCCGGGGCGTTTATGCCATCGTCGTTGGTGACCAGAATCCGCATCGAATATCCTTTGTTTTGAAGGGCGCAACCGCCGCCGTATCAGGCGGGTTCTGGCCGCAACACAGTGATCCCGTTCATATACCCCGCCAATAGCTGGGGGATGCGCACCGATCCATCGGCTTGTTGATAATTTTCGATTACAGCCACCAGCGTCCGCCCGACCGCCAGCCCCGATCCGTTCAGCGTGTTGACAAAACCCCTGGTGCCCTTGTCGCCCCGTGTCTTGTAGCGGGCGGCCATGCGGCGGCCCTGAAAATCGCCGCAGTCCGAGATCGAGGCGATTTCGCGCCAGGCATTCTGGCCGGGCAGCCAGACCTCCAGATCAAAGGTCTTGCGAGCAGCAAAGCCCATGTCGCCGGCGCAAAGCAGCACACGGCGATAGGGCAGCCCCAGATTTTCAAGGATCGCCTCGGCACAGCGCAGCATATAGCCATGTTCGGTGGCCGCCTGATCGGGGCTGCAGACGCTGACCAGTTCGACCTTTTCAAACTGATGCTGGCGGATCAGGCCTTTGGTATCGCGCCCGGCGCTGCCGGCTTCCGATCGAAAGCAGGGCGTCAATGCCGTCAAGCGCAGCGGCAACATGTCTTCATCGACGATTTGCTCGCGGACCAGATTGGTCAGTGACACTTCGGCTGTTGGAATAAGGTAACGGCCATCGCTGGTCTTGAACAAATCCTCCTCGAATTTGGGCAATTGTCCGGTGCCAAAGGCCGCTTCGCTGCGCACCAGCAACGGCACCTGGGTTTCGGCATAGCCATGCACTTCGGTCTGGATATCGAGCATATATTGGCCAAGCGCGCGGTGCAGCCGGGCCAAATTGCCTTTCAACACGGCAAAACGCGCACCGGCTATGCGCGCCGCCGCATCTGGATCATAGCCGAGCCGGGCTGCCACAACATCATGTTCGGCGGGCAGGAAATCGAACACCGGCTTTGATCCGCTTTCGCGCACAACGACATTGCCGGTTTCATCGGCACCATCGGGGACATCGTCGGCGGGCAGGTTCGGCAAGGCCGCCAGTTGCGCGAACAATGCCGCTTCGGCCTCGCGCTCGCTGGCTTCGAGGCCGGGGATGCGAGCCTTTAATTCGGCGATTATTGCCATGCCGGCGCTGGCGGCCTGTTCGTCCTTTTTGGCCTTGGCACTGCCGATTTCGCGGGAGATTTCGTTGCGGCGGGCGAGCGCTGCCTGCAATTCGGTCTGGATGGCGCGCAGCCGGCTGTCGGCAACAACGATCGCTGCTGATGCGCTGGAAATGCCGCGTCGGGCCAGGGCGGCGTCAAAGGCAGCCGGATCGGCGCGGATCGATCTGATGTCATGCATGCCCCGCGCTATCGCCGAGGGCGCGGGCATAGGCAAGCATTTGGCAAGCGCTGGCTTGCCGAATCCGGCTTTTGCGCTGGCGGCGATCACGGCTAATGGTGGCAGCATGATCATTGTCTGCCCCAATTGCGGCGCACGTTACCGGATCGATCCCGCCGTCGCGGCAGCCGGCAGCCGGATGCGTTGCGCCGAGTGCCAGCACCGCTGGGTTCCCGACATGGACGCCGCGATGCCGGCTGTGGCGCCGGTCACGGCAGGTTTGGCACCCGAAGCCCTGGAATTTGGCTCGGTTGTGCCCGAAGTTGCAGCCGTCGGGCCCGGTGCTGGCGATGAACCGGCCGAGGCAACTGATGTCGATCCAGCCGATACGGATGTCGATGATAATGCACAGCCAGCCGCGGGAGGGATTCTGCGCAGTATTTTTGCCGTGGTTCTGGGCGGCGGTCTGGCCGTCGCTGCGGCGGCGCTGTGGTTGGGTGACCGGCCCCTGCCGCCGCCATTTGCTGCGGCGCTGGCGGCGCTGCAACCGGCGCCCCTGGCCTTGCGGGCCAGCGCCCGGGCGATTGTCACCGTACTGCCCTCGGGCGAACGGCTGCTGGAAATTGCTGGCAGAGTCGAAAATCATGGGCTCACGCCAGCCCGGCTGACGGCGGTCGATCTTCGGCTGTCGGGACCGCATGGCATTGTGCGACGCTGGCGGGTGGCGCTGCCGGCAACGCCGCTGGCGCCGGGCGAATCGCTGGGCTTTGCCACCAGTACGACGGGGTTTGCCGCCGGCGACCGCAGCCTGTCGATGACACCAAGGGGCTGATGCGGCGGCCAGCGCGTATCAATAGGCGGTGCGAGCGGCCTCCAGCTTTGCCAGCCGGTCGCGCAGCGCCGCTATCCTGTTTTGGAACGCTTCGATATCGACTGTGCCGGCCAGATCATCGTCGATCCGGTCAAGCGCCTGATCGGCCGTTGCCAGCGGCAGGAACAAGGCTTCATAACGGCTGCGCTGCACATCGGCCTCGCCATCACGCTTTGCCGCGCTGCCCGACACTGCGGCGGCCGTGGCGCGTTGCTGGGCTGGCAGGGCGCGCTCGACAGCGGTGATGCTGGCCGCAATGCGATCGAGGCGCTGCGCGATATCGGCAGGCACTGCGGGCGGTTCCGGCTGCGCCGCAGCGACAGGCGCAGCATCGGGGGCACAATCGGCACAGGCGCCCGGCGCGAAACGCGGCACCATCGGCGCGATTTCACCCGGTCTGGTCTGGAGGCTGGGCCAGGTGCCCGACCGGTTCATGCCGGAACAACCCGCCAGCGCCAGCCCCAAGCCGGCGATCATGATGGCGGCGGTCAGGGCAGGGCAGGGATAGCGCATATAATGTAGCTAGGCCGGCCAGTCGCGACGAGCAAGCAGTTGCCAAAGCGGCGCGGCTCCCCTATGTCCCGCGCCTCTGGCACCCGTAGCTCAGCTGGATAGAGCATCAGACTACGAATCTGAGGGTCGGGCGTTCGAATCGCTCCGGGTGCACCAAAATCTGTTTAAAAGTGTCGAAATCTTGCCGCATTCCGACGTACGGATGATCGACCGATGTTCGAACGCGTGCATCATCGCCTCGCTGGCCAGCGTCACCAAAACGTCACGCCAATGGCCTAGGAGCCATAAAACTGTAGCGGGAGAGACATATGGCCGTGGCGATGCCGACAAAAAAGCATGACGCCCTGCATCGCGCCGTTCATCGCCATGACGAATTCAGCAAACAGGGCCTGTTGGAACGCGCCTTTACCTTTGCCTTCCGGGGGTTGGTCTATGCCCAGATCTGGGAAGATCCGGTGGTCGATCTGGAGGCGTTGCAGCTTGGCCCCGATACCCATCTGGTGACCATCGCCAGCGGCAGTTGCAATGTGCTGTCGTATCTGACCGCCAATCCAGGCCGCATCACTGCCGTTGATCTCAACACCGCCCATATCGCGCTCGGCCGGTTGAAACTGGCCGCCGCCCGGCATTTGCCCGACCATGCCAGTTTTTACCGGTTTTTCGGCGATGCCAATGCCAAGGGCAATGTTGCCGCGTATCGCCAGCATGTCGCCCCGCATCTCGATGAAACCGCCCGGCGTTACTGGGAAGGGCGTGATATCGTCGGCCGCCGCCGGATCGGCGGCTTTACGCGCAATTTCTATCGCTATGGGCTGCTTGGCAGCTTTATCGGCGGCACCCAGAAACTGGCGCGGCTGTACGGCATCAAGACCCGCGACATTCTGGCGGCAAATTCGCTGGCCGAACAGCGCGATATTTTTGAAACCAGCTTTGCGCCGCTGTTCGATAAAAAGTTCGTGCGCTGGCTGGCCAGCAACCCGGCGGCGCTGTTTGGCCTTGGCATCCCGCCCGCACAATATCAGGCGCTGCTGGGTGATGAACCCGGCGGCATGATCGCTGTATTGAAGGGTCGGCTGGAAAAGCTCGCCTGTGATTTTGCCATCAAGGATAATTATTTCGCCTGGCAGGCCTTTGGCCGCGGCTATGGGCCTGGGCCAACTGCGCCGGTGCCGCCCTATCTGGAAGCAGCAAATTACCGCGATGTCGTCGATCGCATCGACAGGGTTGAAATTCGCCACGCCAATTTCATCGATTATCTGCGTTCCTGCCCAGCGGCCAGCCGCGACCGCTATGTGCTGCTCGATGCGCAGGATTGGATGACGGATGACCAGCTGACCGATTTGTGGCGGGAAATTACCCGCACCGCCCGGCCCGGCGCTCGCGTCGTGTTTCGGACCGCCGCCCAGCCAACGTTGCTGCCCGGCCGGGTGCCAGACGCAATATTGTCGAAATGGCATTATGAGGCGGAGGCATCGCTCGGTTTCACCCGTGCCGATCGATCTTCCATCTATGGCGGGGTGCATCTTTACGTGCTGGCGGCGGCGTGACGGCAGCAACGTGACAGTAACGACCGGTGCCGCGGCGCGCATGGATCGTATCTATGCCCGGCAGCGCCACATCTATGATCTGACACGCAAATATTATCTGCTCGGGCGCGACGCGCTGATCGTCGATCTGAAACCGCCACCGCGTGGCACGGTGCTTGAAATCGGCTGTGGCACCGGGCGCAACCTGATTTGTGCCG
>JBBRIC010000094.1:0-10452 GCA_038221665.1 Sphingomonadales bacterium
CCCAGCGCCAGCACATCGACCTTCATCAACCCCAGCGCATCGATATCATCCTTGTCCCATTCGATGAAAGTGCGATCGGGCATGGCGGCGTTATGGATCGGCACGGTTTCATCCAGCCTGTCGTTGGTCAGCACAAAGCCCCCGACATGCTGCGACAAATGCCTTGGAAAGCTGAGAATCTGCCCGACAAGATCGGCCAGGCGGCGGATTTCGGGGGCTTTCGGGTCAAAGCCGCTTTCAGCGATGCGCTGCTGTTCCAGATGACTGGCAAAACTGCCCCAGACGGTGCTGGTCAGCCGCGTTGTCACATCCTCGGTCATGCCGAGCGCCTTGCCCACTTCGCGCACGGCGCTGCGGGGTCGATAATGGATGACGGTAGCAGCGATGCCGGCGCGTTCCCGCCCGTATCGCCGGTAGATATATTGCATCACCTCCTCGCGGCGTTCATGTTCGAAATCGACATCGATATCCGGGGGTTCCCGGCGTTCTTCGGAAATGAAACGCGAAAACAACAGATTGTTTTTCAACGGATCGACAGCGGTGATGCCAAGGACGAAGCACACCGCCGAATTGGCAGCCGAACCGCGCCCCTGGCATAATATGCCCCGGCCTTGGGCAAATTGCACAATGTCATGAACGGTCAGGAAATAGGGCGCATAACCGGCCTTGGCGATGATCCGGAATTCATCGGCCAGCAGCGCCTTCAGCCGGGCTGGCACACCATCCGGCCAGCGGGCCGCGGCTTTGCCGAGCGTCAATGTTTCCAGCCAGCCTTGCGGGCTATGGCCATCGGGTACGGGTTCATGCGGATATTCATAGCGCAGCTGATCGAGGTTGAAATCGATACGGGCAAGAATGCGCGTGGTTTCGCCAATCGCTTCCGGACAATCGGCGAACAGCCGCTGCATTTCGGCGGTTGATTTTAAATGCCGTTCGGCGTTTGCGGCAAGCTGTTGCCCCGCTGCAGCGATCGTGGTTTTTTGCGCAATACAGGCCAGCACGTCATGCAGCCGGCGTTGATCGGGGGTCGCATATAGCGGCGCATTTATCGCCACCAGCGGCACGCAGGCCGCAGCCGCTGCCGCGCGGGCTGCAGCCAGCCCGCGACGATCGGGGCCGGCGCGCGGCATGGCGGCCGCCAGCCAGCAGCGTTCGGGGGCAATCTCGGCCAGGGCAGAAAGGCCAGGCGCCGCCGTGGCGATGAGCAACAGCCCGTCGGCATAATCGGCAAGATCCGTAATATTCAACGTGCAATCGCCCTTGATCGCGCGGCGGTTGCCAGTGGTGAGCAGGCGCGTCAGCCGCCCCCAACCCTGCCGCGTCGCCGGATAGGCGATTACATCGGGGGTTTTGTCAGCAAAAACCAGGCGTGCACCGACCGCCAGACGGAATGGTGCCAATGGCGCCGCTTCTGCGGCAGTGCGCAACGCGACATGCGCCCGGACAACGCCTGCCACGGTATTGCGATCGGCGATACCGATGCCGGCATGGCCCAGCGCCAGCGCCGTGCGGACCATATCACCGGGCGCCGACGCGCCGCGCAGGAACGAAAAATGCGTTGCCGCCGCCAATTCGGCAAATTGCGTCACGCAAACAAGCCATGCAGATACCAGCCAGGGTTGGGCTTTTCCGTGCCATAAAGCCCATGGCGGAATAGCCAGAAACGCTGGCCCTGGCTATCTTCGACGCGGTAATAATCGCGGGTCAGGCCCTTGCCATCGCTGCGCCGCCACCATTCGGCGGCAATGCGTTCGGGGCCTTCATGGGCGGTGACGTCATGGAGTTTCTGGCGCCAGCGAAATCGCCGCGGCGGCCCATCGGGGACTTCGGCGATGACCTCCACCGGCTCGGGCGGATCGAAAAGCTGGATCGGGCGTTGCGGCGCCCCATCGCCGGACGTTGCCGGCCAGCTGCCGCTGGCGCTATCGCCATGCGGCAGATCAAAGGCTGCCTGTTCGGGAATATGGCTGTCACCCGCCACCAGCCTGCGCACCCGGCCGCGCCCCAATCGCGTCACCAGCCTGTCCACCAGGGCAATGATCTCTCCCGCCGCCAGATCCCCGCCTTCCAGCCGCAACTGCTGATCGCTGAGCGGCGCGACGACCGTTACATCCAGCCTGATGGCGTCATAGCCAAAGCCCGGGTCCAGCGGATCGGCAAGCGCGCCAATGCGTTCCCGAAACAGCCGCACCAATACCGTAGCGGCGCGTACCGGAGCAGCAGTTTCGACCATCAACCGCGCAACATGGCCATCGCTGCGGTAAAGCGCGACATCGAACCGGCGGCCGCCCTGCCCGCGCCGCGCCAATTCCATGCCGGCGCGCACCGCCAGATTTTCGATCACCAGCAAGGCTGCATCGCTGTTGGCCAAGGGGCTGGCAAACCGTTGCTCGGCGCTGATTTCTACGGCCAGGCGACGCGGGCTGACCGGCACCATGATATCGCCGGTCAGCCGCGCCAGATGCAGCACCAGCGCATCGCCAAAGCGCGCTGCCAGCGCCGGGCGCTGTTGTTTCAAAACATCGCCGACATGTGTCAGCCCGGCCCGCCGCAGCGCGATATGGGTCGCCTCCGGGCAATCGAGCGCCGTCACCGGCAGGGTATCGAGGCTGCAGCTTTGATAACGCGCCAGCGCCAGCGCCGCATCGGGGGTGGCGGCCAGTGCTGGCAGCGCTGTCAGGCCAAGCCGCGCCAGCCGCGCCATGACATCATCAACGAGCCCAGCCTCTGTGTCATAGGGGTGCCAGCAGCCGCCGATATCGATGACCAGCGCCGCCGGCGGCACCGTCATCACCATGGGGGACCAGCGATCGGCACCATCCGCGAGCCAGGCAAGCAGGGCCGCGTCCGCTGCTGCATCATGCGGCAGGGTCAACAGCCCCGGCAACCGCGCCCGGGCATCAGCAAGCGTCAGCCCGGGGGTAATCCCTTCGGCCAGCGCCAGCGCATCGACAGCAGCGAGCATGATGCTGCCGCGCTGTTTTTCGACCAGCGCAAAGGGGGTATCAGGCGGCGCGGCGTGGCAACGCCGCGCCCGTTCGCTGGATAGCAGTGGCAGGTGCAGCGCCAGCACCCGGCGCGATGAATTCGACATTGTCAGGGTCCCATTCCAAGATCATCCCAAAACCGGCTATGCCGCCACGGTGCCGCAACAGGTTGACGGCAAAGGCCGGCGCGCCCGGCGCATTGGCGGCCAGCGGTCGTGAAGGCGCCGCCGATACTTGCCAGCGGCTCCAGGCGGCACTGGGTCGGGGCGCACCCGACAGCAACGCCAATACGGTAACGCCCGATTTTGCCGCCGCCAGCGCCAGTCTGCGGCTGGCCGTCAGGTCAAGCGCCGCGCCGGCACCAAAAGGTTCGATGATGACGGCAGCAAGCGCGGGACAGGCCAGCGCATCGGCACCGGCGCGAAGCAGCGCCCTGGTATCGGCCGCCTCGATCAGCCACAGCCGGTCGGGGTCGAGCCCATAGGCGGCCAGCCCAAGGCCATAAAGCCGGCCACCGCGGCGTGCCCTGTCCTCCCGCAGCCAGACCAGCGGGCCTTGATGCGGTACCCGCAAGGCCAGCAACAAAGCAAAGCCGGCAGCGGCTGCGGCATCGCCATCGCTAGTGGCAAAAACTTCATGCAGGGCTGCGATCGGCAGGCCATCGGCCAGCCGATCATCGAGGCTGCGCAAACCAAAGCGCAGTCGCGGTGCTTTTGCGACCGGGACCATCGCAGCGACTGCCGGGGTAAAAAGCGCGGGACGACTCATATGTTCCTATTTTGTTCTAAATGGCGCCGGCCCAGCCACAGAGTCAAGCTGGCGGCCACATTGCAAAACACGGCAAGTGCAACCATCTTTGGCCATGTCGGCAAGCCGCTGATTTTTTGGACAAGAGACCGCCATGCGCCGCGATCATCATGGCCCTGCAACGCAGCCAAGGCGCCTGCCCGGGCTGCCGGTCGTGACAGCCGTTGCCGCCCTGTTGCTGGCCAATGGCTGTGATTCGCCACAGGCCGACCGGGGCAATGATACGGCGCGCGTCTGCCAGAATGACAAGGGCGTTCGCGTCCCCGATGCGGCCTGCACCAGCGGGCGTGCTGGCCATGCCTTCATGTTCCTGCCCCTACTACGGGCGCCGGCGATGGGCGGCGCGGTGGTTGGCGGCGTCAGCAGCCCGGCCAATGTGACGCGCGGTGGCTTTGGCATGTCGGCGCATGGCGGCGGCGGCGGCGGCGGCGGCGAATGATCCGTATGGCCAGTGCGCCGCGCGCCAATGCCGGCGCGCGGGTGCGCGAACTCGGGCTTATCTGGCATCAGGATTATTGGGATGAAACAGCCTGTTGGCAGCTGACGGCGACCGAAGTCGCAGCGATCGAGATTGCGACCGAAGCCCTGCACCAATTATTTATCGCTGCGGGCCAGCACATCATCGATCATGATCGGCTGGGCGAACTCGGGATCCCGGATTTTTGCCACCAGGCCATCTGTGAAAGCTGGAACAGTGAGCCGGCAGCCTTGAATATTGGCCGTTTCGATCTGGGGCTGGACGGCAATGGCGTGCCGCGCCTGTTTGAGTATAATTGTGATACACCGACCAGCCTGTTGGAGGCCGCCATCATCCAATGGGACTGGAAGGCGGCGGTGTTCCCCGACCATGACCAGTGCAACAGCCTCCATGAACGGTTGGTCGATCGCTGGCGGGCCATAGCGCCCCCGCCGGGGACCAGCCAGCTGCATATCGCCCATCTCCGCGATGCCAGCGGCGAGGACAGTATCACCGCTGCCTATCATGCCGATTGCGCCCGCGAGGCCGGCATCGACACAAGGCTGATTGCCATGGAGGATATCGGCTGGGATCATCGGCAGCGGCGCTTTGTCGACAATGAAGCCCGGCCGATGGACGCGATTTTCCACCTTTATCCATGGGAATGGCTGATCGCCGATGATTTTGGCCGCAACGCTATCGAATCGCTCGATTCAACGCTGTGGATCGAGCCCATCTGGAAAATGCTTTGGTCGAACAAAGGCATATTGCCGATTTTATGGGAATTATTCCCCGGCCACCCCAATCTGCTGGAGGCCAGCACCAAGCCGCTGGCTGGCGACCATGTCCAGAAACCGTTGCTCAGCCGTGAAGGCGCCAATGTCAGCATCCGGCGCGATGGCCGGATCATTGCCCGAAGTGACGGCGATTATGGCGATCAAGCCTGTATCTGGCAGCGTTTTGTCGATCTGCCGGGCGCTGGCGAGCAACGCCCGGTGATCGGCGCCTGGTGCGTCGATGGCCATGCCGCCGGTATCGGGATACGCGAAGGTGGCCTCATCACCGACAATCGCGCCCGTTTTGTGCCGCATATCATCGGCGGTTAGCGGCTTGTCCCCAGCCTCGAAAGCCGGCCCAGCACGGCTTCGGCTTCGGCCATCACCTGCCGCACAATGTCGCCCGCCGGCAGAATTTCCCTGATGGCACCGCCGCCCTGGCCGGCGGCAAGGCATTGGGTGGCAGGGTTCACATCATCGACAACGCCGGCGATTGGCCCGAGGCGATTGAGCTGCATCGATTCCATGACCTGCATGGCAAAGGGCTTGGCATCCTGACCTTCAAAATTCCGGGTCGAATCATTGGCGATGGCGCGCAGTGTCTTGCCGGTGAACACCCGGCTGATCACCGTGTCGCTTTCGCTCATGGCGATGATGGCGTCCTTGTAGGGCTGACCGGCATGGGCTTCGCTGGAGGCGATGAAGCGCGTGCCCATCCAGACGCCGGTGCAGCCCATGGCCAGCGCCGCGACAAGGCCGCGACCATCGAACAGCCCGCCAGCCGCCACCACCGGAATATCGACAGCGTCGACGATCTGCGGCCAGAGCGCCACCGATGCGACCGATCCGGTATGGCCGCCAGCCTCGGTCCCCTGTGCGATGATGACATCACAGCCAGCCTCGGCCGCCTTGACGGCATGGCGGACATTGCCGGCCATGCACATGACGATGATGCCGGCCTGTTTCAGCTGATCGACAATGGCGACCGGCACGCCGAGCCCGGCGATAAAGGCCCGGGCGCCGCCCTTGATGATGACATCGACGCTCGCCGTCAGCGATTCGGGCTGGGCGGTGAGCAGATCGACGCCAAACGGTTTGTCGGTCAGATCCTTTACCTGCGCCATTTCTTCAGCGATGCCGCGCGGCGAAATGCCGGCCATGCCCAAGGAGCCAAAACCGCCGGCAGCGCTGACCGCCGCGCAGACTTGCGCATAGGAAACGCCGCCCATCCCGGCGAGAAGGACGGGGTGTTCAACGCCGAGAAGGTCGCAGATCTTTGTGTGGATCGTCATTCCGCCGCCGCCGCTGCGCCCCAACCGATGATCGCCTTGGTTTCAAGGAAATCGGTAAAGGCGTGGTCGCCCCATTCGCGGCCATTGCCCGATTGTTTATAGCCGCCAAAGGGCGCCATCATGTCGCCCGGCGCATAGTTGATCGTCACCTGGCCGGCCTTCAGCGACCGCGCCACCTTGCGCGCATGATCGGCATCGCCCTGGATATAGGCGGCAAGGCCATAGACGGTATCATTGGCAATCGCGACGGCCTGTTCCTCATTGTCATAGGACAACATGGCGAGCACGGGGCCAAAGATTTCTTCACGCGCAATCGTCATGTCGTTCGATACATCGGCAAAGATCGTCGGCTTCACATAATAGCCGGTGTCGAGCCCTTCCGGCCGCCCGGTGCCGCCAGTAACCAGCGTTGCACCTTCATCGATGCCTTTCTGGATGAGGCCCTGAATCTTGGTCCATTGGGTTTCGCTGACGACCGGCCCCATCGCCGCATTGCCATCGGGGCTGCCAACCGTTGTCGCTTCGGCGGCAGCCTTGGCGATCGCCTTGGCGGCTTCCATTTTCGCTGCGGGGACCAGCATGCGCGTCGGCGCGTTGCACGATTGGCCGCTGTTCATCATCACAGACTTGACGCCGCCACCAACGGCTTTTTCCAGATCGGCATCATCGAGGATGATATTGGGCGATTTGCCGCCGAGTTCCTGATGCACGCGCTTTACCGTAGGCGCAGCGTTTTTGGCGACTTCGATGCCGGCGCGGGTGGAGCCGGTAAAGCTGACCATATCGACCTCCGGGTGGGAGGACAGGGCAGTACCCACCGTCTGGCCATCGCCGTTGACAAGGTTGAAAACGCCGGCGGGCACGCCTGCCGCATGCAGTACTTCGGCCCAGAGAATTGCTGAAAATGGCGCAATTTCAGATGGTTTCAACACCATCGTGCAGCCGGTTGCCAGCGCTGGCACGACCTTGCAGGCGATCTGGTTGATAGGCCAGTTCCAGGGTGTGATAAAGGCGCAGACGCCGATCGGTTCATGGGTGACCAGCGTTGATCCGCGCAATTCCTCGAACTTGTAATTTTTCAGCACTTCGATGCCGGTCATCAAATGGCCGACACCGATGGCCGCCTGGGCCTGCATGGCCAGCCAGCCTGGCGCCCCCATTTCCTCGGTGATCGCTGCTGCAATATCGGCAAAGCGTTTCTGATATTCGGCAACGATATTCTGCATGATTTCTATTCGGCCGGCGCGATCGACCTGCGACCATGCTGGAAAGGCCTTGCGAGCCGCCATGACCGCCCGGTCGACATCCCTCGCGCTGCCTATCGAGATGACGCCGGCGACGGCCTCGGTCGCAGGGTTGATGACGTCGACTCGGGCCGGCACGACAGGATCGACCCAGGCGCCATCGATGTAGAATTTCAGATATTCGCGCATGGCCGATTCTCCCAGAGATTGTTGTATCTAAAGCGTTTTTGGCGTCGGCGGTTCCGGGCCGGTTTCGCATCCACATCCATCATGACCTCTTTAGCCGATGCCGGGCGGCGCGGCATCCTGCCATTTTGGCTTAGCGGTAGCCGGCAATTTGACGTGAATTGAACCTTGCGCGAAATTGCCAACCGGGCCACGCTGTCGACATGAAACTTGCCTCGTTGAAGCATGGCCGTGACGGTCGCCTTGTCGTCGTTTCCGATGATCTCGCCTGGTGTGCGGCGCCGCCGCCGATGTACCCGACCCTGCAGGCCGCGCTCGATGACTGGGCCCATGCCGAAGCCATTTTGCAAGGCGTTGCCACCAGCCTTGCGCATGATGCCGTGCCGCACAGCCGATTTCATGAACGCGAGGCGGCGGCGCCATTGCCGCGCGCCTATCAATGGGTCGATGGCAGCGCCTATGTGAACCATGTCGAGCTGGTCCGCCGGGCGCGCGGCGCAGAATTGCCGGCGAGTTTCTGGACCGATCCGTTGATGTATCAGGGCGGCAGCGACAGGTTCCTCGCGCCGCGCGATCCAATTGCCTTTGTCGATGCCAGCTGGGGCCTTGATCTCGAAGCCGAGGTCGTCGTCGTTACCGGCGATGTAGCGCAAGGTGCGACCCGCGAACAGGCACTGGCGGCCATTCGGCTGGTGGGGCTGGTCAATGATATCTCGCTGCGCGGCCTGATCCCCGATGAACTCGCCAAGGGCTTTGGCTTTGTGCAGTCAAAGCCGGCTTCGGCCCTGTCGCCGGTTTTCGTGACGCCTGATGCGCTCGGCGATGCCTGGCGCGATGGCAAGCTGCATGGCGTTCTCAACGTCGATCTGAACGGGCAGGCCTTTGGCCGCGCCGATGCCGGCGTGGACATGACCTTTGATTTCGGCACCTTGATCGCGCATCTGGCCAAGACCCGCAATATTGCCTCGGGCTCGATAATCGGGTCGGGTACTGTTTCCAATCGCGGCAGTGACGGCGGGGCCGGCCAGCCGATTGCCAAGGGCGGCCGCGGCTATAGCTGCATCGCCGAAGTCCGCATGGTTGAAACCATCGAAAATGGTGCAGCGACGACGCCGTTTCTGTCGTCCGGCGATGTCGTGCGCATCGAAATGCTCGACGATCGCCATCATTCCATCTTTGGCGCCATCGAACAGGTCGTTACGCGTTAGACTCTCTTGCAGTGAAATGAAGACGGTAACGGCCCGCTCCCCCACCCGACCACGCAGATCGTATAATGTCTTGGGTGGTCGAGCGGGGGAGCGGGCCGGTGCCGCTCAACTGCAAGAGTGTCTAAATTTCAACCTGGCTGCCCAGTTCAACGACACGATTGGTCGGCAGCTTGAAAAAGTCCATGGCGCTTTCGGCGTTGCGCATCATCCAGCTGAACAAATGCTCGCGCCACAGCGCCATGCCTGGACGGTCACTGGCGAGCAATGTCTGTCGTGACAGGAAAAAGCTGGTATCCATCATCTTGAGCTTTGGCCCGCAGTTCTCGATGCGTTTCAGCACCGCCGGGATATCGATTTCCTGCATGAAACCATAGCGGATGAACAGCCGGTAGAAATTGCTGCCAAGCTCGATGGTGCCGATCCGATCCTCATCCGATACATAGGGCACTTCATCGATCATCACGGTCAGGATCATGATGCGATCGTGCAGCACCTTGTTGTGCTTCAGATTGTGCAGCAGCGCCGGTGGCACGCCGGTGCTGGCGGTGGTCATGAACACCGCCGTCCCCGACACCCGCGTTGCCGCGGTGGCGGCCGATTTGATGAAGACTTCCATCGGCATCGCGCTTTCACGCAGCCGTTCCTGCATGAGCTTGCGGCCCTTGGCCCAGGTCGTCAGAAAGGTGAAAGCGATGGCGGCGACAAGCAGCGGGAACCAGCCGCCATCCGGGATCTTGGTCAAATTGGACGCAAAATAAGCCGTGTCGATAATCAGGAAGATTCCGACAAAGCCATAGGCCAGCCAACGGTTCCATTTCCATACCGTCAGCACCAATACCGCCATCATGACGGTGGTGATGAACATGGTGCCGGTCACAGCGATGCCATAGGCCGATGCCAGTGCCGAAGAATTGCGGAAACTGACGACCAGCAGGATGACCATGCCGAGCAGGCCCCAGTTGACCAGCGGGACATAGATCTGCCCCGCTGCCGAGGCCGAGGTGTGGTTGATCTTGATGCGCGGCAGCAGCCCCAGCTGGACAGCCTGTTGGGTTACCGAAAAGGCCCCGGTGATGACGGCCTGGCTGGCGATGACAGTCGCCATCGTTGCAAGGCCGACAAGGGGCAGCCGGGCCCAATCCGGCGCCATCAGGAAAAACGGATTGGCAATTTTTTCAGGCGCCGCAAGGATCAGCGCCGATTGGCCGAAATAATTCATCAGCAGCGCCGGCATGACGAAATACAACCACGACACCTGGATAGGCTTGCGGCCAAAATGGCCCAGATCGGCGTACAAGGCTTCGGCGCCCGTCACCGACAGCACGACAGACCCCAATGCGAGGAAGCCAAGCGCCGGATCGACGGCAAAAAACTGCCAGGCCCACCACGGATTGACGGCCTCTAGAATGACCGGGTTTGCCAGTATCTGGGTAATCCCCATGATGCTGATGACGAAGAAATAGACTAGCATGATTGGTGCGAACAAGGCGCCCAC
>JBBRIC010000095.1:0-10429 GCA_038221665.1 Sphingomonadales bacterium
CGGGCCCCAATCCTCCCAGCTTGAACCGGCAGAAGCGAGAATTTCATCGTTCAGCTCGACGGCAGCCAAGGCTTCCCAATGGCCTACTTCATTGCCGTCACCGGCACCGATCAAGGCTGAAGGCAACGCACAACCGAGTAAATTGAGTACACGCGTGCAAGCACTGGTACCGCTTCGATGCATACCAAGCAACATGACGGCCTGCGGCCTGTCAGCAACCCTGGACGACACTGATCGGGATGCGCGGGCAGCGCGGTTCTTGGTTTTCATCCCGGTCGGATCGATGCTCTGACTACCCACGAAAGGCGATTCCGTTCTGAATGTCCATGAGGTTGCAACTTTCATCCCGGGTCCTAACGCGCTATGGCCCTCTGTCAATGCGCTTAGGGTTGATCAATCGTTGTTTTAGATGGATTGCGGATGCGTGGTTGATCGTTTCCGTCCACGTCGATGGCTTTCGCGCTGGTCCGGCGGCCTATCTCACGGCGACGAAATGGTGGATTCTTGGCAAGCGAGTGCGGGCTCGGGGCCAGTTCGCGCCGCTGCTCAGCCGCGCGCCGCGCGCATACACCCTGTGGAGTCGGCGTGAAACGCTGCGCTACTCTGATCGCCTCAAGGATTGCCGGCAACCACCGATCGTGGCGTTGGTAGCGACCGGTCCGGCGCTGGCCGACACGTTGCAGAGCCTGACTGCCGAGGGCGTGCCGGCTTTTCTGGTAGGCGATAACCATATCGACGGAATCATGGCTGCGGCCGTCGCAATCGACTGGACGGCGGCGCCGTGGGTCTTGCCGATGCGGGCCGGTGAACGGCTGGCCCCTGGCGCCGTTGCCGCCTATCAGTCAGCCATGCGTGCGACAGAAGCGGCGGTCATCTATGCCGATGACGATCGCCTTGACCGCTGGGGTCGGCGGACGACCCCGCATTTCAAGCCTGATTGGAACAGCGAGCTTTTCCGCCATTTCGATTATCTGACAGGCGCGTGCATTGTGCGCGCCAATCAGGCTGACGTGGTCGCGGTGGCCGGTCAGCCTGACTGGGACGTGCGGCTGATCACGGCTGCTATTGGCCAAGGTAATGTCGACCACCTCCGTCGGATGCTGCATCATCGTCCGACGCGTCACCAACCGATTGCGGCAGCGCGACTGGCGACGGCAACCAACCTGCCGCTGGTCACCGTCATCATCCCGACGCGCAACCGGCTTGATCTGCTGCGCACCTGCCTCGCTGGGGTGGCAAATACGCACTATCCGGAAATCGAGGTGATCGTGGTCGACAATGACAGCGATGATGTCGAAACGCTCGACTATCTCGCGGCGCTCGATCCAGCGCGTGCGCGGGTCATGCGCTACGCCGGGCCCTTCAACTATTCCGCGATAAATAACCGCGCTGTCGGCAAGGCGCGGGGTAAACTGCTCTGCCTCCTCAACAATGATATCGAAATGCTGGCGCCGGACTGGCTGGCGATCATGGCGACCCAGGCCTTGCGCGAAGATGTCGGCGCCGTGGGCGCCCAGCTGCTTTATCCCGATGGCCGTATCCAGCATGCCGGGGTGGTGGTCGGCGTCGGCAATGCTGCCGGCCATGCGCATCGCTTTTTACGCCCGGAGGAGCAAGGCTATTTCCGTCGTCACGCGCTGCCCCAGTTCACTGCCGCCGTCACGGCGGCCTGCCTGGTGGTCAGGCGCGACCGGTTTCTGGTCGTCGGCGGGCTGGACGAACAGAATTTTCCTGTTGCCTTCAATGATGTCGATCTCTGCCTGCGGCTTAACCAGCGCGGCTGGCAATCGTTGTACGAACCTCGCGCCGTGTTAATCCATCACGAATCCGTGTCGCGCGGCAATGACAGTGATCCGGCAGGCGCCGCACGCTTTGCCGGCGAACTGGCCGCCCTCAAACGTATCTGGAAAACCGACGAAATCGTCGATCCCTTCCATCATCCCCACCTCAGCCGGGCGGCCGAGCAGTTCTGCGTGGCGATTTGAGATGCCGGGAACGACGGCCGGGCGGTTGGCGCTGCCACAAGTGACGCTGTGTGCCGCGACATCGGTAAATGTCGCCGCCACGATTTGCGCGCTGGAGGCGAGCCTCGCCCGGATCGAATTTGGCGCCTGTCTCTTGTTTACCGATGCGTCAGTGGCGCTCGATCATCCTGCAATCACTGTCGTACCAATCGCCAAGATGGAATCGTCTGAACATTATTCGCAATTCCTCGTTGCGCATCTCGCTGACTATGTCGCGTCGCCACATTGCCTGGTCGTCCAATGGGATGGCCATGTGATCAATGCCGACGGCTGGGATCCGGCCTTTCTCGATCATGATTATATCGGCGCCAGCTGGCCACAATTCACGGATGGACACGATGTCGGCAACGGTGGCTTTTCGCTGCGCAGCCACCGGCTGTTGCGGGCCTGCCAGTCGCTGCGCATTGGGCCGGTCCATCCCGAAGACTTGATGATCGGGCGGATCAACCGGGCGTTGCTTGAAGCGCAAGGTATGCGCTTTGCACCGCGCGCGCTTGCCGACCGGTTTTCCGCCGAGCGTGCCGGGGATCCGCGATCTAGTTTTGGTTATCACGGCATCTGGCATATGCCCCGCGTATTGGGCGCGCAGACGTTCTGGGACACATATCGCACGTTGGACGACCGCGCCACTATTCGACACGACATGGTAACTTTGGTGAAGCAGATAATCGCCGGGCCGCACGGTTTGGCGCGCGCTTTTAGACTGGTTGCAGATCGCATGCATGATGCGATCCTGAAAAGGATGACAGCCTCTTGAATAATCCCTTGCCAGGACTGCCGCTGGTCGAATCACCGCTATTCCCGGCGCTGGCTCCAACCTTGGGGTTTACCGTCGAGGAAGCCCGCATCGCCCATGATCTTCACTGCAACGGCTATGCCGTTTTCGATTTTCCGGATCTCGATATCGACGCGCGAATCAACCGCGTCAAGCACGAGCTCGGCCCGCGTTTCGGTGTGGATTTCGCCGATTCGGCCAGTGACAAGACAGCGGGGGAACGCCGGGTCCAGGATGCCTGGAAATTCAGCCCGGATGTCCAGGCAATCGCCATCAACGCCCAGGTTATCGACCTGCTGAGCAAGATATATGGCCGGCCCGCTTTCCCGTTCCAAACGCTCAATTTTCCCGTGGGCACGCAACAGGAGGCCCATTCGGACTCGGTCCATTTCTCCAGCATACCTGAACGCTTCATGTGCGGCTTGTGGCTGGCAATGGAGGATATCAGCGCCGATGCCGGGCCTTTGTTCTATTATCCCGGCTCTCATCGCTGGCCGGTCCTGAACAATCTGCTGATCGGGCGCCGCGGCTTTGGCAGCGAGCTTGGATCGGCGCAGGACCCCTTCGCCCCGGCCTGGCGCGCGCTTTGCGATGCCCATGGCGCTCAACAGGAAGTGTTGCTGGCGCGCAAGGGCCAGGCGCTGATCTGGTGTGCCAATCTACTGCACGGTGGCACCCCGCAGCGGGATGCGCGCCTGACGCGTTGGTCGCAGGTGACACATTATTATTTCGATGATTGCATATATTACACGCCCGCTTTTTCCGACGAAGCGACCGGACAATTGCAACTGCGATCCGTCAAAGCGATCGGCGATGGCCTGACCCGTCCTAATGTTTATCTTGGTGAAGAAATCGTTGCCCGGCATGGCCATCGTCAGCAAGCGTCACGCTCTTTTGTTCGTCGCATGCTCGAACGGGCGCTGAAACAAGATTGATGATCGACATCGCCGCCGTTGCGGTTGCGCTGGACCAGCGGGAGCGATATGGCCGGTGCTGGCCGATTGATGGCTGAAGGTACTCGATAGTGTTACTGCCGAACGTGTTTTCCTTGGCGACGCGCAGGGCTGTTATTGCCGTGACCACGGCCGTGCCGCTCATTGTGGCCGGCTGTGCCGCGCTGCCATCGAGCGGACCTACCGGCGCCGGGATCCGGGCGCAGTTGAAGGTCGATACCAGCCACCTCGGTATCAATCTGGTCGAGGTTACCTCCGTTGCCGACTTGCCTGTCACCGGCGTCTTGTCACCAGTATTCAGGCAAGATTATACCCCGCCTGCCCCCACCGAACTTGTGGGCCCCGGCGATACGCTCGACATCGCGATCTATGAAACGGGCATTACCTTATTTGGTCGCTCCACCCCGGCAGCAGCGGCAGGCGACGCGAATTTTGAAGCAACTGCCAAGGCGGAACGATTGCCGCCTTCGCGGGTGAGCGACGAAGGTACGATCAACATCCCGTTTGTTGGTGAATTGCCGGTCAAGGGCCGCACGACCGCCGGCATCGAACGCATGATTCGCAACGCTCTGCGCGGGAAGTCCCAGAATCCGCAGGTGCTGGTTTCCATTCGGGAAGGATTGACCAATTCGGTCATCATCGGCGGCGACGTGGCGCGACCCGGACGGCTCGTTCTTCCCACCAACCGGGAAACATTATCCGATGTGATTGCCCTTGCCGGGGGCAACCGGTCCGAAATCAAGGACATGATGGTCAGGGTGCAGCGCGCTGGCGTCAATGGTGAGTTCCGTCTCAGCGACATCATGAACAATCCGCAGCAGGACATCCGCATCTTTCCGGCAGACCGGATTGCTGTGGTACGGGCGCCGCGCAGTTTCTCGGTCATGGGCGCAGCCGCCAAGGCCGAACAGATTGCCTTCCCGGCGCCGCAGGTCTCGCTTGCCGAAGCGATCGCACTCTCTGGCGGCTCTAATCCGAACACCGGCGATCCCGCCGCGATCTTCGTCTTCCGCATCATAAACGGGGCAAATGGTGCGCCAAGCGGACAAGTCTACCACCTCAACATGATGCAGGCGAGCAGTTACCTTTTAGCGCAGCGGTTTGCGATGACCGACAAGGACGTGCTGTATATCGGTAACGCGGCTGCAAACCAGCCGACCAAGCTCGTCCAGATTGTAAGCCAGCTCTTCTTCCCGCTTGTGGCCCTGCAAAACGTCACCAAATTCTGATTTCGGCGAAAGAATTGCGGTGGTTGATTGCTAATCAGGCAACAACGTCCGGCCTTCAAACCGTGCAATCGCGTGTTTCACGACCTTCTCGATGGCCTTATCGGAAAAAAATCCGCCTGGAATCAGGCATCGATCGATCAGCACGCGGCGGAAGGCCGTAAAAGTCTCAAGATCAGGCGCCATCGGGTTTTGCCAAAAGGCATCGAGCTCGCCCTGAAACGTGATGTCCGCAATATCATATACCGCTTCGCCCAGCACCACCACCGGCACCCCCATGGCAAGTCCAAGCGTTCCGCTTGTGCTGTTGATCGTTACTATGCCGCGGGCGCCGCGTGCAATCGCTTCGATATCGCCGGATGCCAGATAGTCGACGCGGTTCGCGACACCGAAGCGTTTTGCCAAGTCGATGGTCTGTTGTTCCCAATCCTGCACTCCATTATCAAGCGGGTGTTCTTTTATTACCAGCCTGACATCGGCCAACGCATGCTCTGCAAACGATTCAATCATCATCTTGAGCGCATCGGCAATGCCGGCAAACGGCGAATGCATCCGGATTTGTGCGTCTGAATCGAGCTGAAGCGGCACCAAAAAATAGGGGTCTCCGGATTTTGCGATCCGCTCGATCAGTTCCACACCCTTGGCTTCGCGCGCCTTTTGGCGGCTCAGCTTTCGCGCCCAGCCCATGCCTTCGACAAGGGGATGCCAGGGGCGGTGGTTGTTCCAGTTCGGATAGTGCCAGCGCGACAGGACATCGGCGAGGTTATAAGCAAGCCCCTCGACGGCGCGCCTGCGGAACGAAGCCGGTACCTTGCTGTGCACCGGCACAGGCGGCAGCGATGCAGCCAGCGCGCGATACCATGCGGGGTCGCGCGGCAAGGTAGAATGGCCATTGACGCCGCCAAGCTCCATCGTCACCCAGTCGGGGCGAATATAGCCTTCCTCGAACACATGCACCGCCACCGAGGTTTCGCGGCATACCCGCGTGGCAGCCATGTGATGATCGCGGCAGTCACCGAATAACATCACATCAGTGATAGCGTGTCTGCGGATAATTTCGGCAAATTCCTGTGGCCATTGCGCCAACGTACCCCTGTAATCGATGCCACCTGGCAAGCGCCAAAACGCCCGATCGCCGCCGTTGAAATTTACCTTGTGAACCCTGTGTCCTGCCTCGATCAGGCCTTTGCCAAGCCGGCGGAACAATGGACCCATCAAGCCTTGCAGCAGCAAAACGCTGCGCCGGCCACCAGCAAGTGGCCGGTTGGTCGGGTCGGTGGGCAATTCCGACACAACGCTCTCGTCCGACACTAAACCCTGCTCCGCTACAATCTGTCGGCTGCGATTACGACCAAGTCGTCGCCCTTGTCGATGGCCGAAAGGTTGCGATTGTGCTGCAATGCGGCGAATTGCGATAGCGCTGGCTGTTTGCGACGCGAAGCACACATGATACCGCCCTCAACAACGCCCGCAAGAATCCCCGCAAGAATAAAGGCATGATGACAGCACTCGCCGATCCAGCCATGGAACCCAGCGTTTCAACGCAGTGACTCACGTCGCGCTAATCCTTGTCGCCTCGCTGTTAGGGTCGTTCGTTGCCGATGCGTTTGCCCGCCCCCGGTCCACCCGCCTCTGGCCCCTTCGCAGCTTGGCCGGCGCGGTGGTGCATGCGCTAATGATCACAAGCGGTTTTGGCGTTGTGCTCGCGGCCAGCGGGCACCCGCTTGTCACGGCCTTGCTGGTGATAGCATTCTTCATAGCACTGGTATTTGTCTCAAACGCCAAAAAGGCCGTGCTCGGGGAACCGCTGGTGTTTTCCGATCTGGCGTTGCTCGGCGCCTTGGTCCGCCATCCGCAATTCTATCTGTCGGCGGTGCGGCCATGGCAAATCGGGCTCATTGTGCTGGCGGCGACAACGCTGCTTGTCCTGCTTTGGTGGCTTTTCGAAACGGCAATGCTGCCGCGCCTGACCGGGCTGGCGCTCTTTGCAGGGGCAATGGCAACGTTGCTGTTGGCGCTTCGCTTGCCACCGTGGTCGGGCCTCGCAGCTATGCCCGATGCCGAGGGTGATGTGTCGAATCATGGGCTGCTCGCCGCGTTGCTGTTGCACACGCGGCGCTGGCAACAGTCCGGCGCGCCGCCGCCCTGCATGGCAGCACTGCCCGCGACGACGGGCGCAGAACTCGTCGTCATCGTGCAATGCGAATCCTTTGCCGATCCATGCGACTTATTCGGCGACCCCGAGCTGGCGCTGCCGGGCCTTGCTGCCGCGCGGCAAAGGGCGTGGCGCTGGGGGGGGCTGCAGGTGTCGGGTTTTGGCGCGTACACGATGCGTACCGAATATGGCGTTCTGTTCGGCCGGAGCGAAGCGGAATTGGGGTTTCGGCGCTTCGATCCGTTTCTGACCGCGTTGGACGATACAAGCTACGCCTTGCCGGCGCGCCTGCGACCTTTCGGGTGGCGCAGTCTATTCCTTCACCCGCACGACATGCGTTTCTACAACCGCGATCGTATCATGCCGGCGGCTGGTTTCGAGGAGCTCCTCGGCGTGAACAGCTTCGCGGCTCCGCAACGGAGCGAAAGTCGCTATGTCACCGATGCCGCAATCACCGAAAAAATCGTTGCGTTGGCGAGGGCCGCAACCGGCCCGACGCTGCTTTATGGCGTAACGATCGAAAATCACGGCCCGTGGGCGCCCAATCCCGAGGCAGACCGCGCAAATCTGTCGCAATCCTATTTGCGCCTCGTACAAAAGAGCGATGCAATGCTGGCTGCGCTGAGCGACGAACTGCGCCAGCTGGGCCGCCCGGCGATGCTGGTATTCTTCGGCGATCATCGTCCGAGCATACCCGGCCTGTCGATGCCTGGCAGCGATCGGCGCACCCCCTATGTCATCTTGCGCTTCGACGCAGCGGGCAAATCGCTGCACGGCAGCGGCCGCCCCCAGGACATCAGCCCTGCCGAACTTCACCATCTGATCCTCGCGGGAGTGGCCGGATAGCGTTTTCCACATATCGATGGCTTTCTGCTGTTTTGCGGGTTCGCACATTCGCAGTTCCATGGCGCATCGCGACGTCCCTCCCGGTCACATGATACCAGGGCTGCGAGAACGAATGAATGACTTCGCTCAATATGTGACGATCCCGAAATCGGCGTTCTGCAGATTGAATGTAGGGGACGCCTCGCAAGGGGCGTTGCTGCGGAAGTGGCTCGAGGGTCAGGTCTTGAAAGCGTTCGAAGGCCAGATTTTGCCATTTGACACCGCAGCAGCACGCCGCTGCTCGGTCCTGCATGAACCACACAGAATGGCTGACCGTGACGCGATGATCGCGGCAATCGCAAAAAATCATCGCCATGGTCGCGAAACGGTTTCCGGCGTCGGCTTTCCACGGGCGCGACCGGCGCCGTTGCAAGCCACTGCTGACCAGCCGGCCATCGCCCTCCAGGCATCAATTTTATTGAATGTGTAACAGTTGGGGCGGTTCCAGCGGATACACCCATAGCAGCCTCAATCAATGTCCCATCAAAGCCAGAATGATGCCGCAAGGCGCAATGAAATGACATGCAATGACCGACAATGATCTCATCGACGCGCTGGCCAGCGATTTGCGTCCGGTCGGTCGCCACCGGACCGAGCAGGATCTGGCGCTCGCCGTTGCTGCCGGTGGCGCTGTGTCGATCGCGATCATGCTGATTATATTTGGTGTGCAGCCGGGACTGGCCGGTTCGGCGATGGGGCCGCTGGTGCTGAAACTCGCCTATGCCTTGGCGATTGCCGGCGTCGGCAGCGTCGCTGCGCTGCGATTGTCGCGGCCTGCCACGCCATTGCACGCTGTAACGCCGCCCTTGATTCTGCTTGTTGCCGCGCTTGCCGGCCTTGCCGCCGTGCAACTTTTTGGCCTCGATCAAAATGATATGGTGGCGCGGATTGCTGGCGGCTCCTGGCAGTGGTGCACGCTGCGCATCGTGGCGTTGGCGATCCCCATTTTTGCCGCGCTGATCGTCATGCTGCGGCGTCAGGCGCCGCTGCGTACCGAGCGTGCCGGGGCTGCTGCGGGCCTTGTCGCCGGCGCGCTGTCAGCGGCGCTTTATGCCTTTGCCTGTGTCGAACAATCGGCGGCCTTTGTGCTCATCTGGTATACGCTTGGCATCGTTGCCACGAGCGCGCTTGGCTGGCTGCTGGGGCCACGCTTGCTGCGCTGGTAAATTCCCGGCGGCTGGCTACCGCACAGACCGGCGCAAGCCCGTAATTTCAGCGAAAATTATCCGCATAGGCCTGAAGTTTCAGCGATTGCCGGCCAAGCGGCTGGATTTCAACCGTCAGGTCATGCGCGGCTGCATAGGCCAGCGCCGCGGCTTCGCTGCCAAAGTGTAATTGCACTTGCGTTTCGGTATCCCCTGAGCCGGCCCAGCCGGTCAATGGATCGGGCCGCTGCGGCACATCGCGTTCAATTTCAAGCAGCCATTGTCCGGTCCGCGCCCGGCCGGACTGCATGGTATTCTTGGGTCGCTGATAAAGCCGTGCCAACATCCTTTGCCCCTCGCGCATTCGCTCGCAATGTTCAAGCCGCGCGTTCAATCAATAGGCGCGGGCGATCGCGAATTCGACGGTTTCGGTCAACGCCTGGCGCGCCGGCCCCTTGGGGAACCCCGCCAGCGCATCGATGGCGCGGCCGCCGTACAGCCGGGCCCGGGCCATTGTATCCGCAACGGCGCCCGTGCTGTTCAACAACAGGCCGGCTTCTGCCAGTTCGGCATCGCCGGCGGCGCGTCCGCTCATCGCCCGGCGCCAGAATTCGCGTTCCGGTTCACTGCCGCGCGCATAGGCGAGGATGACCGGCAAGGTGATCTTGCCATCCCGAAAATCATCGCCGGCGTCCTTGCCCATGGTATCGGCGTCAGAGACATAATCGATGGCGTCATCGACCAGCTGAAAGGCGATGCCAAGGTTGCGGCCATAGGCTTCAAGGGCGGCTTCGGTCACGGCATCGCGTTCGGCCACCACCGCAACGATCTGGCAGGCCGCCGAAAACAGCGCCGCTGTCTTGGCCGTGATGATTTCGAGATAGCGATCCTCGCTGGTTTCGACATTGCGCTGGGCTGTCAGCTGCGCCACTTCGCCTTCGGCAATCACGGCGGCGGCGCTGCTGAGGATTTTCAGCACTTTCAGCGATCCGTCCTCGACCATCAATTCAAATGAGCGGCTGAACAGGAAATCACCGACAAGGACGCTGGCGGGGTTGCCCCATAGCCGGTTGGCCGTCGCCTTGCCGCGCCGCAGCCCCGAGGCATCGACGACATCGTCGTGGAGCAGGGTTGCGGTGTGGATGAACTCCACCGCGGCTGCCAGCTTGTGATGGCGATTGCCGCCATATTCAAGCAGCGCCGCACAGCCAAGGGTCAGCATCGGTCGCAAACGCTTGCCACCGCCAGCAATCAGATGGCCGGCCA
>JBBRIC010000096.1:0-10428 GCA_038221665.1 Sphingomonadales bacterium
GCCCTTTATCGTGTAATCATAGGCGGCATCGGGATCGGCGGCGATGGCACGCACCGGTGCTGCGACGCCCGGCGAATAGGCAAGGCTCAGATCGCGTTGTGTCGCCATCGGTTTTGAGGCGATGATCTCGATCTTGCCCGGCTTGCCGCCGATGCGGTGAAAGGCCAGCGCTTCGCGATCTCCGAAATCGGATGGATTGTCGTCGGCCATGGGCATGAATTCCTTGCTGGCCGCCAAGATAGGGGCGCGATGGTGCTGGCGGCAAGCAAAAGCCGTGTCGATGGCTGCTTTCAGGCGTCGGTGATCCCCGCTACCTATGCGAGCGATGACCCAGATCGACTCGCAAGCCTCGCCGATGATCGCCCAGTATCTGGCGCTGAAAGCCGAAGCCCCCGATTGCCTGCTGTTTTTCCGGATGGGCGATTTTTACGAAATGTTCTTTGCAGATGCCGGTATCGCCGCCGCCAGTCTGGATATCGCGTTGACCCGGCGCGGCGAGCATCTGGGGCTGCCCATCGCCATGTGCGGCGTGCCCGTCCATGCCGCCGACGCCTATCTCGCCCGGCTGATCAAGGCCGGCCATCGCGTTGCCATCGCCGAACAGATCGAGGACCCGGCGGAAGCGCGCAAACGCCCGGGCAAAACTATCGTCGCCCGCGCCATCACTCGCATCGTCACCCCGGGCACCCTCACCGAAACCAGCCTGTTGGAGCCAAAACGCGCCAATTGGCTGGCGGCCGTAGCGCCCGGCGCAGGCGCGATGTGGGGGCTTGCCTGGTGCGACCTTTCAACCGGCGCCTTTCACAGCAGCGCGGTCGCGGTGACCGACGTGCCGGCTGAACTGGCGCGGCTGAACCCTGCCGAAATCATTGTCCCCGATGGCTGGGACGGCGTTGCCGGCACACCGCGACCACCGCTGGAATTTTCGCCAGCCTTGGGTGAGGCCCGGTTGAAATCACGCTTTGGAGTCGCGACCCTTGATGGCTTTGGCCGTTTCAGCCCCGCTGAAATCGCGGCTGCCGGGGCGTTGCTCGCCTATGTCGAGGCGACGGCGCGGGCCGCCGTGCCGCTGTTGACGCCGCCACGGCCGGAATTGCCGGGCAGCGCCATGGCCATCGATGCCGCAACGCGCGCCAGCCTTGAACTGGCGCGGGGGCCGGGCGGCGAGCGCGCCGGCAGCCTGGAGGCCAGCATCGACCGGACGGTCACGGCTGGCGGCGGCCGGCTGCTGGCGGCCGATCTTGGCGCGCCGCTGACGTCGGTCGCTGCCATCGGCGATCGGCTGCAGCTTGTGGCGCATTTTGTCGCAGATGCTGCGCTGCGGGGTCGTGCCCGTGCCAGTCTGGCCGCCATGCCCGATGTGGCGCGGGCGCTGGGCCGGCTGGCCATCGGCCGCTGGGGGCCGCGCGATCTCGCCGCCATGCGCGACGGCCTGACGCTGGCGATCGATCTGAAGCGCCTGCTGGCGGCCCCCAGCCTCGCGCCGCCGGCGCTATTGACCGCAACGCTTGGCAATATCGGCGCCCATGCCGGGTTAATCAAAGGCTTGCACGAGGCGCTGGTCGCCGAACCGCCGCTGGATGCCACCGCCGGTGGCAGCATCCAGAGCGGCTATGACGCAGGGCTGGATGCGCTGCGCGACACGTCCCGCGATGGCCGCAGCGCGGTCGTCGCGATGGAGGCCCGGCTGCGCAGCGAAACCGGCGTTACGGGGCTGAAAATTCGTCACAATGGCGTTCTTGGCTATCATATCGAAGTCGCTGCAAAGCTCGCCGATGCGCTGATGCGACCCGATCAAGGCCTGATCCACCGCCAGACGCTGGCCGGCGTCGTGCGCTTCAGCTCGGTCGATCTGGCAGCGCTGGCAACAACGATCGCCGCCGCCGGCGATCATGCGCTGGCTGCCGAGGCAGCGCATCTGGAGGGCTTGCGCGATCTGGTGCTGGCAGAGGCGCTCGCGATCGGCGAAACGGCGGCGGCGCTGGCCCGCATCGATGTCGCGGCGGCGCTGGCGGAACTGGCGGCAACCGATCACTGGGTGCAGCCGCGTGTCGATGCCACCACCGCCTTTCACATTATCGCCGGGCGTCATCCCGTGGTGGAGGCCGCGGTCAAGCTGGCGCGCGGGCAGTTTGTGGCCAATGATTGCGATCTATCGAGCGATTGCCGGCTCTGGCTGGTCACTGGCCCCAACATGGCCGGAAAATCGACCTTCCTCCGCCAGAACGCCCTGATCGCGGTGCTGGCCCAGGCGGGCAGTTTCGTGCCGGCGCAATCGGCGCATATCGGCGTCATCGACCGGCTCTACAGCCGGGTTGGCGCCGCCGATGATCTGGCGCTGGGGCGCAGCACCTTCATGGTCGAAATGGTCGAAACCGCCGCCATATTGTCGGGTGCGACGCCGCGCAGCCTCGTCATCCTTGACGAAGTCGGGCGCGGCACATCGACCTATGATGGCCTCGCCATTGCCTGGGCCGTGCTGGAGGCGGTGCATGACGATCTTCAGTGTCGCTGCCTGTTTGCCAGCCATTATCATGAACTTGTATCGCTGAAATCGCGGTTGAAAAGCCTGTTCACGGCCACCGTTCGAGTCCGTGAATGGAAGGGCGATCTGGTATTCCTGCATGAAGTCATCGCCGGCGCCGCTGACAAAAGCTATGGCCTTGCCGTCGCCCGGCTGGCGGGGGTGCCGGCGCCGGTGCTGGCGCGAGCGCGCGCCATCCTTACCCGGCTGGAGGCCAATCGCGATCGCAGCGGCGGCATCGCGGCCGGCCTTGGCGACCTGCCGCTATTTGGCACCGCAGCGCCCGCGCCGGCCAGTGACCCGCTGCGCGAGCGGCTGGGTGCAATCGATGTCGATGCCATCAGCCCGCGTGAGGCGCTCGATCTTGTTGCCGATCTGCAACGACTTGCCAGCGGCGACGCCGAAAGTTTTTGAAGTCTGTCGCCCGCTGCCGTAAGGAACAGGCTGGCTTTTTAACGTCAAATGGTTCCTGTCCCGGCGATGTCGACCCAAGCGATCCTGCATCCTTATGAACGCCGCGAATCGCCCGGCCGGGCGACCCGCATCGTGCTGGGCATTTTCCTTGCCGGCGTTGCCGCCTTTTACGGTCTGATGGTGACGATTTTGCCGCCAAGCGCATTGTTCGTTCCAGCGACACCGCTGCTGCTGCTGACCGGGCTGGTGCTCTGGATGCTCCCCGATCTTGGCGGCATTCAGCATGAAAAGCTGCGGCGGCTGATGCTGTTGTTTCTTGCCCTGTCATTTGCCTGGCCGACCTATGTGGCGCTGGATCTGCCGGGCTTGCCCTGGATCACGCCAACCCGGCTGGTGCTGTTCCTGATGGTCACGGTGTTTGTTTTCAACCTGGCCACATCAAAACAATTGATGGCGCAGCTATGGCATGATTCAAATCATATTCCGCATGTCAGGTCGTTGTTCTGGGGTTTCTGGCTGGTAACGACACTGTCCCTGTTCGTATCGACAGCACCGATTGAATCGCTGACCAAATATTTCAATAACCAGATCTACTGGACGATGTTGTTTCTGTTGTCGTGCATGCTGGCATCGAAACCCGGATTTGTGACAGCGTTGAGCAAAAGTTTTCTGATCTCGCTGTTCATCGTCGCTGCGATCGGCGTCAACGAAGCCCGTGTGCAACAGGTCATCTGGCTGCCCTATCTGCCGAGTTTCCTCAAGATCGATCCTGTCCTGCTCGAAAAACTCATATCATCGCAATCCCGGGCAGGGTCAGACATTTACCGTGATCGCGGCACCTTTGCCGTCAGCCTGAATTTTGCCGATTATCTGGCAATGATGTTCCCCTTTGCCCTGCACGCCCTGATCAGCACCAGAAAAGCCGTCCACTTCGTCTTGCTCGCAGCAGGGATCGTCGCAACGTTCATTGCGATGAAAGCCACGGATTCGCGCTCGGCCATGGTCGGCTTGCTGCTCGGCAGCGTCATCTATATCTTTTTTGCCGCCATCAACCGCCGCCATGCAGTCAAGGAATCGATTGTCGCCAGCGCGACACTGTTTTCCTATCCGGTCATTGTGGCCCTGGTCGGCACCGCCGTCATGACCTCTGGCCGGTTGCACACCGCCGTGCTCGGCAATGGCGTCACCGCAGCCAGCTCGAACGCCCGCGATCTGCAATGGGCGATGGGTATCCCCAAGATCCTCGTACATCCGCTCGGCCATGGCACCGGCCATGCCGGCACGGTGCTCGGCTATGCCAATGCCGCCGGCGAAATCACCGTCGATACCTGGTATCTGACGGCCTTGCTTGACTATGGTTATTTTGGATTGCCCTTGTTCATCAGCATGTTCGCCATTGCCGCCTGGTTTGGCCTGCGCGCCCATGCCAAGGCCGAAACGACCGAACAACGCCTGCTGGCACCGCTGGTCATCGGGCTGCTCAACTTCATCATCATCGCCTCGGTATTTTCGAACGAACAGATGTTTCCCTATGCCTTTATCATGCTGGGCTGTGTCGTTGGGCTGGTCGGCCAGCAAAATGGCACGACGCGGCTGGCGCTGGCCGACAAGCCAGTGACCAACAGGTTTCCAGCCCTGCTGCAAAGGCTGCCCAAACGCGCATGACGCGAGACGGCTACCCGGCCTTTCACACCATCCCGACGCGCTGGATGGACAATGACGCCTATGGCCATGTCAATAATGCGATCTATTACAGCTGGTTCGATACGGCGGTGAATGCGCTGCTGGTCGATCATGGCCTGCTCCATGTCACCGCCAGCCCGATCATCGGCCTCGTCGCCGAAAGCCTTTGCCGCTACCATCGATCGATCGCGTTTCCGGCTGTGGTCGATGCCGGCGTGCGCATCGCAAGACTGGGAAATTCGAGCATTCGCTGGGAAATCGGGCTGTTCACGGCCGGCGAGACGACCGCCGCCGCAGCGGGCTATCTCGTCCATGTCTATGTTGATCGCACGACGCGGCGGCCGATCAAATTGCCCGATTCCTGGCGATCGGGGCTGGCGGCACTGGACAGGGTTGCACAGGGGCTTTAATCGCCGCCGATGACACACCCTGACGAATCCGTGCTGATCCTCGATTTCGGCAGCCAGGTGACCCAGTTGATCGCGCGCAGGGTTCGCGAGGCCGGCGTCTATTCCGAAATCATCCCTTTTTCAAAGGGTGCCGAGGCGTTTCAGCGGCTCGCCCCCCGGGCTGTCATCCTGTCGGGCGGCCCCGCGTCGGTGACCGATGCCGACAGCCCGCGCATCCCCGCCAACATCCTTGCCGCCGACGTGCCGATCCTTGGCATCTGCTATGGCCAGCAAGTGCTGTGCGAACAGATGGGCGGTCGGGTCGGCCAATCCGGCCATCGCGAATTCGGCCGGGCCGAAATCGATATCGTCGATGATTGCGCGCTGTTCGATAGCATCTGGGCCACGGGCGACCGGCCGCCGGTCTGGATGAGCCACGGCGATCGCATCGAGGCAATTCCAACGGGCTTTCGCGCCGTCGCGGTTTCCGCCGGCGCCCCCTTTGCCGCCATCGCCGACGATCAGCGCCGCCGCTATGCCGTGCAGTTTCACCCCGAAGTCCATCACACACCGGATGGCGCCGCGATCATCGCCAATTTCGTCACCAAGGTCGCCGGCCTGTCGCCGACCTGGAGCATGGCCGGGTTTCGCGACGCCAAGATTGCCGAAATCCGCGCCCAGGTCGGCAGCGAAAAAGTGCTTTGCGGGCTTTCGGGGGGCGTTGATTCAGCGGTCGCCGCCCTCCTCATCCACGAGGCTTTGAAAGACTTCGGATTGAACCAGCTGACCTGTGTCTTTGTCGATCATGGCCTGTTGCGCGAGGGCGAAGCCGAACAAGTGGTCAGCCTGTTCCGCGAACATTATCACATCCCGCTGGTGCATGTGGACGCGTCCGCAATGTTCATGGCCGGGCTTGCCGGCGTCACCGACCCTGAACAAAAACGCAAATTCATCGGCGGCGCCTTTATCGATGTGTTCGAGACCGAGGCAAAAAAACTGGGTGGCGCAAAATTCCTGGCCCAGGGCACGCTATACCCCGATGTCATCGAAAGCGTTTCTTTCACAGGCGGGCCGAGCGTCACGATCAAGAGCCATCATAATGTCGGCGGCCTGCCGGCGCGGATGAACATGGCGCTGGTCGAGCCATTGCGCGAATTGTTCAAGGATGAGGTGCGGCGGCTGGGCGTCGAACTCGGGCTGGCGCCGGCATTTGTTGGCCGGCATCCCTTTCCCGGCCCCGGCCTTGCCATCCGCATCCCGGGCGAAGTCACCCGCGAAGCCTGTGACACGTTGCGCCAGGCCGATGCCATCTATCTGGAAGAAATCCGCGCCGCCGGCCTTTATGATGATATCTGGCAGGCCTTTGCGGTGCTGCTGCCGGTGCGCACCGTTGGCGTGATGGGCGATGGCCGCACCTATGACAAGGTCTGCGGGCTGCGCGCCGTCACCAGCGTCGATGGCATGACCGCCGATGTCTATCCGTTCGAAAGCGCCTTTCTGGCGCGCGTCGCCACCCGCATCGTCAACGAAGTGCGCGGCATCAACCGCGTCGTTTATGATTATACCTCAAAGCCACCGGGCACGATCGAGTGGGAATAGGGCGTACTGCCGGTGGCCGCGCTGCCTCACAGGTCAGGGTTTCTGCCGCAACGCCGCCTGTGCTGCCGCCAGCCGGGCGATCGGCACGCGATAGGGTGAGCAGCTGACATAATCGAGGCCGAGGCGTTCGCAAAAACCGATGCTCGCCGGATCGCCGCCATGTTCGCCGCAGATCCCGAGCTTCAGATCGGGGCGGGCGGCGCGGCCCCTGTCGACGGCGATCTGCACGAGTTCGCCGACGCCGTCTTCATCGATGCCGACAAAGGGATCGCGCGGGTAAATCCCCTGTTCGACATAGGCACCCAAAAAGCGCGCGGCATCATCGCGGCTGATGCCCAGCGCCGTCTGGGTCAAGTCGTTGGTGCCAAAGCTGAAAAATTCGGCCAATACCGCGATGTCACCGGCGCGCAGCGCAGCGCGGGGCAATTCGATCATGGTGCCAACCATGTAATCAAGGCTATGGCCGTGCTCGGCAAACACCGCTTTCGCTTCGGCATCGATCACCGCCTTGGTGATTTCCAGTTCGCGCGCGGTGGCGACCAGCGGCACCATGACTTCGGGCACCACCGCCGCGCCGGTTGCCTTGGCAACGGCCACGGCCGCCTCGAAAATGGCGCGAGCCTGCATGGCATAAATTTCGGGATAGGTAATGCCCAGCCGGCAACCGCGATGGCCGAGCATCGGATTGAATTCATGCAACTCGCCGATCCGCCGGCGGACGGTTGCGAGCGACAGCCCGGTCGCCAGCGCGACATCGGCATAGCCTGTATCATCATGCGGCAAAAATTCGTGCAGCGGCGGATCGAGCAGCCGGATGGTGACCGGCAAGCCGGCCATGACTTGAAAAATCGCTTCGAAATCCGAGCGTTGTTCGGGCAGCAATTCGGCCAGCGCCGCCGCGCGACCCTTGGCGTCTTCCGCCAGGATCATGCGGCGCACCGATGTGATGCGCTCGGGCGCAAAAAACATATGCTCGGTGCGGCAAAGCCCGATGCCTTCGGCGCCAAAGCCGCGCGCCGTGCGGCAATCCTCGGGCGTTTCGGCGTTGGTGCGAACGCGCAGCCGGCGATGGCGATCGGCCCAAATCATCAGCGTGCCGAAATCGCCGGCCAGTTCAGGCTCTACCGTCGCCACCAGCCCGGCCATGACTTCGCCGGTGGCGCCGTCCAGCGTGATCGCGTCGCCTTCATGGATGATGCGGCCGCCAACGCTCATCATGCGGCCATGGAGGTCGATCGACAGGCTGCCGGCACCCGATACACAGGGCCGACCCATGCCGCGGGCAACGACCGCGGCATGGCTGGTCATGCCGCCCCGCGCCGTCAGAATGCCGCGCGCTGCGTGCATGCCATGAATGTCTTCGGGCGACGTTTCGGTGCGAACCAGGATGACGCTTTCGCCCAGCTTGGCACGGGCTTCGGCGACATCGCTGTCGAATACGACGGCGCCAGACGCCGCCCCCGGTGAGGCGGGCAGGCCCCGGGCGATGACATCGCGCGGCGCCTTTGGATCAAGCGTTGGGTGAAGCAACTGGTCAAGCGCGCCGGCCTCGACGCGCAGCACGGCTTCGGCTTCGGAAATCAGGCCTTCATTGGCCATATCGACAGCAATTTTCAGCGCCGCCTTGGCGGTGCGCTTGCCGGCGCGGGTTTGCAGCATCCACAGCCGCGTATCCTCGACGGTGAATTCGATATCCTGCATGTCGCGGTAATGGGTCTCCAGAAGTTGGAAAACCTTGGCGAGTTCGGCAAACACCGCCGGCATGGCTTCTTCCATCGACGCGGCGCGTGCGCCGGCGCGTTCCCTTGCGGCAAGGGTCAGATATTGCGGCGTGCGGATGCCGGCGACGACATCTTCGCCCTGGGCGTTGATCAGATATTCGCCATAGGTAACGCGTTCGCCCGTCGCCGGGTCGCGGGTAAAGGCGACTCCAGTCGCCGATGTATCGCCGCGATTGCCAAAGACCATGGCCTGGACGGTGACAGCGGTGCCCCAGCTTTCGGGGATATCGTTCAGCCGGCGATAGGTGCGGGCGCGATCGGACCGCCATGATCCGAACACCGCACCGATGGCACCCCAAAGCTGTTCATGCGGGCCTTGCGGAAATTCATCGCCCCAATGCTGGAGCACCAGCGCCTTGTAAATGCCGACCAGCCCTTCGAGATCGGCCGCCGACAATTCGGTATCGAGCGTGACGCAGCGGTCTTCCTTCAGCAATTCCAGCGCGTCTTCAAACAGATAATGGTCAAGCCCCAGCACCACATCGGCATACATCTGGATAAAGCGCCGATAGCTGTCAAAGGCGAAGCGCGGGTTACCAGACGCCGCCGCAAGGCCAGCGACTGTCGCATCGTTAAGGCCAAGATTAAGGACCGTATCCATCATCCCCGGCATCGACACCCGCGCGCCCGAGCGCACGGAGACCAGCAACGGGTCGGCCGCATCACCGAATTTCTTGCCGGTAATCGCCTCGACATGGGCGAGCGCCGCCAGCGTTTCGGCCTGCACCGCGTCGGGCAATCTGCCGCCGGCGTCATAATAGGCCGCGCAAACCGAGGTGGCGATGGTCAGGCCGGGGGGCACCGGCAGGCCGATCCCCGCCATTTCAGCAAGATTTGCACCCTTCCCGCCCAGCAGGTCACGCTGCGACGCATCGCCATCGGCGCTGCCACCGCCGAATTTGAAAACAGCCTGGGTCATCTGGTCACTCCCGTCGCGGCAAGGCATCCCCACTCCAACCCTCCCCACTCGCCGTGCACTGCGCTTACGGGGGGGGCGGGAGCAACTCCCTCCCCCCCGGCGAAGCCGGAGAGTGGGGAGGGTCGGGGTGGGGACACCAAGGTCTGCCTCCCCCCCCGGCGAAGCCGGAGCGTGGACAGGGTCGGGCTGGGGGAAACGCTCACCCTTCGATCTTCGAAAAATCGGCCACCGTGTGCACCGCATCGCGGAACCGCGCGAGCAACGCCAACCGCCTGGCGCGGGTGGCGGGGTCGGGGTCATTGACCATGACTTGGTCAAAGAACGCATCGAGTGCTGGGTTTACCGATGCAGTAGCCGTCATTGCATGTTTAAAATCACGCGTTTTGAGCGCTGAAAGCAGTCTTGTCTCAAGCACAGCAATTTGATCTCGAAGTTCCGAAACTTCGGTCGGTTCGCCCAAGATGGGCGCGTCCCTCGCGTCACGAGTCATACTTGAATTTATTAAGATGGAGTTTGCTCGTCGATAGGCTGCAAGTGCAATTAGGCCCGCATCGGTGTCCAAGCTGTCCGATAATTTCTTGGTAGCTTCTACCAGCCAAAGCACCTGGTCAGATGGTTGATAACGAGGACCTTGAGGAGCTGTGCCAATACCCAACTCGTTCAGCAAATCTTCGCCGAGCCATTTCGAAGTAAGCTCGGTGGAGTCCGTTGGAATGACCGCGCTTACGACATCATGCCGGACGCCGTCCTCTCGGAGTTGCACACGTAGACGGTCAAACAAAAATTTCGAAACCTCGCGTGAAAGCGAACCCTCGTCAGCAAATAAAAATGGTGGCTGTCGGAACTCGTCGTAAGCTTCGTGAAAAACCAACGTGTCGGGGTCATCATCAACAGAATATTTTGAAGCAGTCTGAGGATAATATTTTATATCGACCGCCCAGTCGGAATCATCATTCATTAATAGGCGGCGACCTGAATCAATCAGCTCAGAGTTATCGATAGCCAAAAATCGTTCAGCAATCGATCGAGCAATCTCGTTCCGCAGAAACCTGAATACTTCGTCCAACGGGACGAAGAGCCCACCTGTAACAATAATTCTTATTACACCGAGCATCGCTC
>JBBRIC010000097.1:0-10353 GCA_038221665.1 Sphingomonadales bacterium
CCAGACCCAGACGATTTCATTCCCAGGCGCGCTGGCAATCGACCCCGTCGATACGATCGGCAATCCCCGGATCGAAGCCGGCTGGTTTGAATCGGCGCTGGCCAGGGCTGTGCGCGATAGCAAAAATGGCGGCAAGGCCCGGCTGCCCATCGCCGTCACGACGCATTACCTCGATGACGGCACACCGCGTGAGGACAGCGCCATTTATGACATCGGCCACGGCTGGCGATCGCGCTTTTTACAAAGCGATGCTCCGGTCATGGAGGGCATGACCCTTGTCAGTCGCGGCGATAAGGATTTGCAGGCGCGCCTCGATGCCCGCTGGGCCAGGGCGCACCCGGCGAAATAGCTCAGGCCGCCTTCGACCGCCGGGTCTTTTCCAGTTTTTTCAGCAGCATATCGCGCTTCAGCTTCGATAGATGATCGATGAACAGCACGCCGTTCAAATGGTCCATTTCATGCTGCAGGCAGGTCGCCAGCAGGCCGTCGATTTCTTCATCATGGGCTGTGCCCTGTGCATCGAGCCAGGTGGCGCGGATGCGGGCCGGGCGATTGACGTCGGCGTACATTTCGGGGACCGACAGACAGCCTTCGTTATAGATGGCAAGGTCTTCCGATTCCCACGTCACGACAGGGTTGATGAAAACCCTTGGGTCCTTGATCCATTTGATTTTTTTGGCGTCTTCGTCATTGGCCGGCTCGGGCGCGTCTGGGTTTTCGGGGCGTTGCAGGTCGATCACCAATATGCGCTCGGCAACGCCAACCTGGATCGCGGCCAGCCCGATGCCGGGCGCTGCATACATGGTTTCGAACATGTCGGCGATCAGCGCGCGATGCGCATCGGTTACTTTGCCTAACGGTTTCGATATTTCGCGCAGCCGCACGTCGGGAGTTTCGATGATCTGAAGTATGGCCATGGCGTTGAAATAGGGTGGCCGCTGCCGCCGGTCAAGAAAGCCGCCGGCTATTCGACCAGCCGGCGGGCCCGCAACGCCAGCGCCAGCGTGCCTTCATCAAGAAAATCAAGCTCCCCGCCAACGGGCAGCCCTTGCGCCAGTTGCATGACGCGCACGCCAAGCCCCGCCAGCCGTTCGGCGACATAATGCATGGTGGTCTGGCCTTCCAGCGTCGCATTCATCGCCAGCACGACCTCGCCGATGCCACCGGCGGCGACGCGCGCTACCAGCGCATCGATCGAGAGGTCTTCGGGGCCAATGCCGTCCAGCGCCGATAATTTACCGCCGAGCACATGATAGCGCCCAGAAAACAGCCGCGCCCTGTCGAGCGCCCAAAGATCGGCGACATCTTCAACGACACAAAGGCTCGCGGGGTCCCGGCGCGGATCGGCGCAGACAGCGCAAGGGTCGCGCGTATCGACGTTGCCGCAAACCGCGCAAGTGACAAGGTTGCGCTCAACCGCCGCCAGCGCCGCAATCAAGGGGCCGAGCTGCGTTTCGCGTTTCTTGATGAGGTGCAGCACCGCACGCCGCGCCGAACGCGGCCCAAGCCCCGGCAGGCGCGCCAGCGCCATCGTCAACGCATCGATATCAGGGGATACCATGGCCAAGATATGGCAAGCGTGACGCGTTGGGGCAAGCGCGCCGTGCAGCAGCGCTTCAGCGTCGCTGAAAGCGCTTCAGCTGCGACAGGCAATCTGCCCCGTCTGCGTCACACCGCATTCGGCGCGTTGGCTGCCGCGGCTAAAGCGCAGGGACGTCGCACCCCTGGCGGCCAGCGCCGCAACGTCCGCGACGGTCTTGACGGGCTGGCCGTTGACCGCCTCGATCAGATCGCCGGGCCGCAAGAACCCGAAACGCGCCGCCGGCGCCGCGCCCTTGATTTCGACAACCACTACGCCTGCCTCGGGCAGGCCCGCGCCCAGTTCCTGTGCATAGGCCGGCGACAGATTGGCGATGGTGATGCCGATCAGGATCGACTGGCTGGTGATGGGAGTAAGCTGGCGCAGCGGCTTTTCGGGTGGGGTGGCGAGCGTTACCAGCACCTGTTGTTCCCGGCCGGCGCGGATGAGCGCGACCGGCAGGGATTTACCGACGCCGACTGTGGCGAGGGAATAGCGCAGCTGGCCGCCATCGGCGACTTCCTTGCCATCGACGCTGCGCAGCACATCGCCGATCCTGATCCCGGCCATGGCGCCCGGGCTGCCCGGCACAACGCCGGTGACGAGCAGGCCACCGGGGCGATCAAGCCCGGCCAGCCGTGCGCTTTCGGCCGACAATGGCTCCCCTTCAACGCCGATCCAGCCCGATACCAGCTTGCCTTTTTCGGCCGCCGCAAGAAATACCCGGACCATGTTCGATGGAATCGCAAAGCCGATGCCGTTGGAGCCGCCATCGCGCGAAAAAATTGCCGAATTGATGCCGATCAGCCGGCCCTGGCCATCCAGCAGCGCACCCCCCGAATTGCCGGGATTGATGGCGGCATCCGTCTGGATGAAAAACTGCCAGTCCGAAACGCCGATGCCGGTGCGCGCCACGGCCGAGACAATGCCCGTGGTCACGGTCTGGCCAACGCCAAAGGGATTGCCGATGGCGATGGTGACATCGCCGACCTCGGCCCGGTCGCTGTCGGCCATGCGGATGACCGGCAGGGCCGCGCCCTTGGTATCGATGCGCAGCAATGCCAGATCGAGCCTGGCGTCGGCAAAAACCAAGGTTGCCGGGAATTCGCGCCGGTCAGCCAGCGCCACCAGAATCTGGTCGGCACCGGCAACGACAGGATTGTTGGTGATGATGAGGCCATTGGCGGCAACGATCACCCCCGATCCAAGCGATTGCTGCACGCGCGGCTGGCCGGCGCCGCTGCCGCCAAATTGCTGCATATACTGTTCCATGACATTGGGCCGCGACCGGTCGACCCGCGCCGAATAGACATTGACCACCGCCGGCGCCGCCAGCTTGACGATCGGCGCATAGGATAGCGACAGTTGCGCCTCGCTGGCTGGCACGACGCGGGTGACCGGCGACATATCGACAGCGGGGATTTGCGCCGATGCCAAGCTGGCCATTGCGATCGCCACAGCCGCTGTCGCCTTGCGCAAAAAAGCCATCATCTTTCCCTGCCAATCACGATTCCCCCATTGCCGCGCCCGGGTGAAGCGATGATGAATGGCTGGCCATAATGGGGGAGATGTGCGTGAAACTCTGGCATTGTAACGACGCCCGGTCTTTTCGCGTGCTCTGGACGCTGGAGGAACTGGGGCTGCCCTATGACCTTATAACTTTGCCATTTCCGCCGCGCTGGCGGCAGGCCGATTATCTTGCGACAAACCCGCTCGGCACTATTCCCTATTTCGAGGATGGCCCGGCGAAAATGACCGAAAGCGCTGCGATCTGCGAATATCTGGCGGTGAAACACGGCGCTGGCACGCTGGCGGTCGCGCCTGCGGAGGCTGATTTCGGCGCCTGGCTGAACTGGCTGCACCATGGCGAAGCGACGCTGACCTTTCCGCAGACCCTGGTGTTTCGCTATCTGCAGCTTGAAAAGCCTGAAAACCGCAACCCCAAAGTGGCAGCGGATTATCTGAAATGGTTCATCGCCCGCACCATATTGGCGGAACAGGCATTGGCGGACGGCCGTGACTGGTTGTGCGCCGGGCGATTCACCGTTGCCGATGTGTCGGTTGGCTATGCGTTGCTGTTTGCCGAAACGCTGGGCCATCTGGATCAGGTCGGCGCGGGGCTGCGGGCCTATTGGGCGCGATTGCAGCAGCGGGATGGGTTTTTGCGCGCCAAGGCGGCGCAGCGGCAGGCGTAACGGCCGACGGGATCAGGTCGCCGGGGCGGGATAGGGCGCGGCGGCGACCATATCCTGCCGCTCGAACGGGCGATACAGATGCGGGAACAGCATGCCGCCGCGCGCCGGCTCCCAGCGCAGCGCCGTCCCCAACGCCGCCACGTCGAATTTCACTGCCATCACGCCCGACAGACCGCCAAACCATTTCGTCGCCGTGCCCGCCACCTGCTCGGGCGTCGATAGATGAATAAAGCCATCGCGCAGATCGTCCGCAGACCCTGCAAACACCCCGGCCGCCGAAAAAGCCGCCCATTCCTCGGCACGCAACAGCTTGATAACGATCGTCATGGGAATCGACGCACCGGCACCTGGACGTTGCAAAGATCGGTGGCGCCTGCGGCACGCACGAAAAAACCTGTGCGGTTGGCGCGCGCCTTCAGATAATCGGCAAAGCTGGCGCTGGCGGTATCCATCACCTCGAAGCGAGGGTCGGCATGGCCGGCAAAACGGGCCCGCGCGATAACCGTCTGTTCGGCGGGCGTCTTGTAAAAGCCAAGCTCTGCCGTGCCGCGCGGCAGACTGGAATAATCGCTGATGCCGGCGACAACGCGGCCAACCAGCGTGATATTGCGGTCGAGATGGCGCGGTCCATGGCCGATGACGGCATAAAGTTCGCTGCCATCGCCCGTATCCGGTGGGTTGTCGCGGCCAACGCCGACGCTGCCATAGCAATGGCTGAGCCAGACGCTGCCGGTCTTTGCATCCATCGCCACCGGCCAGCCACGCCAGAAACCCGATGGCGCATAGCTGTCCGGCGACCCGAGCGGCGTGACGGCCAGCCCGCTGGCGCTGCGTTCATATTCGGCCGGCAGCGGATCGGATTTGGTTGCCGGGCCAGGACCTCTGCCGACCGGCACCCCGCCCGGGGTGGCAGTGCCGCCACCGGCGACGGCTGCGGCACCGCTGGCCGTCAAGGTTTTTGCAGCATCGGGCCGCGCGGCCCATTGGACGACATAATTATCCTGCACCCGGGTGACCGCGCCGCCATCAAAGCGCCCGGAGGCAACCAGCGCGCGGATCGCAGCGATATGCGCCGGCGCGAAATCCGGCGCCAGTTCGATGAACATGGTGCCGCGCCGGCTTTCGACCAGAAGCAGATTTTCGGGCGCAATCGCGCGCCACGCGGACGGCGGCGCGGCAGCGGCGATCTCGGCGGGGCTGGCGGCAGCGAGGACGGCAAGGAACAGGATCATGCCGCCAAACTGCGCGCGGATCGCCAAAACCGCAACTGCCTGAAGCGGCTGGCAGCACCAAACTCGTCATCCCGGTATTGACCCGGTGCGACGGGTGAAATTACATGCAGCCCGTCAAGCCTTCGCTGCAAACTCCAGTGAAACGCCATTGATGCAATGGCGTTGCCCGGTCGGGCGGGGGCCGTCGGGAAAGATATGGCCCAGATGCCCCTGGCAAGTGGCGCAATGGACTTCGGTGCGGGTCATTCCAAAGTTGGTATCGACGGTCGTCGCCGTGGCGCCCGGCACCGCCGCCCAGAAACTTGGCCAGCCTGAACCGCTGTCATACTTTGCATCGGATTGATAAACGATCGTGCCACAGCCGGCACAGCGAAAATCACCGTCGCGTTTTTCATCGTTCAACGGACTGGTGAAAGGCCGTTCGGTGCCATGATCGCGCAGCACTGCATGCTGGGCGGCGTTCAGGTCGCGGGTCATCGTCATACGGTTCCTTCCCAATTCACGGCTTTTTGATTGCTGCTAGATTGTGACGCAGGCATTGTTTGCCAAGTGGTTTTCGCGTCGCTGCGGCATCGGGTTACAAATGGCCGGGTGGCCGGGTCAGCGCGTCGATGGCGCCTTGCAGAATATAAGCCGCCGCCAGCCGGTCGACGCGGGCGGCGCGGCTGCGGCGCGACAGGTCTTCGGCGATCATCGCGCGTTCGACCGCCTGGGTGCTCCAGCGTTCATCCCAGAGCAGCAACGGCAGGTTGAGCACGCCCAGATTGCGAGCCAATTGCCGGATCGACTGGGTGCGCGACGAATCGCTGCCATCCATGTTGAGCGGCAGGCCCAGCACCAGCCCGGCGATGCGTTCGGCGGCAATGAACTGCCGCAATTGCGCCAGATCGGCAGCAAATTTGCTGCGCGCCAGGGTCGAATGCGCCGACGCAAAGCTCCAGCCGGCATCGCAGGTCGCAAGGCCGATGGTCCTGGTGCCGGCATCGAGCCCCGCCAGCCGGCCGCCGTCGGGCAGCGCCACGGCGAAATCGGCAACGCCGGCGGTGATCAATCGAGGCTCTGATGGTCTGGCGCCGGCGCCCCAAAGGCCCCGACCCGGCGTTCCACATCGGCACGCAAATTCGCCCAGAACAGCGGGAAATCATAAACATGGTAATTATTGCCGGGCAGCACGAAACTGGTAAAGCCCGCCGGCGGATCGCCGATATCGAGAATGCCCGACGCAAGGCAGCGGGCGCCGATACCCTTTGCAACCAGGGCACCGCCGCTGAAATCACTGTTCGGCACCAATGACCCCATATTGGCGCTGGCCGGCACGGCCGCCGTGTCGACCTTGCCGCTTAAAGGATTGGTGCACAGAATGGCGGTCCCGCGGCGCGCCTTGCCGGTCAGGCCGGTGCTGCCATCGAACAGCGCCTGACGCAAAACACCAGCATCCGCCGGCCGCGCAAAACTTTGCCAGGCCATGATGCAGCCGGTCTGGTCGGCCGCCGCACAGGCCGGCAGGCCCAGCGCCGGCAGGTCCGCCGTCTCCGATATCGGCCAGCCCGGGACATAGACGGCAACGATACGGGCGGCCAGCGGCGTGCCGGCAATCTGTGCCTGCAACAGGCGCAGCAGGTGCACCGATCCCTGGCTGTGGCCGGCCAGAATGATCGGGCCCGTCACGGGCTGGCCTGCGACAAACACCGCAAACGCCGCCGCCACATCGCCATAGGCCAGCGCCAGCGCCCGTTGCGCATCGGGCTTGTCGGTCAAAAAAGCACCGAACGTCGCCTGACGATAGCGCGGCGCCCAGATCGCAGCAACGCCGTTGAAGATACTTGCCTGACCCTTCAAAAACATATCGGAACGCTTCTTGACTTCCGCATCGTCGACTGCTGCATTCCAGCGATTGCGATCAAAGGCGGTTGTTGGCAGCACATAGAAAAGCGCCACCCCGGGCCGCGGCGCCGCTGCATAGCCAGCCGGTGCCCAGCGTGCCGCATCGCCCGGCAGATCGGGCCGCGCCGCCCAATTCGCTGCCAGCCGATAATCGGGTGTGGTGGCCGGCGGCGGCGCCACAAACGCCTGCCCTGGCACCAGAGCCACCCGCAACAATTGTTCGCCGAACAATCGATAGGCAAAGGCCGCTGCCAGAACGATCATGGTGATGATCGCGATGATCCAGAGGAAACGGCGGGCGAGCATCAGTTTCGGTCGCCCAGGATCGCAGATGCAGCGATGCGGTTCATCGCCGCGCCAGCACGAACACCGCCTGTTCGGCAAACAGATTGGGCAGCAGCGCCGATTGGCGGACGCCGCCCGACAGATAGGTTTCCGCCTCGATATGATAGCCCCGGGCGGCGGCCAGCGCCCGGAAATCATCGATGGTGCAAAGATGGATATTGCTGGTTTCATGCCAGCTTACGGGCAGATTGCGCGTCACCGGCATGCGGCCGCCCAGCACCAGCGACGCCCGCACCCGCCAATGGCCAAAATTGGGAAAGCTGACAACGGCACGCCGGGCGATGCGAAGCAATTGCGCCAGCACGTCCGCAGGGGCGCGCACGGCCTGCAGCGTGTCTGACAGGATCGCCATGTCAAAACCATCATCGGGATAATCCGGCAGATCGATATCGGCATCGCCCTGCACGACCGACAGCCCGCGCGTCACCGCCGTCGCGACATTGGCCGCTGCGACATCGATGCCGCGCGCGTCGACCGCCTTTTGATCGCGCAGAAAGGCCAGCAGCGCGCCATCGCCACAGCCGATATCGAGCACCCGCGCGCCCCATGGTACCACATCGGCGATGGCAGCGAGATCGGGCCGCAGGCGAGGCGTAGCGGCGATCATCCGCCGGCCCGCAAAAAACCATCGACGACCCGGTTCATCTCGGGCGCCTCCAGCAGAAACGCATCATGGCCAAAAGGGCTTTCAAGCTCAACAAAGCTGACGCGCGCGCCGGCAGCATTAAGGGCGCGGACGATGCGCCGCGATTCCGCCGTTGGATAAAGCCAGTCGCTGGTGAAGCTGATGATCGCAAAGCGCGCCTTGGTGCCGGCAAAGGCCCCGGCCAGCGACCCGTCGTGCGCCGCCGCCAGATCGAAATAATCCAGCGCTCGGGTGATATAAAGATAGGAATTGGCATCAAAGCGTTCGACAAACGCCAGTCCCTGATGCCGCAGATAGGATTCGACCTGGAATTCAGCATCGAAACCAAAGCCCAGCGCCTCGCGGTTCTGCAGACGCCGGCCAAAACGCTCGGTCAACCCGGCCTCTGACAGATAGGTTATATGGGCCGCCATGCGCGCCACAGCCAAGCCCGCGGCGGGCGGCGCCTCGGCCGGATATTGCCCCGATTTCCACGAAGGATCGGCCATGATCGCCTGGCGACCGACTTCGTGAAAGGCAATATTCTGGGCCGAATGGCGTGCCGCTGCGGCGATCGCGATCACCGATTCCACCCGATCCGGCCAGGCCACCGCCCAATCCAGCGCCTGCATGCCGCCCATCGAACCGCCGATGATGGCAGCGAGCCTGCCGACCCCAAGATGGTCGAGCAACAGCGCCTGGGCATTGACCATGTCGCGGATGGAGATGACCGGAAAGGCCATGGCATAGGGCGCGCCCGTGGCGGGATCGACGCTGGCAGGGCCTGTCGAGCCGCTGCAGCCACCAAGTACATTGGAACAGATGATGAAATGCCGGTCGGGGTCGATGGGTTTGCCGGGGCCGACAAGCCGCGGCCACCAGCCGGGTTTCCCGGTGCGCGGATTCTGGCCGGCGACATATTGGTCCATGGTCAGGGCATGGCAGACGAGGATGGCGTTGCTGCCATCGCCCGCCAGCCTGCCATAGGTTTCATAGGCTATTTCAAGCTGCGACAGGCTTTGCCCCGAAACCAGCGCAAACGGCCCCGGCAACACGACCCGGCGGTCAAACCCGAAACGCAGATCATCATTACAGGGGGCGGCGTCAGGCATTGATGGCGGTCGTTAGCGCTTTGGCAGCGGATTGTCACCAGCCGCCAGCGACGCGACAACCGGCCTAGAACAGCAGCGTGAACAAATAAAACAACCCGCCCGACAACAGCATCGAAGCCGGCAGGGTCAGCACCCAGGCCGCCGCAAGGCTGCGCACCGTGTTCATCTGCAGCCCCGAGCCATTGGCCGCCATCGTGCCGGCAACCCCTGATGACAGCACATGCGTGGTCGATACCGGCAGACCAAGGCCATCGGCGACGCCGATCATCGCCGCTGCGGTGATTTCCGCCGATGCCCCCTGCGCATAGGTCAGATGCGTCTTGCCGATTTTTTCGCCCACCGTGATGACGATGCGTTTCCAGCCGACCATGGTGCCAAGGCCAAGCGCCAGTGCGATGACGACCTTGACCCAGACCGGGATGTAGCGCGTCGCCTTGTCGATGCCGCTGTTGAACGCCTTCAACGTCGATTTGCTGGCGTCGCTGAACTTTGTCTTGCCGTTTTTCTGGACGACCCGCAGCGCTTCGGAGGTCAGGTATAGGTCGGCCCGAAACTGGCTGATTTCGGTCGGCACCATGGTCGTCACGCCGTTGCCGCGTGTCGCCACTTCGCGAGCCCGCGCATCGATGCTGCGGATCATGCCGGCGATGGCGGGAATCGTCGCTGGCTCCAATTTGCGCGTCTGGAGATAATTGGTCACGGCATCACGCGGCGCTGCGGGGGTCGCCACTCCCTGGCCATAGCCATCGAGCGTCGTCGCGGCGGCGCCTGCGGTCTCCGCAAAGGCGACCAGCTGAGGGCTCGAAATATCGCGGTTGATGGCATAGGCGGCTGGCACGGCGCCGATCAGGATCAGCATCACCAGCCCCATGCCTTTCTGGCCATCGTTGGAGCCATGGAAAAACGACACCAACGTGCAAGTCAGGATCAACAGGCCGCGAATCCACAGCGGCGGCGGCGTGTCACCATCGGGCGCACGATACAGCGCCGGCACCCGGACCAGGCGTTTCAGCAGCAGCAACAAGCCGCCGGCAATGGCAAAGCCGAGCAATGGCGAAATCAACAGCGACATGCCGATATCCCGGGCCTTGCTCCAATCGACGCCCGAGGTGCCGCTGGCATAATGCATCAACTGATTGGCAAGCCCGACGCCGATGATCGACCCGATCAACGTGTGCGACGATGACGACGGCAGCCCCAGATACCAGGTGCCAAGGTTCCAGATGATCGCAGCCAGCAACAGCGCAAACACCATCGCGAAGCCCGCCGTCTGGCCGGCCTGCAGGATCAGTTCTACGGGCAAAAGCTGAATGATACCAAAGGCCACCGCGCCCGAGGCCGCCAGCACGCCCAGAAAATTCCAGATGCCGGCCCAGACAAC
>JBBRIC010000098.1:0-10321 GCA_038221665.1 Sphingomonadales bacterium
GGCCACGCTGGTCGTATCCCGCTCCCCCACCCCCAGTGCCGCCTGCACCAGCGCATAAAGATCGGGCGGGGTTTCGATCTCGATTTTCAGCCGGATGACTTCACCCCGGCGGCGGCGTTTCAGGGCCGTCTGGTAAAACAGCACCAGATCTTCGGCTTCTTCCTCGACCTCGATATCGCTGTCGCGGATGACTCGAAAGGCGCCATCGCCGATCAGGTCATAGCCTGGAAATAATTGCCCGAAAAACGCCCGGATAGTGTTTTCAAGGCTGATGTAGCGGATGGCGCGGCCCGGAATCCGGATGAAACGCGGCAGCATCAAGGGCAACATCAGCAGGGCGCGGAGCAGTTCTTCGTCCGATTGCCGGCGCAATTCAAGGATCAGCGAAAAACCCTTGTTGGGGATGAACGGAAACGGGTGGGCGGGGTCGATGGCCTGCGGCGTCAGCACCGGAAAAATCCGGTCGAGAAAATGTTTTTCCAGCCAGGCGCGTTCATCGGCACGCAGCCGATCGGCGGTGATGACATCGAAATCCGCCTTCGCCAGTTCGCTGACGATGTCGCCCCAGACCCGCTGCTGATTTTCCATCAGCCGGTCGGCGCGGTCGGCAATGGCGGCGAGCTGCTGCGCCGGCGTCATGCCCTCGGGGCTGCGCGTGTCGATGCCGGCGCTCACCTGACCGCGCAGGCCAGCGACCCGCACCATATAGAATTCATCGAGGTTATTGCCCGAAATCGACAGGAATCGCAGCCGTTCCAGCAAGGGATGCTGATGGTTGGTGGCTTCCTCGAGCACACGGTCATTGAAGGCCAGCCAGGATATTTCGCGGTTGAAATAGCGTGCGATGCTGGTTGCCGGCTGGGGCTGGGGACGGATCTGGGTGGCCATGGCACGATCATAACCCTGAAATCATGACAGGTCGATGTGCCGGGGTTTCCGGCCCTGTCGCCCAAGTCGATTGTGTCGCTAGCGCCTGGCCAAACGCTGCAAATTTGCAGCGGCCGGCATCATCGCCTGGCCGATTCGACCGAGCACCGAAAGCTTGGCCGGATCACCCGAGGCAATTGCAGCCGTTACAACCCGGGCCGCAGCATCCAGCCGGCAATCGCCGATCCATGCCTTCAACGCGGGATTCTGATCCCACGCCACCTGATTGATCATATTACCCAGAAACGCCGCCGGGAAATCTTCGATCCGGTCCGGAAAGACAGAGGGCGTACAAAGCGCATTGCGCGCCGCATCGCCATCGACATTGGCCTCCACCCAGGCAACCAGCGCAGCATTGAATGTCACCAGCGGCGTGCGCAGCATCTGCAGCACGATGCGATTATCCTGAAATACCGGCACTATCGGCCTGGGCAGCGCCGCCGAGGCCGAACAATCGACAAACAGCGTCCCCGGCAGAACCGGCAGCACACCTTGTTGAAGGATGATCCGATCCGCCTCCAGCGCTTCGACGCGGCCAAGCCGGACCACGTCGGAAATGCGCCGCAACTGTTCGATCTCGCCTTCGGAGATAATCGCATAATGGTACATTTGCGGCTGGATCGTGCAATCGACGCGGATGGCGACGCCGGCGGCTTCGAAACGTTCGAACAGATCATGGGCGTCATGCGCCACTGCCGCCGCTTCGGCCTGGGCCGCAAAGCCGCCGATTGTATCAAAGAAATAATCATCGCCCGGTTGCACGCAGCGACGGTTGAGCAGCCAGCTGTCGCGCGGCACGATCCAGCGAATGGCCTCGGGCGGCACATCATTGGCGATCAGCCAGACGATGCTGTCCATGGCGGTCTTGCCGGCGCCCACGATCGTAAACTGCGACGGCCGCAAATCGGGAGTTTTCCATAGATGGGGCAAGGCATTGGGCGTCACCAGCCGCACGCCGTCGCCGATGCGGAATTTTGGTACATGGGTCGATGGCACACTGACGCCATAATAGGTGGCATCGACGATGCGGCGGCGCACATCGACGCGGGTTTCCGCGCCGGTCAACAGCGATGTCACCTGCCCGTCACCGCAATGGTCGGTCATCGGCAGATAGCGGACGCGCCCGCTGGGCAACAGCCGACGGCGCATCACCCTGTCCAGATAGTGCAGCACCTCGGTGCCCGATGCGAGTTCGTGCATCCCGGCGTTGAAACCGTCGCGGTCGATCTGCCCCGATCCAAGTGGCAGCGATGGCACGCCATAAAATTCCGATGGCTGGTGCAGCGCGACAAAGCCATAGGCATCATTCCAATGGCCACCGGGTTTGCCGTGCCGATCGACGATGGTGATGCTGGCGTCGCTTTCAGCCAGCATCGTATCGGCAAAGGCCAGCCCGACAGCGCCGGCGCCGATGATCAGATAATCGGTTTCGATGGTTTCCACGCTGTCCCCCCGGACGATCCTGATATCACTGTCCTGCTGCAAATCCGGACACAGCGGTGCGATCTATCACAGCCTCAGCCACGCGCCAACGCGGCCAGCGCGTCGCCGCTGAGGCGCATTACTGTCCAGTCATCCTGCGCCCGCGCGCCCAGCCTTTCATAAAAACCGATGGCCGGTGCATTCCAGTCGAGCACCGACCATTCAAATCTGGCATAGCCACGTGCCACGGCCAGACCCGCCAGATGCACCAGCAGCGCCTTGCCGATGCCCGCCCCACGCGCCTCAGGCACCACAAACAAATCTTCCAGATACAGCCCGGCCTTTCCGGCCCAGGTTGAAAAATTGGTGAAAAACAGCGCGAGACCCAACGCCTCGCCATCGATTTCGGCCAGCACGGATTCGGCCACCGGGTTTGCGCCGAACAGTGCGGCGGCAAGATCGGCTTCGCTGGCCTTCACCGCGTCCGGTTCCCGTTCATAGATCGCCAGCGCGACGATGAGCGCGCGGATTAGTGGAACATCGGCGGCTGTTGCAGCACGGATTTCAACCAAGGCGGTCTGGCTCGACATTTTTGCTGGCACCGGCCCGAATGGCACGCGCCGCGATCATTCCGCCGCGATCGCTTCTGCCGCCAGTTTTTCGGCTTCCAGTTCGGCGGCTTTTTTCTCTACCAGCATGACGATGTGATCGACCATTTTTTCGCTTTCGATGACATGGTCGGTGATGCCCGACAGAAACACCATGTGCCGGCCATTGCCGCCGCCGGTCAGGCCGATATCGGTTTCACGCGCTTCACCGGGGCCATTGACGACGCAGCCAAGCACCGACAGCGACAGCGGCGTCGTGATGTGGGCCAGCCGCAGTTCCAGCGTTTCAACCGTTTTGACCACATCGAAACCCTGTCGCGCGCAGCTGGGGCAGGAAACAACGCGAACGCCGCGCGCCCTGATGCCGAGCGATTTCAGCAGATGATAGCCAACTTTCACCTCTTCGACCGGATCGGCGGACAGGGAGACGCGAATTGTATCGCCGATGCCGGCCCAGAGCAGCATCCCGAGCCCGATCGAGGATTTGACCGTGCCGCCCTGCAGGCCGCCAGCTTCGGTGATACCAAGATGCAGTGGATAATCACAGACTTCGGCAAGGCCATTATAGGCTGCAACGGCCAGAAACACGTCCGAGGCCTTTACCGACACCTTGAAGTCGTGAAAATCTTCATCCTGGAGCATTTTCATATGCTCGAGCGCGCTTTCAACCAGAGCCTCGGGGCATGGTTCGCCGTATTTTTCGAGCAGATGTTTTTCAAGGCTGCCGGCGTTGACACCGATGCGGATGGCGCAACCATTGGCCTTGGCGGCGTTGACGATCTCACGCACCCGCGCCTGGCTGCCGATATTGCCGGGGTTGATGCGCAAACAGGCGGCGCCGGCGTCAGCCGCTTCCAGACCGCGTTTATAATGGAAATGAATGTCGGCAACGATAGGCACCTTGACGGCGCGGACGATGGTTTTCAGCGCGGCGGTCGATTCCACATCGGGGCATGATACGCGCATGATATCGGCGCCGACATCCTCGCAGCGGCGAATCTGGTCGATGGTGGCGGCGGCATCCGATGTCAGCGTGTTGGTCATCGACTGGACAGCGATCGGCGCATCACCGCCGACCGGCACCTTCCCCACCATGATCTGGCGGGATTTGCGGCGGCTGATATCACGCCACGGACGAACGCTCATCAAATACTCCTGAAATCCTTGCGACGCTATACAGCCCTGCCCCCGCGCCTCCAAGCACCAAGACGCTGCCATCGGGGGTGCAAGCGCTGCAATCCGTGCGTAAGGTCAACGCATGACCAGTATTCCCGCCGCCACCGTCATCCTTATTCGCGATTCGGCCGATGGGCCTCAGATACTGATGGTCGAGCGCGGTGAAAACCTGGCCTTTGCCGGCGGTGCGCTGGTATTTCCGGGTGGCCGTATCGATCCTGCCGATCTGGTCACGGCGCGCAATCCCGATCTGGCCTCTGGCTTTGCGTTGCTCGACGATATTGATGCAGCCGCGCGCATTGCCTGTTGTCGCGAAGCGCTGGAGGAAACCGGCGTGCTGCTGACCAGCGGCGCAGCGCCCGACCCGGCGGCGCTCGCATCTGCCCGCGCCCGCCTGTCAGAAGCGCCCGATGCCGATGAGGCGTGCAGCTTTGCCGCCATGCTGGCGGCACTCGGCCACCGTGTCGATGCGGCGCGCTTCATGCCCTTTGCGCGCTGGGAACCGCCTGCGGCAGCGCCGATCAAGCGGCGTTTTGATACGCGATTCTATCTTGCCGATGCGGCTGCAACCGCCGATGCGGCGATTTCGCCCGACGGCCATGAAGCCGTCGCCATTCATTGGATAACCGCCGCGCTGGTGCTGGACCGCGAAGCGCGTGGCGAGGCAGCTTTGGTATTTCCAACCAAATGCAATCTGCAAAGGCTGGGCCAATATGGCAGCGTCGCGGCAATCATGGCGGCCGCCGCAAGCCGCGAGCCACCCTATATCCAGCCCGAAATCATCAGCCGCGATGGCATGAAGTGGCTGAGCATTCCCGCCGGCTGCGGTTATCCGGTCACCGAAGCAGCGATGGACGCGGTTCGCCGCGAATAGAGTGATTCGAACTTGTCCGGATCAAATCGCCGGCAGGTCGTTTTACAGTCTTTTGTGAATGCTGTTACCCGCATAGGCGACAATGATCTCGGCATCGCCAGCAAGCGTGACCGGCGCATCGACATACCAGACCTGGCCCGGCGCAAAATTTTCGCCATCGATATGGCCATGGCCGGAAACCACCGCCAGCCACAATGCTGCGTCAGCGCCGCAATAATGCGTGCCCGCCAGTGCCAGTTGCTCGACAATGAAATAGGCGCCGGCGATCAACAGCGTCCGGCTGTCACCGAGGGGGCGGGCCGGCGGCTGGGGTTGCCAATGGCTGCGATTGGCCGCGACCATGGCCTCTGCCAATTGCAGCTGCCGGCCCCGGCCATAATCGAACAACCGCCAGGTGACATCGCAATTCTGCTGGATTTCAAACAGCGTCAGCCCGGCACCGATCGCATGAATCGTGCCCGCAGGCGTAAAGAACACATCACCGGCCGTCACATCATGCCAATCGAGCAGAGCGACGATCGAACCATCGAGCGCCGCTTCCGCCAGGGCATCCGAAGACGATTCAGCAACAAGGCCAAGGCCGATGCGGGCGCCCGGTTCGGCGGCAAGCACCACCCAGGCTTCGTCCTTGCCGCGCATCAGGCCATGGGATTTTGCGGCCGCGGCATCCGGATGGACCTGCACCGAAAGCTGTGCACCCGTAAACAGTGTTTTCAGCAACAGCGCCGGATCGGGGCAATGCGTCGCCGGCAAATCATGGATGATTTCGCCGATCGGTTCAGCAGCGTCGAGCCCAACGCCCCACGGCCCGAGAACCATCCGACCCCAGCATTTTTCGACAATCTTTGGCGTAAGTTTCCGCGCCGTTTTGACCGGATCACGTCGCAGGCTGTTTTTCTGAACGGACACCATGAAATCCCTGATCGCCTCACAACTGTCCGACCTCTTACGGCGTTGCGACCGATAGGGCCAGTTTTTGATGATAGCGCCCGTCGGTAAAACAAACCGGCGTGTCGCAGAGCCGCCTTGCGCCCTCAGACCGTGATCGACATGCCGCGATAAACCCGCGCCCGATACCGCGAATCCTCGGCATCCGGCAACGGCGCCCCGGCTAGCAGCACGGCGCGGGCAAAGCGTTTTACCTCCTCGTCATGTTCGGCGGCGTTGCGCGGTTCTTCCGATCGCACGCGCCGTGTCAGGTTGATCTGGTTGACCGGCACATCATGCACCAGCCGTTCGTTTTCTACCGCCAATGTAGCGGTAAAGGCGTGCAGAGTCGTCTTGATGAAATTGGCAAGGGCAAAGGCTGTGCCAGTGCTGCTGCCGGCCGCCATGGGCACATCGGGGGATACCAGCACCAATTGGCAGCCATCAAACAGGGAAACCTTGCGCGCCACCCGGAAATGATGAGTCAGCTTGGTTTCGACAACTTCGCCAAACCCTGCCCCATCCAGCGGCGTATCGCCAACGAACAACATTGTCGGCAAGGGCCTGAACGGCGTTGAAATCACGCTGGCGGGATATCCCCAGCCGATGATCGCTGCGTCCATCCGGGCTTCGATATCATCGCCCGCCACCAATGTTTCGATCTTGCCCGGCGCATCGATGGCCTCGGCGAGCGCCGCCGCGCCTGCCGCTGTCTCCGTCAACAGCACGATTCTTGCGACATTGGCGGCGATAAAGGCCCTGGCGCTTTCGGCCAGATAATCAACGAGATGCTCGCCGATCAGCCAGACCGTCCGGCCCGCCATCTGATCCAGACGTTCCTGTTTGGGGCTGCCGAACAATTCGCGCTCGGTGGTTGATCGTTCGACGTTGAGGCCGCCAGACGGCATGAAGGTTTCCCCCGAAACGGCGCGATCGGCGAGGAAAAACACCGTTGCCTGTGCGACATCGGTTTCGGTCGGCATCTTGCCCAGATGCAATTGCGACAGCACGCCGTTCCTGACCTTGGCGGCCTCACGGCCAATCTGGGCGACAGGCAACCAGGGCTGGTCATCGGGCGGCACCCGTAACAGCCAGCCGTCGTCGGACCGTGTCGACCAGTCGTTCCCCAGGAAATAACCACCCAGCCTCAGGCGTTTGACCAGCTTTGTCGCCAACACCGGCGTCAACAGATAGCGATCCCAGCAACAGCTTTCATCGCCTTCCCGGGCGCAGGCCAGCGCCAGATCGCGCAATTCCTGCGGCACCTGCCGGTCATGGCTGAGCTGCACCGTATCGTTGCGCGCCAGCCGGCCCAGGATCGCAGTGACACTTTCGCCGCGGCGCAGCGCCTTGACGGTCGCGGCATGAACGGCATTCAACCGCTTGTTTTCAAGGATCAGCCGGCCGCGGCGTTCAAACAGCCCCGGTTTGCCGCCCAGCCCGGCCAGGCGATCGCCATCGACAGGCCCGGGCGCGATGGCATTGATCTGGATTTCCGGGCCAAGATGCCGGGCCATCGATTCGACGAGCGCCCGCTGCCCGGCCTTGGACACGGCATAGTCCGTGCGGTTGGGGTAGCTGACCGCCAGATATTTTTCACCGCCGAAGTAACTTGAAACGTTCAGGATATAGCCTGAACCCTGGGCCTTCATCATCGGCACCACCATGTGCATCAGCGCATAATTCGAAATGAGATTGGCATTCTGGGTGTTGCGCCAGGCCTTTACGTCCATGTCGACGGCCATTTCCTCGGCCCCCGAGACGCCGGCGTTGTTGATGAGATAGTCGATGCGCCCGAACGCCTTGATGGTTTCATCGACGGCACGCTGCAGGCTGGCCATGTCGGCGACATCGATATCGGCGAGCGTGCGCACCCGGCGTTCGACCCCTGAAAAACCGATGTCTTCCAGTTCCGCCACAATCCGCTCCCGCGCCGCCGCCAATTCGCTGTCGCGCCGCGCCACCATCATGACCTTGGCGCCGGCCAGCGCCAGCAGGCGTGCCACCTGGCCGCCGATGCCCGCCGATCCACCGGTGATCAGCGCGACCTTGCCCAGATGCAGCCCGGTGATGTTTTCCGCCGCCCCGACCATGGCCTTTTTGGCGCCGGTGGCTTCGCCGATGCTGCTGGGCAGGTAAAGGTTGATCGGCTCGATCTTCCTTTCCTTCAACAGGATGCGCGCGGCCTGACCGGCGGCAAAGGACAGGCTTTCGCTTTCGGCATTGCCATAGCGGATGATCTGGTTGCCCCATTCCGGGCGGGCACGGCGGCCGTGCGCCGCATCGACGGCGCTTTCATCGCGCCAGATGCGGATCAGTTCCTCCAACGCGGCGCGCAACACATTGGCATAATGATTGCCAGCGCCATCATCGCCGTTCGACACAAACACAAAGCGCGGATCCTGCAACAGATCATCCTGCCGGCGCCAATATCGGCTGAGCGTGCGGGCAACGGCGATATTTGCTTCCAGTTCATCATCGACAAAGCGTTCGATCTGGGCGTCGCCGGCATCGCCAAGCTTGCCGCTGAAATAGCCGGCGGCCCGCGTCGGCAGCAGCAAGGCGCCCGTCAACGGCGCCTTTGCCGCTGTAAAATCCGCCAGCACCTTGTCCATCTGGACATGTTCGTGGCGATCGAACCGCACCACCGTGATCCGCGGCGTGCCGGCCAGCCGCGCCGCTGCATCTTCGGCAGCCGATCTGGCGTGAAAGCCCAGCAGCACTTCGGCACCGCAATCGGCCTCGACCCGCGCCAGAGCGATGGCATCGTCTACCTGTGATCCGGCCGATACCAGCACGCCCAGCCCGCCACCATCGATCGAGCGCATCGTTGGCCGCGAAATATAGGTCGATCGCGATTCCTCGCGCACCGCCATGCCGTGGGTCACTTCAAAATTATGGCCGCTGAACGCCGCCGATTCATCAGAGCCAAGGAAAACACAGGTGTTGGCAATATCGGCCGGCGTCGGGAATGTCTTGGTTCTGGCGGCACCGTCGATGCTGCGTTCCAGCGCCATGAGGTCGAAAAAATGCGTTGCGGTGGCGCCCGGTTCATCGCCGCGCAGCCCGTCCATGGCGGCAAACACCGTGCGGATGCGTTCGCTCGCGATCGGCCCCGGAAACAGCAGATTGACCCGGATTCCACGCCCGCCAAGCTCGGCTGCCATCTCATGGCTCATGGCGTTCATCGCCGCCTTTGGCACCGTATAGGCGGCGCGGGCATAATATTGGGTGCGCGAAAATATCGTCGAGACATTGATGATGGCGCCGCCTTCGCCCATCGAGGCGGCGGCCGCGCGCACCATGTTCCAGGCAACGACCATGATGTTGCGGGCGGCATCACCGACGGTTTCGGTGTCGCTGCTGCCGGCTTCCTGCAACGCGGTCAGATCGGCGCGGCTGAGCGGCAGGTTTTCCAACGGCTGTTTGGGCCCGGCCGAACCGGCATTGTTGACAAGGATATCGATATGGCCATGGCGGGCGACGACTTCGGCAATGCCGGCGCGGACGGAATCGGCATCGGCGCCATCGATCACAACGGTAGAAGCCTGGCCAGCATCGACTCCGATCGAAGCAACCGCGGCGTCGCGAGCGGCATCGGTGCGGGCGCGATCACGGCCGGAAAACACCACGATGGCGCCTTCCGCCAGATAGCGCCGGGCGATGGATTGGCCGAGATTGCCGGCAGCGCCGGTGACCAGCGCCACCTTCCCCGCCAGCCGCCCGGGAAGCGTCGTCGTTGCAACGATGTCGGTTGAAATGTCGGCCATGCTCATGCCCCCTGATTGCCGGTCGGCGGGATCGCGGCCCAGGCTTCGAACAGATCATCCTTGCTGCGCAGGCCCGCCGCCGGCAAGGCATGGTTGACGATATAGGTCGCCCCGGAATGGCGATTGTCCCACATCGCCTGATGCGCTTCAGGAAGCTCGGACCATGCCACCATCGTCGGTTCGGTGATATCGAGCAGACCGGCCGCCACCATGTCGTTCATGCGGGTGACTTCATAGGCGTTGCACAGATGCGTGCCCAAAATCTCGGCGGTCGGCATGATGATGCGGCGCTGGCGGGTCCAGACCTGGGGCGCGTAGAAATTATAGCGCTGGCCGGCCATGTCTTCGGCATAGACGATGCGGCCGGTAAAAGCTTTGACCAGCGCCGTCGTCACGCCAAGCGTATCCTGCTGGCTGCGTTCGAGGACGATATCGGGCGCCCCGCGCGGATTGTCGGGGGATCGCAGCAATTTGCCAACCGCACTGCCAAAGGGTTTCAGCGTCTTGTCCTGAAATGCCCGGACCGCGTCGCGGAAACTTTCGATATCGTCGCGCGCCACCGGCAGCCGCGGCATGGTATCGGGCCATTCAAAATTGCCGCCCTCCCGCCGCTTGAT
>JBBRIC010000099.1:0-10096 GCA_038221665.1 Sphingomonadales bacterium
GGGCGGCACGGCGGTTGGCACCGGCCTCAATGCGCCTGCGGGTTTCGCTGCGGATTTCATCGCGGCGCTGACCGGCATCACCGGCGGCATCCCCTGGGAAAGCGCGCCCAATAAATTCGAGGCGCTGGCCACCAATGACACGATGGTGGAGGTGGCGGGCGTCCTCACCACTATCGCAACCGGGCTGATGAAGATCGGCAACGACCTGCGGCTGCTCGGCTCGGGGCCACGCTCGGGCCTTGGCGAACTGGCGCTGCCCGAAAACGAACCCGGCAGCTCGATCATGCCCGGCAAGGTCAACCCGACCCAGTGCGAGGCCCTGACCATGGTTTGTGCGCAGGCGATCGGCAATGCCCATGCCGTCACCATCGGGGCCATGCAGGGCCATTTGCAGCTGAATGTCTTCAAGCCATTGATCGCCTATAATATTCTTGGCAGCATAGCGCTGCTGTCAGATGCCATCGATTCGTTCCGGTTGCGCTGCGTCGAGGGCATGGCGCCCAACCGCGCCCGGCTGGCCGAACTTGTCGAACGCTCGCTGATGCTGGTGACGGCGCTGGCGCCCGAAATCGGTTATGACAATGCCGCCGCCATCGCCAAGAAAGCCCATCATGACGGAAGCTCCCTGCTAGAGGCGGGGCTGGCGCTGGGCCTGATCGACGCGGCACGCTTTCGGGCGCTGGTGCGGCCCGAAGCGATGATCGGCAATTGACGGCCCGTTGCGCGACGCCGGCCCCCTGACCCGCCAGTATCCGTCGCGAAAGTGTCGGCACGCGGGTCGATGCCGATTGCAACCCGTTACAAGAGTTTCGTACCACCGCCCATGACCGCTCGTTCCGCCATCGCCCACCCGCCGCGTCGCGGCCTGATGTTCGTCCTGTCATCGCCATCGGGGGCGGGCAAGACGACCCTGTCGCGCCGCCTGCTCGCCGAAGACGCCGGGATCACCTTGTCGATATCGGCAACGACCCGGCCGCCACGCCCGGGCGAAGAGGACGGTGTCGATTATTATTTTGTCTCGCCTGAACGCTTTGCCGCGATGATCGCCAATGAAGAATTACTGGAATGGGCGACGGTCTTTGGCCATCGCTATGGCACGCCGCGCGACGCGGTTGAAACGGCCTTGCATGCCGGCCGCGACGTGCTGTTCGATATCGATTGGCAGGGCACCCAGCAGCTTGGCCAGACCGACACCTCACGCGATCTGGTGCGCATTTTCATCCTGCCACCCGATCTTGCCGAGCTGGAACGGCGGTTGCTGGCGCGGGCGACCGACGATCCGACGGTCATCGCAGCCCGCATGGCCGGCGCGCTTGAAGAAGTCCGGCATTGGGACGCCTATGATTATGTGCTGGTCAATGACGATATCGCGCTGTGTTTTGCCCGGCTGAAAACCATCCTTGAAGCCGAGCGGCTGCGGCGTTCGCGGCAATTGGGGATTGCGGCCTTCGTGCGCGCGATGCTTGGCCAATGAAGCGCCTTGCGATCATTTTTTTGCTCGCGCTGCTGCCGGCGGCAAAGCCCGCAACCGTCTGGCAGACGGTGGTCGAGGCAGCCGACCGCACCCGGCTGGCAGGGCTGTGGGGCGCCTGGACGCATGCGCTGAACGAGGCCAGGGCAGCCGGCGAGCTTGGCACGTTGCAGGCGTTGGGGCCGCTGGCCAGTGCCGATGGCGCGATCAAGGCGGCGCTGCCGACGGCGGGCAATTTTCGCTGCCGCAGTATCAAGATCGGCAAGCGCGATATCGGCGGCAATGCCAGCGCGGCGCCCGGCACGATGGTCAACATCGGCGATGCGACGCCTTGCCGGATCGTTCTGAACAAAGGCCATTTATGGTTTGAACAGGCTTCGGGACGGCAGCGCATCGGCGGCACGCTTTATCCCGACCGAGATCGCATGGTGTTTCTGGGCGGCGTGGCGCTGACCGGCGAAAACGCCATGATCCATTATGGTGCCGATCCCGATCGCGATCAGGTCGGCGTGCTCCGCGCCATCGGGCCAGATCATTGGCGGCTGGAACTGCCCTGGCCGCGCTGGCAGACCAATCTGGAACTGATTGAAATCATGCCGGGCTGAAGCCCTGGCCAGCTTTTTCCCTCATCGACTGCTGGTTTTTGCCGTGATCGCGGCCAGCAGCGTTGCGTCGCCGATCGAGGTTTCGCCGCTGCCCCGGCCCAAAGCCCATTCCGGCCCGACCGATTCGGGGCCGGCCCCCGGCGGCAAGGGCGGCGTATAATAACCCAGCGCATAGCTGCCCATGGCATAGCCGATCAGCGCCTGCAGGGCGGGATCGAGATCACGGGCGATGGCGGGCGGGCAGGCCAGATATTGATTTTCCTCCTGCCGCAACCAGCCGAGCGTATAGGTCAGGTTCAGCCCGATGCGATCGCCGTCGCTGTTGTTGGCACCGCCGCCATGAAATACCCCGCCAGTGTAGATCAGCACCGATCCCTTTTGCATCGTCGCCGGCGCGATTTCATGCGGTTCCGGCTTGCGCGCATCCGGCCAGTCGAGCGAGCCCGGCACCAGCTGCGTCGCGCCATTTTCGGGCGTGAAATCGGTAATCGCCCAGATGGTGTTGAGCTGGGGTTCGACAGGGCCGAGATGCGTGCCCCAGGCCCAGCGATCACGATGGATGAACTGCGCCTTTTGCCCCGGCATGATGCGGATCACCTGTGTCAAATGCAATTGCCAGCGCTCGCAAAACGGCAGCAACAGGGCATCCGCCACAGCGCCGATCAACGGGTGCATGATGAGAGGCCGGGTCAGCGGCGATCGCGCCACCAAGGCGCCGGTCCGGGTTGTCAGATTGCCGGTGAAGCTGTCGCTGCCGGGCGGCGTTGCAGCGATATAAGGCGCCACTTCGGCGTGCAGCGCAGCGATTCCGGCAGCGCTGATGACACCATCGACAATGACCGCGCCATCGCGTCGCAGCACGACCATCAGCGCGTCGACAGGCGTGTCGGCGTCGAGGTGAATTATTGCCGGGCTGATCGCCATGAACCGCACCCCTTGCCGATGTCATGACCATGATAGCGCCGGGTTTGCCCGCGGCAAGCTTACGGGTTGTTGCGGTGTCGCTTGCGGTCAATCATAACAATGCCATGCAGCTTCTCGTTCTCGGGCTCGGCTATACGGCGGCGCGCTTTGCACAACGGTTCGAGGGGCGGGTCAGCGCCGTGCGCTCGCGCGCGGGCCCGGGGGTGCTGACGCTGGAATCGCCTGAATTACCCGGGCTTATCGCCAGCGCCAGCCATATCCTGTCATCGGTGCCGCCGGCAGCGGATGGCAGTGATCCGGTGCTGACCGCCCATGCGGCGGCGCTGGCGGCGGCGCCGGCACGCTGGATCGGCTATCTCTCCTCGACAGGTGTCTATGGCGATGCAGGCGGGGCCTGGGTCGATGAAACAGCCGCCTTGCGCGGCCGCCGGTCGGGGCGATTGGCCGCCGATCTGGCCTGGCAGGCGCTGCACCCCCGGGCCTTTGTATTCCGCCTGCCCGGCATTTACGGGCCGGGCCGCAGTGCGCTCGATCGCCTGCGCCAGGGTCCGGTGGCGCGCGTCGACCTGCCCGGTCATGTGTTTTCGCGCGTGCATGTCGATGATATCAGCGGCGCGATGATCGCCAGCCTGTCGCGTGGCGACCCCGGTGCTTATAATATCTGCGACGACGAACCGGCGCCGGGGGCGGCGGTGACGGGCTTTGCGGCTGAATTGCTGGGGCTGCCGCTGCCGCCGCTGCAAAGCCTCGCCGAGGCGCAGCTATCGGCCATGGGGCGGGCCTTTTATGGTGAGTGCCGCAGGGTGACCAATGCCAAGATGACGCGGGATTTGCGTTACGAATTGCGCTATCCAGATTATCGCACAGGCCTTGCCGCCTGTTTTGGGGAGATGAAGCCATGAAATTCGGTGCCGGCCAATCGGTCAAGCGAGTCGAAGATGTGCGGTTGCTGACCGGCCAGGGCCGCTTCACCGACGATCTGCAACGCGACGGCATGCTGTATGGCGTCACCCTGCGGTCCCCCTATGGCCATGCCGAAATCCGGTCGGTCGATACCAGCGCGGCGCGCGCGATTCCGGGTGTGGTTGCCGTCTATACCTATGCGGATATCGCCGATTATGGCCCGGTGCCCTGCCTTGTGCCCTTTTCGGCCCCGCTCGAAACACCGCGTATCCTGCTTGCCAATGATCGCGTGCGCTTTGTCGGCGATGCCGTGGCGTTCGTCGTCGCCGAAACCCGCGAGGCTGCGCGCGCCGGCACCGAAGCCATCGAAGTCGATTATGCCGAATTGCCGGTGGTCGCCTCGATCGATGCGGCGCTGGCATCGGGGGCGCCCAAAATCTGGCCCGAATCAAAATCGAACAGCCTGTTCGATTGGGCCGTCGGCGATGCCGATGCCAACAAGGCGGCGCTGGCGGCCTCGGCGCATGTCACGAGGCTGCGGATCGTTCAGAACCGCGTCGCCCCGACATCGATGGAAGTGCGCGCGGCGCTGGGCGAATATGATGCCGACACCGGCGTTTTCACGCTTTCAACCGGCAGCCAGGGCGTTGCCGGCATGCGCCAGATGCTGGCCGGGCCGATCTTGAAGGTCGAGATGGACAAGGTGCGCATTGTCACCGGCGATGTCGGCGGCGGTTTCGGCATGAAGACATTCATCTATGCCGAATATCCACTGGTGCTGCACGCGGCGAAATTGCTCGGGCGGCCGGTCAAATGGACCGGCGAGCGCGGCGATGCCTTTCAGACCGACACGCACGGCCGCGCCATGGTCAGCGATGCGCAACTGGGTTTTGACAAGGATGGCCTGATCACGGCGCTGGCGGTGGAAACCTGGTCCGATCTTGGCGCCTATCAGGCCCAATATGGCCCCGCCATCCAGACGCTGGCCGGCGGCCGCATAATGGGCGGTGTCTATCGCATCCCGACCATCCACAATCTTGTGCATGGCGTTGTCACCAATACAGCGCCCGTCGATGCCTATCGCGGTGCCGGGCGCCCCGAATCGGCGTACATCATGGAACGGCTGATCGAGGCCGCCGCCCGCGCTTTGGGGCTTGGCGTCGACGATATCCGCCGCCGCAATCTGCTGACGCCTGCCGAACTGCCCCACGACAATGGCATCGGGCTGACCTTTGATATCGGCAATTTCCCGGCGGTGCTCGACAAGGCACTGGCCCAGGCCGATTGGGCAGGGTTCCCCGCACGCAAGGCCGAAGCAGCGAAAAAGGGCATAAGGCTCGGGCGCGGCATCGCCTATTATGTCGAAATCGCCGGCGGTGGCGGCACCGATGAATATGCCGATGTGCGCGTTGCCGCCGATGGCATGGTTGAAATGGCGGTCGGCACCCAATCCAACGGTCAGGGCCATGAAACCGCCTATGCGCAGGTGCTGAGCGAAAAGCTCGGGCTCGATATGGAGCAGATCCGCATCGTCCAGGGTGATTCCGACCGGCTCGAAGTCGGCCATGGCACTGGCGGCTCGCGGTCGATGGCGTTCGGCGGCGGCGCTGTGCTGGCATCGGCCGACGCGCTCATCGAACGCGGCATCGAACTCGCCAAGGCCGATCTGGGCGAAACGGATGTCGACTATGCCGATGGCGTGTTCCGCGCCCGCGGCACCAATGCCACCCGCAGCCTTGCCGAAATCGCCGCTGCCCACCCCGGCGGGCTCGATGGCCGCAGCAAATACACGACCGGAAAGCCAGCGCCGACCTTTCCGAACGGCTGCCATATCGCTGAAATCGCGCTCGACCCCGCTACCGGCAAAGTCACCGTCAACCGCTATTCGCTGGTCGATGATTTTGGCAAGCTGGTCAATCCGATGCTGGTCGAAGGCCAGATCCACGGCGGCGTCGCGCAAGGGTTGGGCCAGGCGTTGCTCGAAGACATTGTCTACACCGATGATGGCCAGCTCGTCACCGGCAGCTTCATGGACTATGGCGTGCCGCGCGCCGACGACATGCCCGCCGCCATCGGTTTCGATACGCTCGGCACGCCCAGCCCGACCAATCCGTTAGGCGTCAAGGGCTGCGGCGAAGCCGGCACCATCGGCGCCATGCCATCGATCATGAACGCCATCATCGATGCGCTGGATGGCACCCAGATCGAAATGCCGGCAACGATCGAAAAGTTGTGGCGGGCGGCGCGGGCATTGGATGCAGCCGTCGCAGCGGAGTGAACCGGGGCCGGAATCGATTCCGGTCAAGGTGTGTGTCGATGGCCTTTATCGCCAGCGGGAAAGCCGACTCCCGCGCCAGCGCGGCCGGTGAGGGTGTTCGCCATGCTGGCTAGAAAGAACACCCGCACCCGGGTCGGGCCACGACGCAGGTCGTATGCACGCCCGGCGGTCGCTCCAACGGTGTCACAACCGTTGAATTTCGATACCAGCGAGCGAATGCCCAACCATTGCTCATTCTACAAAGACACCTGTAGTTTGCAGATGAGATGATGGCGTCCTGCCGCCAGGATCAACCGGCAATGATGTCAGCGCATACAAGATTTTCAATCAGATCCGCGAGGCTTGATGATGCCGGGTTATTGCCGGCTATCGAGCGGTCCGCTGGCGCGGTTTTTCTGGCATTGCCCGAGCTTTCCTGGCTAGCGAGTGGCGCGGTTTTGTCCGCCGCGTTTCATCGGGAAACGATTGCAAACGGGACCTCATGGGTGGTGGCAAGCGAGCATGATGCGCCTGTTGCTTTTCTGAGCGCCGAGCGGATAGGCGGCAATCTCCATATTGCCGAGCTTGCGGTGCACAGCGATTTCCAGCGGCGGGGTCTGGGCCGCGCGTTGATCGAGCACGCGACTGGCTGGGCAAAGGCACAGGGTCTCCCGGCGATCACGCTCACCACATTTCGCGACATCCCCTGGAACGAGCCATTTTACCAGACACTCGGTTTTACGACGATGGACGCAGCCAATTTGTCGCCTGAAATGGAACGAATACTTGATGAAGAAGCACTGAAGGGGCTGCCGCGTGATCGACGTTGCGCGATGATAAACTTGATCGCGGTTGGGGGAAAATCTTTCGAAATCAATTCCATGTAACATATAGAGAGCGGTCGGTTTTGATGCCCGCGCGCCGCCGTGGCCTTCTCAAGGGTTTTGAAAGTGTCGGCCGCGCCAGCCGGTTTGGCGGGCGATTTCGTCCCAGATCAACGCTGCCAGCCGCGCCGCGATCGGGCCTGGTTTGCCGGTGCCGACCGGCTTGCCATCGATGCGCACCACCGGCAAGATCGGTGCTGTCGTCGATGTCAGCAGCGCCTCATCGGCGGCCAGCGCTTCATCAAGGCTGAAGGCCCGTTCATCGACCGGAATCTGCGCCGCCCGGGCGAGGCGGATCAGCGTATCGCGGGCGATGCCGGGCAAGATGTGCGCGGACAGTGGATGGGTGATGATACGGTCGCCCTTGACGATCCAGGCGTTGGTCGAGCTGCCCTCGCGGACCATGTCATCGGGCGCCACCAGCCAGGCTTCAAAGGCACCGGCGGCGCGGGCATCCTGTTTGGCCAATACATTGGGCAGCAGCCCGGTGGTTTTCAGATCGACCCGGCCCCAGCGCATGTCATTGACGCTTATCACAGCGATGCCGGTCTTTTGCTGGCCAAGGCGCTGGGCGAAATCAAAGCGCCGGACGGTCATGATCAGCGTCGCGCGGGCGTCGGCTGGAAAGACATGGTCGCGCCGGGCCGTGCCGCGGCTGACCTGCAGATACAGCAGCGCATCAAGATGGCCATTGGCCGCCACCAGCCGCCGGGCTTGCAGGCCGAGCGCTGCGTCGGACATCGGAAAATCGATGAACAGCGCCGCCAGGCCCCGCCGCAGCCGCGCCAGATGCAGCGACCAGTCGAGCAGATTGCCATTCATGACGGCGGCAACTTCGTACAAAGCATCGGCGAATTGCAACCCGCGATCCTCGACATGCACCGCTGCATCGGCGAGCCGGGTGATGCGACCATCGACATAGGCATGTTGCGGCATTCAGACGCTTTCATTCGGGCGGCATGGGCCGCGACAGGCACCCGCTTTAGCGGCTATCAGGGCAGAATGTCAGCACCCCACCTTGTCTGGTTTCGCAACGACCTGCGGCTATTGGACCATGCCGCACTCTGCGCCGCCGCCGCCGCCGGGCCGGTCGCGGCCCTGTTCGTCCTTGACGATGCAGCGCCCGGCACCTGGGCGATGGGCGCCGCCCAGCGTTGGTGGCTGCACTATAGCCTTGCAGCGTTGGGCCGCGACATTGCAGCGCGCGGCGGCCGGCTGATCCTGCGTCGCGGCGATGCGGCAGCGATCGTGCCAGAGGTCGCGGCCACGATCGGCGCCGCCGCCGTCCATACGCTGACCCATTATGAGGCATGGGCCAAAGCCCAGGACGCAGCGGTGGCGAAATCTGTGACCCTGCGCCGTTATCATGGCGTGTTGCTGGTGCCGCCGGCCAGCGTTACCGGCGGCAGCGGCGGTCGTTATCGCATCTTCACACCGTGGTGGCGCAAACTTGCCGAACAAATGCCACCGGCCCGGCCGCGCCCGGTGCCCGAGATCAGCTTTGCCGATACGCCGCCGGGCGATGATCTGGCAAGCTGGGGCCTGTTGCCGACACGGCCCGATTGGTCGGCCGGCTTTTCGGTCTGGCAACCGGGGGAGGCCGGGGCCGCAGCGCAGCTGGCGGCGTTCCTGAAAGTGGCTGCGGGCTATGACATCATGCGGAACCTGCCCTCCAGCGACGCTTCTTCGCGCCTGTCACCGCATCTGGCGCTTGGCGAAATCTCGGTGCGCAGCGTCTGGCACGCCGTTGCCGACGCCATCCCGGCCAACAAGGCCGAACCCTATCTGCGGGAGCTTGGCTGGCGGGATTTTGCCGCCAATATCCTCGATCAATTTCCCGATCATGGCGATGTGCCGGGCCGCGCGGTGTTTGAAAGTATCGGCTTTCGCGACGCGCCCGCCGATCTGCTGGCCTGGCAACAGGGCCGTACCGGCTATCCGATCGTCGATGCCGGCATGCGGCAATTATGGGTGACGGGCTGGATGCATAACCGGGTCCGCATGATCGCCGCCTCGTTCCTGACCAAACATCTGCTGATCGATTGGCGGCTCGGGGAGCGCTGGTTCTGGGATTGTCTGGTCGATGCCGATCTCGCCGCCAACTCGCTTGGCTGGCAATGGGTGATGGGCTCCGGCGTCGATTCATCGCCCTTCAACCGGGTGTTCGCTCCCGTCACCCAAAGCGCCAAGTTCAACGCCGGCGACTATATCCGCCGCTATGTGCCCGAACTCGCCAGCCTCGACGATGCCGATATCCATGCCCCCTGGGAGGCTGGCCTGTTGCCCGGCATCAGGCTGGGCAAGGATTACCCGCAGCCGATCATCGGCCATGCCGAGGGCCGGGCCCGGGCGCTCGCGGCTTATGCGGCAGCCGGGGCTTAGAGCGTGATGACATCAGGCAGGATTGCCAGGACGGTGTTGATTTTGGTGCGTGGCAAGGAGCGCGGAAAGCAGCGATGCAGCGCATCGGTGCCGACAAGTGACGCGGCCATGCGCCAAAAGCGACACCGCCCCGCAGGGGTTGCCCAAAGGGCAATCATGGTGGTGCTAGCTGATGTCATCATGCTCTATTACCAAAAACCGCTTTGCGTGAATCAGCGAAAGCAAAATAATGCCTCCGGCGGGCAGGGCCTGAGGCCCTGCACCCACTTTTGTTGATTGGGTCACAGTTTTCAGACACAGGGTTAAATCAATCGACCGGGTGCAGGGCCTATCGGCCCTGCAGGCCGAAGGCCCTTATCCCTGCCCGCCGGAGGCCCTTTGCCCTGCAGCCCGGAGGCCCTTAACCCTGCTGACCCGTCAATCTCTGTGAGATTTAGTAATAGAGGTCATCGCAACGGATGTTGTCTGAATTGCGCTAGACGTGAACGGACCGGGAACGGCAGGCTAAGCGGCCTGCTAAAATGCCTACGCCGGTCGACTGATCCCCAAACGTCTCATCTCGCGGTAGATGGTTGAGCGCCCCAGTCCGAGCTGCCTTGCGGCTTCAGCAGGTGGCGTATTGGCCTGGATAAGCGTCAGCGCCGCATTGAGCTTTGTCACATCGAGCGGC
>JBBRIC010000100.1:0-10007 GCA_038221665.1 Sphingomonadales bacterium
GCGCGCGATGGCGGAACAGGCGCGCGCCGCTGCGGCAGCTGCGCGCACTGCTGCAGACTTGATCGCGCGTGATGCCGATGCGGCGCGCCGCCGCGCCAGCCTGCTCACCGACGAACGCCAGGGCTGGCAACGCCGCCGGGCCGCGAGCAGAGGCCAGGCCGCCGAGCTTGATCGCCGCGCCGCTGCTGCCAGCGCCGAGGCCGCTGCGATCACCAGCCGCGATGCTGTGATTGCTGTCGAAATTGCAGGGCTGGCCAGCCGCAGCGCCGCCGCCGATGCCGCCCGGGCCGCCGCTGGCGACGCGCTGGCCGCTGCCGAAACGGCGCTGGCCGATCTGGCAAGACAAGCCCGTGCCGCCGACGAAGCGGTTGCAGCGGCGCGAGAGGCCCGGGCGACGGCGCGTGCCGAAGCCGATCATCAGGACGCAGCGCGACTGGCCGTCGAGCGGCTGTCGGGGGAGCGTTTTCAATGTTCGCCGCCGCAATTGCCCGGTCGCTTTGAGTTTGGGGCCGATGCCGGCGACCCGGAAGCGCTTGCCACGGCGTATGACCAATTATCCGCAGCGCGGGAACAGCTTGGCCCCGTCAATTTGCGCGCCGATATCGAACTGGCGGAACTTGACACCCAATCGCAGGCGATACTGGTTGAAAAAGCCGAGCTGGATACCGCTATCGCCCGGCTGCGTGGTTCCATCGGCAGCCTCAACCGTGAGGGGCGCGTCCGTCTGGCGGCGGCGTTCACGGCTGTCGATGGCCACTTCCGCAGGCTTTTCTCCGATCTGTTCGGCGGCGGCGACGCGCGGCTGGAATTGATCGAGGCCGATGATCCGCTGGAAGCCGGGCTGGAGATCATGGCGCAGCCGCCGGGCAAGAAACTCCAGTCGCTGGGCTTGTTGTCGGGGGGCGAACAGGCGCTGACCGCGACGGCGCTGATCTTTGCGCTGTTCCTTGCCAATCCGGCGCCGATCTGCGTGCTCGATGAAGTCGATGCGCCGCTCGATGATGCCAATGTCGAGCGGTTTTGCGATCTGCTCGATCGCATGGCGACGGATACGGCAACGCGCTTCCTGATCGTTACACACAATGCCGTGACGATGAGCCGGATGCACCGGCTGTACGGCGTGACCATGGCCGAACCGGGTGTTTCGCAATTGGTCAGCGTCGATCTGGAGGCTGCCGAGCGATTATTGGCGGCGGAGTAGGGAACGCTTCCCAAATTCGATCATTTGAGCGCCTGTAACCCATGCAGGAGTGCATACCCCATGAAAATTCTGATGATTCTGACCTCGCATGATCAGCTTGGCGATACCGGCAAGAAAACCGGTTTCTGGCTGGAGGAACTGGCAGCACCCTATTATGTCTTCAAGGATGCCGGCGCCGAAATCAGCCTGGCGTCGCCGCTCGGCGGGCAGCCGCCGATCGATCCGACCAGCGATGCTGCCGAAGCGCAAACCGATGATACCAGGCGTTTCAAGGCCGATTCAGAAGCGATGTCGGCACTGGCAGCGACCGCGATGCTCGCCGATATGCGCGTCGATGATTTCGACGCCGTGTTTTACCCGGGTGGCCATGGCCCGTTATGGGATCTGGCCAATAGCGACGATTCCGTCTCGATAATCGAGGATACGCTTGCCGCCGGCAAGCCATTGGCGCTGGTCTGCCATGCGCCCGGCGTGCTGCGTGACGCGCTTGCCGATGATGGCACGCCGCTGGTTGCCGGCCGGCGGGTGACGGGCTTTGCCAACAGCGAGGAACAGGCTGCCGGCCTCACCGATGTGGTGCCGTTCCTCGTCGAGGACATGCTGAAGGCAGCCGGCGGCCATTATGAGAAAACCGGCGACTGGCAGGTGCGCGTGGTAACCGACGGCATGCTGGTCACTGGCCAGAACCCGGCTTCGTCAGGGCCGGCAGCCGAAGCGGTGCTGGCCTTGCTAAAGGCCTGACCGGCAGGCGAAAGGCTGGCCGGGGCAGGCGTTCGGTGCTTGCCCTTTGCCCCTGAACACCGCTACACCGCGCGGCGATGACCCATGCACCGCATCCTGCCCTTGCCGCCGGTGCCCATCCCTTTCCCCATTCGCATTTGCTTGGCCTGGCCTATCTGAAGCCCTGGGAGATGCTGTTCCTCCTCGATGAGGCGGAACAATATGTGGAATTGAATCGCAGCCGCAAAAAACATGACTCGCGGTTAAGTGGCCTTACCCAGATCAACGCTTTTTTCGAAAATTCGACGCGGACGCTGTTGAGCTTTGAAATCGCCGGCAAAAGGCTGGGGGCCGATGTCGTCAATCTGGGTGTTTCGGGATCATCGGTCAGAAAGGGCGAAACCCTTCTTGATACGGCGCTGACGCTGAATGCCATGCACCCCGATGTCATCGTCATTCGCCATGGATCATCGGGCGCGGTGCAGCTGATCGCTGAAAAGCTCGATTGCCCGGTGTTGAATGCCGGCGATGGCCGCCACGAACATCCGACCCAGGCGCTGCTCGATGCGCTGACCATCAGGCGTCGCAAGGGCCGTATCGAAGGGCTGACGGTCGCGATCTGCGGCGATATCCTGCACAGCCGGGTGGCGCGATCGAATTTCCAGATTCTCGCGTCATTGGGCGCAAAGGTACGCGTCGTGGCGCCGGCGACCCTGCTGCCGACCAATGTCGAAAACCTGGGCGTCGACGTTTTCACCGACATGAACAAGGGCCTGTCCGGAGTCGATGTGGTGATGATGCTGCGGCTCCAGACCGAGCGCATGGATGGCGCCTATGTGCCTTCGACGCGGGAATATTTCCATTTCTTCGGGCTGACCGAGGCGCGGCTGGCCCATGCTGCCCCGGATGTGCTGGTCATGCACCCGGGGCCGATGAATCGCGGGGTCGAAATCGATGGTGCCATCGCCGATGATCTGGTGCGCTCGGCGGTCACCGAACAGGTCGAAATGGGCGTCGCCGTGCGCATGGCCTGTCTCGACGTGCTGACCCGCACGCGCCGCAACATGCCCGGCTGGCCGAGGCCATGACGCCGCTGGCCATTACCGGCGCGCGGGTCATCGATCCGGCGACTGGCCATGATAATATCGCCACCTTGTTCATCCGCGACCGCATCATAATCGGCATGGGCGATGCGCCGGTGCCGGCCGATGCGGCGGTGATCGACGGCAGCGGGCTGGTGCTCGCCCCCGGCCTCATCGATGCCGGCGTCTTTCGCGCCGATCCACTCGCCTGTCATGCCGGCGGCATCACCCGGGTCGTGTTGATGCCCGACCAGACGCCGCCGCTGGATGATCCGGCGCTGGTGGCGTTTGCGCAAGCCATGGGCAAACCCGATGTCTGGGTGCATCCGCTGGTCGCTGCAACGCGCGATCTTGGCGGGCAGGAACTGGCCGAAATCGGGCTGGGCCAGGCGGCTGGCGCGGTCGGTGTGGCGACCGGCCGCGGCGGCATTGCCAGTACCGCTGTCATGCACCGGCTGCTGGCCTATGCGCAGGCCTTTGGTATGCCCGTTGTCAGCCATGCCGAAGATGCGGCCTTGACCGCCGGCGCGGTGGCGACCGAAGGCGATTATGCGACACGACTGGGGCTGGCCGCTGCGCCGGCCTTTGCCGAAAGCCTGGCAATATCAAGGGATTTGCGGCTTGCCGAAGCAACCGGCGCCCGGCTGCACATCCGGCAGGTGACGACGGCGGAAGGGCTTGCGCTGGTCCGCGCCGCACAGGCGCGCGGGCTGTTGGTGACGGCGGGGATTACGCCTGCGCATTTTCTGTTGAACGAAACCGCACAGGCCGGGTTTCGATCCTTTGCCCGGCTGTCCCCACCGCTGCGCAGCGACAATGATCGCCGCGCTGTGGAAGCAGGTATTGCCGATGGGACGATCAGCATCCTGGCATCGGGCCATGATCCGCGCACACAGGAAGACAAACGCCTGCCATTCGCCGATGCGAAGCCGGGCATGGCCGGCGCCGAAACGCTGTTGGCGCTGGGCCTGTCGCTGGTGCGCTCGGGCGCTGTCAGCCTGTCGCGCCTGCTGCACATGATGACAGCAGCGCCGGCTTCCTTGTTCGGCGTGCCGGGCGGCACGCTCAGCCCGGGTTCACCTGCCGACCTTATATTGTTCGATGAACAGGCGCCGTGGAGGATTGTCGGGGCTGACTTCAGCGGCGCCGGCAATACACCATTTGATGGCTTGCCTACCGCTGGCCGCGTGCGGGTGACGATCAAGGGAGGGGATGTGGTTTGGCGCGCGTAAAATTTCTGTGGCTGGTGCTGTTCGCGGTGACGTCAACGCCCGCCACAGCAAAGAAAAAGGACAAGCCCATGGCAGCCGCCGCCCCTGTGCTGCCGAGTGTGCGCGCCGGCGTCGATCTGTGGCGGGCGGGCGATTGGGCCGGGGCTGTCGCCATGTGGCAACCCTATGCGCTGGCCGGCGACGCCGATGCGATGTTCAATCTGGGCCAGGCCTATAAACTTGGTCGTGCTGTGCCGGTCGACAAGGCGCTGGCGCGGGATTGGTATCGCAAGGCCGCGTTGAAGGGCCATTTGCCGGCGCAGGCCAATCTGGGCATCCTGTTGTTCCAGGCCGGGGAAAAGGCGGAGGCCGTGCGCTGGCTGAAATCTGCGGCCGACCGCAACGAAATGCGCGCCCAATATGTGCTGGGGGTGGCGCATTGGAACGGCGATGGCGTGCCGCGCAGTCTGGCGCTGGCCTATGCCTATCTGGCGCGCGCTTCGGCGCAGGGCCTGGCCGAGGCGACCAACGCGCTGGGCAATTTGTCAGCGGCCTTGTCACCCCAGGATCGCAGCTATGGCCTGGCGCTGGCAAGCGGCCTTGCGGCGGGTGAAGGCGTGCCGCTGGTTACGCCCTCTGCCACCGCCCGGCCGCCGGTGAGCGTCGCGCAAAATGATGCCTATCGCCGTGACCAGATCATCAAGCCGCTACCAAAACCAGCCGCTGTGCTGCCAGTTTTGCCGACTGGCACGCCGAACGCCCCGCCGGCGGTGACGCCACCGCCGATCGGTGTCGCTGTGGCGGTGCCGCCAAAAGCGGTTGCACCGCCGGCCGCACTGCCGGTCCCGGTCCCGGTGCCAACGCCAACGCCAACGCCAATACCGGTGGCTGTGGCAATCAAGGTCGCACCATCGACGCCGGTTGTGGTGCCAGCACCCGCCGCAGCAGCAGTGGTGGTTGCAAAGCCGCCCGTGACAATGACGCCGGCCGCCGTTCGGCCCGTGCCAGCGCCAGCGCCAGTGCCCGTGCCCGTGCCACTGCCCGTGCCAGTGTCAGTGCTTGCCGCGTTGCCGCCAAGATCGGTGCCGTCATCTGGCGCGCCGATGGTGGCAACGGTCGCGATCCCGCCATCGACTGCGGCCGGCGGTGCGCCGTTGTCACCTGCCGCAATCGCCGCCGCAACAGTCAAACCGATCGCAAAATTGCTCCCGGAGCGGCTCGACAAACCTGTTGAAACGGCCGGTGCCGCCTCAAAACCGGTCGTCAGAATGATACGCGCACCGGCCTGGCGCATCCAGCTCGGCGCTTTTTCAAAACGCACCCTGGCCGAAGCGGCATGGCAGGACGTGCAGGCCAGACAGCATAAATCAATGGCCGGCGCCAAGCCGATCTATGAAACCAATGGCACGATCACCAAGCTGCAACTCGGCCCTTATCCAAATGAGAAACTTGCCCGTGATGCCTGCGCAAAGATCGCCTTTACCGGCACCGCCTGCTTTGTGACGATGGGCTGAAGTAACGACTAGTGCTGCGCTGGCGCTAGGCCGCCGCTCGGGCCAATTCCCCCGGCCATTGCGCCCATAGCGCGGCGCGGCGCTTTGCCACCGTTTCGCGGGCGGCGTGCTTGACCGGGCCAAAGCCACGGACATCCATCGGCAAGCCGGCGATGCTGGTTGCAAGCCCGACATTGGCATCGCTGATGCCGGCGATCAGCTGCTCGATTTCGGCTTCGAATGCAGCAATGTCGGCGCGTTCGGCCTGCCTTTCGGCGCTATAGCCAAAGGGATCGAACGCCGTGCCGCGCAGGCCCTTCAATCGGGCCAGGACGCCGAACACCGTGAAAATCCAGGGACCAAAGCTGCGTTTTTTCGGCCGGCCGGTGGCGGGATCAATACCGCTGAGGAACGGCGGCGCCAGTTCGACGCGCATGGTGCCGCCGCTGAACTGGGCCGCGAACGCCGCCTTGAACCGGCCATCCGAATAAAGCCGGCCGATTTCATATTCATCCTTATAGGCCAGCAGCTTGTAATGACTGCGTGCCACCGTCTGGGCAAAAACATCGCCACCGGCGCTGCGGGAGCGCGTGACCAAGGCGCTGAAACGCGCCGCATAATCGGCATCCTGGTAGCGAGTCAGATCGGCAATGCGGCGGGCAATGATCTCGTCAAGGTCGGTGGCCGGCGGCTCTATGGCAGGACCGCGCGCGGCTTCGACCATTGCCAGCACCTGATCGGGCCGGGTAGCCAGCAAGCGGCCAAGGCCAAAAGCCTTTTTATTAAAGGCTATGGCAACGCCGTTCAGTTCGATGGCGGCCTCGATGCTGGCGCGTTGCAGCGGGATCAGGCCCTTTTGCCAGGCATAGCCCATCAGCAGGATGTTCGATCCGATGGCATCGCCCAGCAGCGCGACGGCAACGGTATCGGCAGCGATGAAATCACAGGCATTGGGGTTCGATGCGGCGCGGATGGCGCGTTCGACCGCCGCCGATCGGAAATCCTGATCGCGGTTGCGCACGAAATCGGCGGTCGGCGCGATATCGGCATTGGCGACAACAGCGGTGCGATTGGGGATCATCAAGGTCTGGGTCGGCTTGTCGGCGGCCACCACGGCATCGCAGGCCAGCACCAGATCGGCGCCGCCGGCGATGATGCGCGGGCTGAGCAGATCGTCATTCCGCTGCGCCAGTCGGACATGCGCAAAAACGGCGCCGCCTTTTTGGGCAAGGCCGGCCATATCGGCGGTGGTCGACGCCAGCCCTTCGATATGGCCAGCCGTGCCAAGCAGCGCCGAAACGGTCAGCACACCAGTGCCACCGATGCCGGTGACCATGATATTATAGCCATGGCCAGGGGCGGGGATGCGGGGTTCGGGCACCGCAGACAGGTCGAGATCGCCGGTTTTCGACTTTCTGATCTCGGCGCCTTCGACGGTGACAAAGCTGGGGCAAAAACCTTTCAGGCAACTGTAATCCTTGTTGCAGCTTGATTGGTTGATGCGGCGTTTCCGGCCAAATTCGGTTTCCAGCGGTTCGATTGAAACGCAATTGGATTGCACCGAACAATCGCCACAGCCTTCACAGGCGGCGCTGTTGATAAAGATGCGCGTCGTTGGATCGACCATCTGCTGGCGTTTGCGGCGCCGACGTTTTTCGGCGGCACAGGTCTGGTCAAAGATGATGACCGTGCAGCCGGGCGTCGCCGCAAATTCATCCTGAATGGCGGGCAATGCCGAGCGATCGAGCAGACGCACGGCCGGAGGCAGGGTAACGCCCTTGTAACGCGCCAGATCCTCGGTCAGCACCGCGACCTTGATGGCATGTTCGGCAACCATCTGGCCCGCGATCTGATCGACGCTCAATTCGCCATCGACGTGCTGGCCGCCGGTCATCGCAACGGCATCATTATAAAGAATTTTATAGGTGATGTTGACCTTGGCAGCGATCGACTGGCGGATCGCCAGCAGGCCCGAATGAAAATAAGTGCCATCACCCAGATTGGCAAAAACATGTTTTTCGGTGGTGAAGGGTGCCTCACCGACCCAGGTCACGCCTTCGCCGCCCATCTGGGTAAAGGTTTCGGCCCGGTCCATCCACAGCGCCATGATGTGGCAGCCGATGCCGGCCAGCGCCCGGCTGCCTTCGGGTGGTTTGGTTGATGTATTGTGCGGGCAGCCCGAACAAAAATAGGGACTGCGCTTGATGGGGGTGACAAAGGCATCGGACTTGGCGGTTTGTTCGGCGAAAAAGTGCAGTGTTTTGCGGATGGTTTCAGTGTCATGATAGCGCTGGATGCGCGCCGCGATGACGTTGGCGATGACGCCGGGCGACAATTCATTGTCGGGGCTCAACAACCAGTCGCCGGCTTCATCCTGTTTGCCAACAACACGGGGCCGCACCGCTTCGCGCCAGTTATAGAGCTGCCATTTCAGCTGATGTTCAATGAATTCGCGTTTTTCCTCGATGACAAGGACTTCCTCCAGCCCCTCGGCAAAGGCCCGCATGCCGTCGGGCTCCAGCGGCCAGGGCATGCCGACCTTGTAGACTCTCAGCCCGATCGTCGAAGCGACGCCCGCATCGATGCCGAGTTCAGCAAGCGCTTCCATCGTGTCGGCAAAGGCCTTGCCGGTCGACACAATGCCGAAGCGCGGCGTCGGCGTATCCCAGACGACCCGGTCGATGCGGTTGGCCTTGGCAAAGGCCATGGCGGCAAAGCCCTTGAAGCGTTGCAGGCGGGTGTCTTCCTCGCGCCAGATATCGCCGCCGCGGATATGAACGCCGCCGGCCGGGAAATCAAAGGCCGGGACGATGATCGGCCGGGATTCATTGGCCAGATCGATAGTGGCGCTGGTTTCGACCGTATCGGCGGTCGCCTTGAAGCCGACCCAGGTGCCGGCAAAGCGGCTCATGGCGATACCGAGCAGGCCGTATTCGACAAATTCATGTACCGATGACGGCGCCAGAAACGGCACGAATGCCGCCTGAAAATTATGGTCCGACTGATGCGGCAGGGTCGATGATTTGGCGCCATGATCATCGCCGACAATGGCCAGCACCCCGCCATGCGGCGCTGTGCCGGCGGCATTGGCGTGTTTCAGCACATCCATGGCGCGGTCAAGGCCGGGGCCTTTGCCGTACCAGATGCCGAACACGCCATCGACGGTCGCATGTCCCAGGGCCGAAGGTGGCCGCATGCCGACATGCTGCGAACCCCAGACGGCGGTGGCGCCCAGTTCCTCGTTGATGCCCGGTACAAAGACGATGTTGCGCTCGGCGAGCATTTTCTTCGCCCGCCACAATTCCTGATCATAGGTGCCGAGCGGGGAACCGCGATATCCCGAAATGAAACCGCCGGTGTTGAGCCCCGCCGCCCGGTCGCGCGCCTGCTGCACCAGCGGCAGGCGGACCAGCGCCTGCACGCCCGACATGAACACCCGCCCTTGGGTAAAGCGATATTTGTCATCGAGCGAAACAGGCGGCAGGCCAGCAACCATCAATTTTTCCCATCTGATCTAGGTCAACAATACTGACCTATTTCCATTGCCGCAAGAGGACATATCATTTCCCGTATTGTCGGCATAATACAGCTTGCGAACGGCCATTATGTTGATAATGTTAGCCATCAGATGATCCGATTGGAAGGGATGACCATGCGCGCCATCATTGCAGTTTCGACATTCGCCCTTGTCATGGGTTCAGGTGCGGCACTGGCCGCAACTGGCCCGATGCCGCCGTTGATCGAGCGCCAGAAGCTGTTCGGCAATCCATCAAGGACGCTTGGCACGATCAGCCCCGATGGCAAGCATCTGGCCTGGATCGCGCCGCGCGACGGCGTGCTGAATATCTGGACGGCGCCGGCCGATGCCCCTGAAAAGGCCCGGCCGCTGACGGGTGGCAGCAAGCGGCCCATTCGGCAATATTATTGGGCACCCGATTCGAGCCGCATCCTTTATGTCAACGACAAGGGCGGCGATGAAAATTTCCTGCTCTATGGCGTCGATATCGCCACCGGCACCCAGAAATTGTTGACGCCATTTGAAAAGACCCGCGTCGAAATCATCGGTACCAGCCGGCGTATCAAGGATCGCATGCTGATCGGCGTCAACAATCGCGACGCCCGCTGGCACGATGTCTACAGCCTCGATCTTGGCAGCGGCAAGCTGACATTGGTCAAGCAGAACGATGGCTATGCAAGTTTCGTCGCCGATGAAAATCTCGACCTGCGCCTCGCAAGCAAGGCGACCGATGATGGCGGGCAGCAATTTTTCCGCGTTGCCGATAATGTCGTCGAGACCAAA
>JBBRIC010000101.1:0-9981 GCA_038221665.1 Sphingomonadales bacterium
ACACGCTGGTCACCATCCAGACCGGCCCGCATGGCAAGCAGGTCAATCGGCTATATGTCACCGATGGCGTCGATATCGCCAAGGAATTTTACCTGGCCCTGCTCGTCGATCGCGCTACGGGGCGGATATCGCTGGTGGTGTCGACCGAGGGCGGTGTCGATATCGAGACAGTTGCGCATGACACGCCGGAAAAAATCTCGACGCTGACTGTTGATCCGGCGACAGGCATCATGCCGCATCACGGGCGCGCCGTGGCGGCTGCGCTTGGCCTTACCGGCGATCTCGCCAAACAGGCCGAAACTGTCGTTGCAAAACTTTATGATGCGTTTGTTGGCACCGATGCGTCGCAGATCGAGATCAATCCGCTCGCTGTCACCGATGACGGGAAGCTGATGGTGCTTGATGCGAAAGTTGGCTTTGACCCGAATGCGCTCTATCGCCACCCCGACCTGCTGGCGCTGCGCGACATCACCGAGGAAGACCCTGCCGAGGTCGAAGCGTCGAAATATGATCTCGCCTTCATCAAGCTGGATGGCACCATCGGCTGCCTGGTCAATGGCGCAGGCCTCGCCATGGCGACGATGGATATCATCAAGCTGAATGGCGCCGAGCCAGCCAATTTCCTCGATGTCGGCGGCGGCGCCGACAAGGAAAAGGTGACCAACGCCTTCAAGCTGATTCTGAAGGACCCGGCGGTAAAGGGCATCCTCGTCAATATTTTTGGCGGCATCATGCGCTGCGACATCATCGCCGAAGGCATTATCGCTGCCGCCAGGGAAGTGAACTTGTCGGTGCCGCTGGTCGTCCGGTTGGAGGGCACCAACGTCGAGCTTGGCAAGAAAATCCTCGCCGACTCCGGCCTGCCGATCATCTCTGCCGATAATCTCGGCGATGCGGCGGCAAAGATTGTGGCGGAAGTCAAGAAGGCGGCGTAAGACAGGCCATGGCCGAACAAGCCCATCTTTCCGCGCTGCGCAACAAGTCGCCAGGCTATGCCGAGGACTATGCGGCCTGGGTAGACCATCAGGTTGCGCTTATGCAGCAGCGGCGCGCAGCGGACCTCGATTACGACCATCTTATCGACGAGGTCATGGATTTGGGTAAGAGCGAATATCGTCAGTTTGCGACGCCCGTTGAAATCATCATCGCGCATATGTTGAAATGGGACTATCAATCCGGTCACCGCACGCGCAGCTGGCAGGGCTCGATTGTCGAACATCGCCGCCGTGTCGACCAGGCATTGCGCGACAGCCCGAGTTTCCGGCGGCGCATCGACGGCGCGATTGCGGATGGCTATGCCGTTGCGGTTGCTGTGGCCTCACGCGAAACCAATCTGCCGCTGAAAACTTTCCCGCTAACCTGTCCCTATGATTGGGATGCCATCACGACGCGCGAGCACCGCCTGCCAGGCGACGACTGACCCCAATTTCCGCCAAACGCCGGAGCATCGGATATTCATGAGCATTCTCGTCAACGCGCAAACCCGCGTCATTACCCAGGGTTTTACCGGCAAGCAGGGCACGTTCCATACCGAGGCGGCCATTGCCTATGGCACCATGGTGGTCGGCGGCACCGCGCCGGGCAAGGGTGGCCAGACCCATCTTGGCTTGCCCGTCTTCAACACGGTGCACGAGGCTCGCGCTGCAACCCATTGCGATGCAAGCGTAATCTATGTACCGCCGCCTGGCGCCGCCGATGCCATTTGCGAGGCGATCGACGCCGAGGTGCCATTGATCGTCTGCATCACCGAAGGCATTCCGGTGCTTGACATGGTGCGGGTCAAACGCTCGCTTTCGGGCTCGAGATCGCGGCTGATCGGCCCCAATTGTCCCGGCGTGCTGACGCCCGGCGAATGCAAGATCGGCATCATGCCCGGCAATATCTTCATGAAAGGGTCGGTTGGCGTCGTCTCGCGGTCGGGTACCCTGACCTATGAGGCGGTGCATCAGACAACGGCCGCAGGGCTGGGCCAGACGACCGCAGTCGGCATCGGTGGCGATCCGGTGAATGGAACGAATTTCATCGATATGCTGGAATTGTTTTTGGCCGACGATGCCACCAGATCGATCATCATGATCGGTGAAATCGGCGGCAGCGCCGAGGAGGAAGCCGCTGAATTCCTGCGCGATGAAGCGAAACGCGGCCGCAAGAAGCCAATGGTCGGCTTTATCGCCGGCACGACAGCGCCACCGGGCCGCCGCATGGGCCATGCTGGTGCGATCGTGTCCGGCGGGAAGGGCGATGCTGCCTCGAAAATGGCTGCGATGGAGGCGGCCGGCATCCATGTCTCGCCTTCGCCGTCATTGCTGGGGATTACGCTGGCCGAGGTGCTGAAGGGTTAGTCGTCATGCCCGGCACGATCGAATTGACCGGCGCCGCGGATTTTCCCGCCTGCCCTTGTTGCGGCATGCCGGCGCGGCGGGTGTGGGGCAATCTGATCGATGCGGACGGCAAGACCGCCTATGTCGTTCAATGGGCGCCGGGTACGATGGGCAGCCATGCCGCTGTCATCGGCCTGATATTCGGCCCCTGGGATGACGCCAGCGATCGCGCCGACCGTTTCCATGTTGCCATCGAGACCCGCCCTGTTGATGGCGCCATCGATGGCCCTGTCGATGGCGCCATCGCTGTAGCGATTATCGATGCCGAGGCATCGCCGATCGATGCATCGCCTTTGGCAGCCTATGCGCTGAGCCGGGATGCCGTGCTGACCGGGACGTTTGCAGCGCGTGCGCTGAATTATGTCGAACAAATCCGCGTGCAGGATGCGCGGGTGATGGGGCTGATGTCGGCATGATCCGCCGGCCCCCGCATGATTGCGCCATGGAAACGCCGTGTCGGCACCAATATCGATTGTTTTGGCGGTGACATCGATGCCAGTCACGCCTATCAGCGCCCGACGCCAAAGGAACCAGCCTGATGGATTATGAAGCGTTGCTGCCGACCGCCGACGATAGCGTCGGGCCATCCTGGTCACGAAGCGATTGGCCATTGGCACCGACCGATGACCTGACCCGGGCGCTCGATGCCGCCGATATGCAGGTGATACCAAAGCTGGCGGCAAAGGCAGTGGCCATTGCGGCAGCGGCAGGCGTCGATAGTGACGCCATCGCGCGCGCCGCACAGGATTCGATTTCGGCGATGATGCTGATCCGCACCTATCGCGTGCGGGGGCATCTGGCGGCCAATCTTGATCCACTGGGGCTGCTCAAACGCGATATTCCAGCCGATCTGACGCCTGAATATCATGGTTTCATGGCCAGGGATCTTGATCGTCCGGTGCATGTCGGTGGTGCGCTCGGCCTGCAGATGGCGAGCATTCGTGAACTGGTCGAGATATTGCGCCGCAATTATTGCGGCAATGTCGGCCTTGAATATATGCATATCAACGACATCGAGGAACGGCGTTTTCTCCAGGACAAGATCGAAGGCCGCGACAAGGAAATCCAGTTTTCCGACCTTGGCAAAAAGGCCATTTTGAACAAGCTCGTCGAAGCCGAACAATTTGAAAAATTCCTTGGCCGTAAATATGTCGGGACAAAACGTTTTGGTCTCGATGGTGCCGAAGCGATGATCCCGGCCATGGAATCGATCATCAAGGTTGGCGGCGCGCTGGGCATTTCCGAAATCGTCTTTGGCATGCCGCATCGCGGCCGGCTCAACATGCTTGGCAATGTCATGCAGAAACCCTTCCGCATCATCTTTCACGAATTCAGCGGCGGGTCGGCCAATCCCGAAGCTGTCGGCGGTTCCGGCGACGTCAAATATCACCTTGGCGCCAGTACAAATCGCGAATTCGATGGCAATAAGGTGCATCTGTCACTGGCGCCAAATCCATCGCATCTGGAGGCTGTCGACCCTGTCGTGCTGGGCAAGGTGCGGGCCATCCAGACCATGGCCGGCGATAGCGATCATGACCATGCCATGCCGGTATTGCTGCACGGCGATGCGGCGTTTGCCGGCCAGGGCATCGTCGCTGAATGCTTTGGTTTTTCAGGCATCACCGGCTATTCGACGGGTGGTACGATTCATTTCATCGTCAATAATCAGGTCGGTTTCACCACCAGCCCGCAATTTGCCCGATCGTCGCCTTATCCGTCCGATGTCGGCAAGATCGTCCAGGCGCCGATTTTCCATGTCAATGGCGATGATCCGGAGGCCGTGACCTTTGCCACCAAGGTGGCGACCGAATTCCGCCAGAAATTCAAGCGCGACGTGGTCATCGACATGTGGTGCTATCGCCGTTTTGGCCATAATGAAAGCGACGAGCCAAGTTTTACACAGCCCTTGATGTATGCCGCCATTGCCAAGCATCCGCCGGTCAGCGAGCTTTATGCGGCGCGGCTTGAGCGGGAGGCGGTGATCGATGCCGATTTTCTTGCTGCTGCCATCGATGGCTATACCAAAACGCTGGAAGGCGATTTCGAGGATGCGGCCGGCTTCAAGGCCAACAAGGCCGATTGGTTCGAGGGTCGCTGGGCGGGTCTGGGCAAGCCCAAGGAAGAAATCGATACCCGGCGCGCCGCCATGACGGGCGTGCCCGCTGCGCAATTGCAGGCGATCGGCACGACGCTGACAACGGTGCCGAACGGTTTCAATATTCACAAGACCCTGGCCCGCATCCTCGATGCCAAGGCCGAAACCCTGAAGGCGGCTGCTGGTATCGATTGGGCGACTGCCGAGGCGCTGGCCTTTGGTTCGCTGTTGCAGGATGGCAATGGCGTCCGCTTGTCGGGCCAGGATTCGGGCCGCGGCACGTTCAGCCAGCGGCATTCGGTCTGGTCCGACCAGCTTGATGGCAGTCGCTACACGCCACTGAAATCCGTCGGCGCGCAGTTTGAAGTGCTCGACAGCCCCTTGTCGGAATTCGGCGTGCTGGGCTTTGAATATGGCTATTCGCTCACCGATCCGCGCACATTGGTATTGTGGGAAGGCCAGTTCGGGGATTTCGTCAACGGTGCCCAGACGATCATCGACCAGTTCATCGCGTCGGGTGAAATCAAATGGTTGCGTGCCAATGGTCTCGTCATGCTGCTGCCCCATGGCTATGAGGGGCAGGGGCCGGAACATAGTTCGGCGCGCATGGAACGGTTTTTGCAACTTTGCGCCGAAGACAATCTGCAGGTCGTCAATGCGACGACGCCGAGCAACTATTTTCACCTGCTGCGCCGGCAACTACTGCGCGATTTCCGCAAGCCGCTGATCATCTTCACGCCGAAATCCCTGCTGCGCCACAAACGCGCGGTTTCAACGCTGGCCGATATGGATGAAGGTACCAGCTTTCACCGTTGCCTCGACGATCTGGCGCCATGCCAGCCCGACAAGGTCCGCCGCCTCGTGCTGTGTACCGGGAAAGTCTATTATGATCTTCTCGATGCCCGCGAAAAGACCGAACGCGATGATGTCTATCTGTTGCGTGTCGAACAGCTTTATCCCTTCCCCGCCGATGTCGTCGCCGAATATGCCGCCGGCTTTGCCAATCTGGAGGATGTCGTCTGGGCGCAGGAGGAACCTCGCAACGCCGGCACCTGGACGTTTATCGCCCCGTTGATCGAAACAGCGCTTGGCCGCCGGCCGGTCTATGCCGGCCGCGCCGCCGCTGCTGCGACAGCGACGGGCCTGATGCGCCGCCACAATGCCGAACAGGCAAAACTGATCGCCGAAGCGCTTGGCGCCAGCCGCGCCGAGGTGACCGCTGCCATCCGTGGCGGCCTCAAGTCCAAACAGAATGCAGGATAACGCCATGGCAACCGACGTCATCATTCCGGCTTTGGGCGAATCGATTAGCGAGGCGACCGTTGGCCAATGGCTGAAAGCGCCCGGTGAGGCGGTGGCCGCCGATGAAGCGATCGTCAGCCTTGAAACCGACAAGGTCGCCGTCGAAGTGCCATCGCCGGTGGCCGGCGTCATGGGTGCGCAGATGTTCAAGGTTGGCGACACGGTTGCGGTCGGCGCGCGCATCGCCATCATCGAGGCGGGCACGGCGACGGGAAATACCGCCAAAGCGACCGCACCGGCGCCCGCCGCAGCCGCCGCTGCGCCTGCCGCTGTTGTTGCTCCCACGCCAACACCCGCAACGCCTCCGGCCGCAGCGCCCGCTGCAAACCCGGCCGCAGCAACGCCAGTGCCAGCGCCAGCGGATGCCACCACCGTCGCCGGCGTTCCGCTCGATGCCATGGGCCCGGCGGTGCGGGTGCTCGTCGATAGCTATAATCTTGATCCCGCCAGCATCGCCGCCACCGGCAAGGATGGCCGGCTGACCAAGGGCGATGTGCTCGCCGCGATCGAGGCCGGCACTGCAAAAACCCGCAGCGTCGCATCGGCTCCTGCCACGGCAGCAGCGGCCGCCCCGGCTGTTTCCGGGCGCAAGGAGGAACGGGTGCGGATGACCCGGTTGCGCCAGACCATCGCGCGGCGGCTGAAGGAAGCCCAGAATACGGCCGCGATGCTGACCACTTTCAATGATGTCGATATGACCGCGGTCATGGCGGCACGCGCCCGATACAAAGATATGTTTGAGAAAAAACACGGCGTGCGACTTGGTTTCATGAGCTTTTTTTCGCATGCCGTGGTGCTGGCGCTACGCGATGTGCCGGCGGTCGGCGCGTCGATCGAAGGCGAGGAAATCGTTTATCGCAACTACGCCGATCTTGGCATCGCCGTATCGTCGCCCGGTGGTCTGGTCGTGCCGGTGCTGCGCAATGCTGATAAATTGAGCTTTGCCGAAACCGAAAAGGCCATCGCCGATTTCGGCAAGCGAGCCCAGAATGGCGGTTTGAAGATCGATGAGTTGCAAGGCGGTAATTTCACCATTTCCAATGGCGGTGTCTTTGGCTCGCTGATGTCGACGCCCATCCTCAACACGCCGCAATCGGGCGTGCTCGGCCTCCACCGTATCGAGGATCGGCCTGTGGTCCGCGATGGTCAGATCGTGATCCGGCCGATGATGTACCTTGCGCTGTCCTATGATCACCGCGTCGTCGATGGCCGCGAGGCCGTGACCTTTCTGGTTCGCATCAAGGAAGCGATCGAGGATCCGTCGCGCCTGCTGATCGATCTTTGAAGGACCAGGATGATGGCTGAACCGGATTTTGACGTCGTCGTCATTGGCGCGGGGCCTGGCGGCTATGTGGCAGCCATTCGCGCGGCCCAGCACGGCCTGAAAGTCGCCTGTATCGAAAAGCGGGATCGGCTGGGCGGCACCTGCCTGAACGTTGGTTGCATTCCATCGAAGGCATTGCTGCACGGCAGCGAATTTTACGAAGAAGCGCATTCGGGCGCGCTCGCCAAATTTGGCGTGAAGCTCGGCGCCGTCGAGCTTGACCTGCCGGCGCTGCTTGCTGAAAAAGACAAGGCAGTCAAGGAGTTGACCGACGGCGTTGCATTCCTGTTCAAGAAAAACAAGGTTGAATGGATCAAGGGCGAGGCGAAATTCTCCTCGCCCAATGCCATCATGGTCGGTGATCGCAGCATCATCGCCAGGAATTTCATCATCGCCACTGGCTCGGAGGTCGCGCTGTTGCCGGGCATGGCACCCGATGGCGAGATCATTGTCACCTCCACCGAGGCCTTGTCGCTCGCCGCCGTGCCCGCGCATCTCGTCATCATCGGCGGCGGCTATATCGGGCTGGAAATGGGCTCGGTCTGGCGGCGGCTCGGGGCGAAAGTGACCGTGATCGAATATGCCGAGCGCATCGTACCGGCAATGGATATCGAAGTCGCCAACGCCTTTGCCAAGGTCCTCAAAAAACAGGGTTTTGAGATCATGACCGGCACCAGGGTCACCGGCGTGCGGCGCGAAGGCGCTGGTGCCATGGTGACGGTGGAGCCGGCCGCCGGCGGTGCTGCGACGGATATCGCCGCCGCTATCGTGCTGCTTTCGATCGGCCGCCGGCCCAATACCGATGGGCTGAATATCGAGGCCACCGGCCTGACGCTCGATCGTGGCAGGATCATGGTGAACCCCGATTTTTCAACCGCCATTCCCGGCATCTGGGCCATCGGCGATGTCATTCCCGGCCCGATGCTGGCCCACAAGGCCGAGGACGAAGGGATTGCCTGTGCCGATAATATCGCTGGCCTGACCGGCTATGTGAACCATCACGTCATCCCGGCAGTCGTTTACACACAGCCCGAAGTCGCGACCGTCGGCAAAACCGAGGAAGAACTGAAAGCCGCTGGCATCGCCTATAAAGTCGGCAAATTCCCGTTTGCCGCCAACAGCCGTTCCAAGGCCAATCGCGACACCGAAGGCTTTGTGAAAGTGCTCGCGGATGCCACCTCAGATCGCGTGCTCGGCGTCCATATCATCGGCACTATGGCGGGCACGATGATCGCCGAAGCCGCCATCGCCATGGAATTCGGTGCCTCCAGCGAAGACATTGCCATGACCTGCCACGCCCATCCGACCCACCCCGAAGCGCTGAAAGAAGCCGCAATGGCGGTGACCGGCAAGCCGATCCACATGTAGTATGGCCGGCCGCGCCGTTATTTTCGGAAAAGGCCAGATAGGCCGCGCCTGTTTCGACGCGCTTTCGCCCGGATGGCAGGTCGAAATGCTGGCGCGTGGCAGCATCGTCAATGGCTCGGCCTTTGACCGCCGCGATGCCGCGTCGCTGGCCGCTGTCATCGGACCTGGTGCCGATCTGGTCATCGACACCATCGGCTATACCGCCGCCGATGCAAAACTGCTGCAGCCATTGGCTTCCGAAATCGGCCATCTGATCGCCATTTCCTCGGTAGGCGTTTACGCCGATGAGAAGGGACGCGCGCTGGAAACCGCGACGACGATCGGCTTTCCGCACTTCGACGCGCTGGTGCGCGAGGATCAGGCGACCGTTGCGGCGAACAGCGCCGATGATGCAAGCTACGCCGCCGCCAAGGTGGCGATGGAACGACAATTGCTTGACCATATGGCGTGCCGCGTGGCGGTTTTGCGGCCCTGTGCCGTGCACGGCATCGGCTCACGCGGGGCGCGCGAATGGTGGTTCGTCAAACGCTTGCTTGATCGGCGCAAGATCATCCCGCTGGCTTTTGGTGGTGAAAGCCGTTTTCAAACGACCGCGGCGACCGGCATAGCAGCGTTGGCCGTGACGCTCGCCGATCGACGTATTTCGGGCATCTTCAACTGCGCCGATCCCGACGCGCCCACAGTTCTGGACATCGGGGCGGCCATTGCGGCGCATCTGGCGGTTCCGGTGCAATTCCAAACATTGGCAGGCGCCCCCGTCCGCCATGTCGGCAGGACACCCTGGAGTATACCGCATCCCTTCATCCTCGACACCAGGCGCGCGCTGGCCGCCGGCCATGTTGCGCTTGGCCGCTACGCCGAAAGCGTGCGTCCAACGCTCGACTGGCTCGTCGCGACCGCCGGCGATGGGGACTGGCAATCGCGGTTCCCGGCGCTGGCCGGCTATGGCTATGATCAGTTCGACTATGCCGCTGAGGATGCGGCCTGATCGCTGCGCCGCCGCGCGACGCCATCCGGCAGCTGCTCTCCTCGTTCGACATGGCGGGGGTACCCGCGATTTTGTAGCGCTGCGAAGTCTGATTTTTTGGCAGCGGGGCTGGGCGCCATGACCGGGGCTCTGCTGCGCGCGCTGGCGATTCCGCCTGGGCTCGGCCGCCCTGGCTACAGGGCTGATTGACGCGGCGATTCCAGCCAGAACGGCGCGTTCCGATGTCGTGGCGGCGATCATTCCCGCGACAGGTGATAACGGTTGAAAAAAGATATTTTCGTGACAAGCGCCAATTTCTCTTCTCCGGCAATGCATTTAATGTTAATGACCGTTCAGCTTTGGTGCATCCGGAGCTGTTGTCATCAAATAGGGGATTATTATGAACAAGTTGACGCTCGGCCTTGCTACCGTCGCCGCGCTCGTTGCCGGTAACGCTGCCAACGCCGCCATCACCGTCTACAACAGTGCCGCCAGCTTTGCCGCTGCACTTGGTGCCAATACCGTCGAAGATTTCAGCGACACC
>JBBRIC010000102.1:0-9906 GCA_038221665.1 Sphingomonadales bacterium
GGTGTTTCTGACCGGCTTTGGGAGATTGGCGACATTGCCGCGCTGGTTGACGCTGCGGATGCCAAGCCGACGAAGCGCGGCCCTTACAAGAAGATTTCAAAGTGACCCACTACCCCATCTTTAGGTAGTACCGACGTCGCACCGGGAGCGCAAAAAATTGGGCTGCAGATAGCGGATGCGACAGAATCTGGGCTTGATTCGGATGGGTATAAGCTGGTCCGGGGGGCCTGACACCGGCGGATATGGACTCCAGGCTCGGTATTGATCGCACGATGATCGCGGCATGGAAGCGGCCTGCGAAAGACGGCATGGCGTCGACCTTTGCCGGCGGTGCGGATGCAGCGTCGTCGAATGGGTCTGTGACTGTTTTGACGAAAACTGTGGCGAAGCATCCGGCCACGGCTGCAGATTTGGCACAATCGTTCATGGCGGTGGCTGGTTCCGCTATTCGCGCAGGTTGTGGTCCGCCCATCGCAAGCGGCCCCAAAAATCTTGACGCGCCATGGTGTAACCGGCTTTCCCATCGTTCATCAAATCAAAGAACGCTGCGTTTTCGAAGATGATGTTCCCCGATCACGCCCCCGCGCGCGCCAGCGTCAGAATTCGCTCAATAGCCGCCCGAACCCCTGGATTTTGTCATTGATTCCGGCCATGCGAAGCGCCTGCCAGTAGGTTGACGTGTTGATGGCGATGACGGGTTTACCGAGCCAGCGTTCGGCGGCGGCCGCGAGGCGCACCATCGACAGGTTCGTGCCGACCTGAACGAGCGCATCGACATCATCGCCGTCAAGTTCCCACAGCCGATCGCGCAGATAATCTTCGCGTACATGCGCGATCGCTGTCCAGGAAGGGCATTTCAGGCAGATATCACGCACCACCTCGATTCCATGATCGTTGAGGAAACGCCGCACCTGTTCGTTGGCGACGGGAAAATAGGGTGACAAAAACGCGACTTTCTTGATGCCGCCATAGGCATTGAAAGCCGAAATCAGCGATTCGGAGCCACAGGAGAGGCGGAGTCCCGAAAGATCCTCGACGCTTTTACGGAACGCGGTGGCGCCCTGCTTGCCGCCCCAGAATGTCACGGCCGACATGCCCATCGAAAGAAAGTCGGGCTTGCACGTCATGACCGAACGCGCGGCATCGAGCACATTATCGGCAATTTTCTGCGTGCCTTCGCGGAAGGATTCGTTGGAAATTGCCGATGCGTCCTGAACGATGATCCGGCTGTAATGGTTGGTGACGCCCCAGGGGCGCATATCGTCGAAATCAGGCTGGACTATCGTGTTCGTCGACGGCCCGATCACGCCAATCTTCAGCCGCCCGGCCAACGCATCGCGATTGCCCAGCATCCGGTCAAGTTCCGCCTGCGGCAAAGCCTTGTCGTCCTGTGTCATCTCTCGACCCCAAATAATTATCAGGCTTTCAGCCCCGTTGCTCTTCGGCCGCCGCCGCTCGAACCGACTGGATCATCGATTGTCGCAACAGATAGTCGCGCCGCGCAGCCTTGTCAGCAACCAGGCGCGCCATCTCCTGCTTGCGCAGGCCATGCTGACCGCCTTCGCCGCCGCGCATGAATTCCATGTTGATCTTGGTTTGCGACTGCACAAAATCATGGGTCTGGCGCTGGCGCGTCCGATCGAAGCGATCCAGCAACGGCTCGGGGTCTGCGCCATCCTTCAAGATGCTGACCAATTTGGGGCAGAGGTTGAAGGCGTCATGGATACCGCTGTTCATGCCAAAGCCACCGAGAGGGTTATTCAGATGGGCCGCATCCCCGATAATGCAGACGCGCCCTTTACGAAACGCGCGCGCAACGCGCTGATGCACCCGGTAAATCGTGCGATGCCCGGTGATGACATCGGGCTTGCCGATCAACCCCTCGAATACCTGTTCCTTTTTGGTATCAGACAGCAGGTCGTCGTCGGCATCATCGGCATTGGCCGGAACCAGAACACGCCAGAGCGACGGCACGCGCAATAAAACAGTCCATTCCGTTGGGTCGGAAACATAGTTGACGAGCGCGAGATTGGGGAGGTGCTCTTCAAGCGGCTCCTTTGTAGTCAGGCACAGGAATTTCTCCGGATAGGTGAACCCGTCGAACTCGACACCGATCAGCTTGCGGACGACGCTGTTCGCGCCATCAGCGCCGATCAGATAATCGGCTTCGATCCTTTCGATCGCATAGGGGCTTTCAAGGCTGACCTCGATGCCGGTGGCAGTCTCCACATAGCCAAGCATCCGATGGCTGAACAGGACACGCGCATTGGCCTGTTCTTCTAGTTTGCGGGCGAGCAAGCGGGCAAGATGATATTGCTCGCACTGGACCCGGAAGGGGAATTTGGTCTCGTCGGCGATTTCGGACAGGTCAAATTCGAAAACATTGCCGGTGCTGCGTTCGCGCCAATGGTATATGGCTGCCTTCAGGCCTTTTTCGATCAAGGGCTCGGCCAGCCCCAGCGAATCGAGCATCTCGAGCGTCGGGGGATGGAAGGTGGACGCCCGAAGATCCTGAGCGCAATCCGGACCCTGCTCGACCAGGACCACATCGACGCCGTGTTGCGCGAGATAAAAGGCCGCGACGCAACCGACCGGTCCCGCTCCGACAATGACGACCTTGGCGCGCATTATGGCATCATCCTTGAATTTCAGTTGCTCATTTTCCGGTCAGACCGCTGTACCAGCGGGTCTGCCGTCTGATTTCAGGCCGTCGGGTGCCAACCGAGACGCGGCAGCTCCAGCGGTTCGTGGGGGATCAGGGTGCTTTTTTCTTCCGTGAACAACTCTATGGAGCCGGGCATGCCGTCGCGGCCGATGCCGGATTGCTTGAAGCCGCCAAAAGGTGCCCGCAAATCCCGGGCCATGGGGGTGTTTACCCAGATGGTGCCGGCCCGCAGGTCGCGCCGCGCGCGCATGACCGTTGGCAGATCATCTGCCCAGATATAGGCAGCGAGGCCAAATTCTGACTGGTTGGCACGGGCGATTGCATCGTCAAGGTTCTTGACCCGCTGAATAATCGCGAACGGGCCAAAGAGTTCGCGCTGGCAAAGATCGGCCATGTTATCGAACGCTTCGACAATGGTGGGGGCGAAATAATAGCCTTTTTCAAAGCCGGGGGCCGCGGCTGCGCCGGTTAGCACCTTGTAATCAGGGCTGGAAAGCGCTGTCTGTCCAAATTGCAGCAGCCGGTCGTAATGTGCCTTGAAGGCCATCGGGCCGATTTCGGTTTTCGCGTCAAACGGGTCGCCGATGCGCAGTGCCCCGGCGCGTTGCGTGAATTTTTCGATGAATTCGTCGGCGATCGGTTCATCGACCAGGATTCGCGATCCGGCGAGGCATTGTTCCCCATTGCCAGCAAAGATGGCCATCAAGGATCCATCGATTGCCCGGTCGATATTCGCGGATCGATGGATGATGCTGGCCGATTTCCCGCCCAGTTCAAGGCCAACTTTTTTCAGGGTCAAAGCTGCATCCGCCATGATCTGCTTGCCGGTTTCGGTGCCGCCGATAAAGCCGACGACATCGATACCCGCATGCTGAACAAGCGCACGGCCGATGCCCTGCCCGGTTCCGCAGGCGACCTGCACCACGCCGGCCGGCACACCGGCTTCGGCAATGAGCTCCACCATCCGCAGCACGGCCAGCGGTGCATATTCGGATGGCTTGACGATCACCGAATTGCCCAGCGCGATCGCCGCCGCCAGCTTCATCGATGACAGGATCAGCGGCGCATTCCAGGGCGCGATCAACAATGCCGTGCCCGCCGGCTCCCGAGTGACGATGGACAGATATCGACCGGTTTGTTCATAGCTTTCCCCCGCCAGCCCGGTGATGATGTCGGCAAAGAAGCTGAAATTTTCGGCAGCGCGCGGCACATGCATGGCCCGCGCCTGTTGCAAGGGAATCGAGGTTTCAAGCGTCTGCAGCAGGGCAAGTTCTTCGGCATATTCAATGATGACCGCACTGACATTGCGCAAGATTACCGAGCGCTGGGCGGCCGTCATCCGGCGCCAGGGGCCGTTGTCGAACGATGCGCGGGCGCGATCGACAAGGGCATCTGCCGCCTCCGGCCGACGGTGGGGAACAAATGCAAAGGGGACTTCGCTCGCAGCGTTTAGCAACGTCTGCCCACCTTTGGTGCCGCTGGCGTCGATGGATCGTGCCGGCCAGGGCAGGTTGACGACCGCATTGATTGCCGGGCTTGGAATTTGGATGGATTCGATATTCGCCATATGATTTCGATTGCAGCGGCCATGGCGCGTTCCAATCAACCATGCGGTTTTGTTCATGCTGCGAATAACGCCAGCCAGCACTTTGCTTTGCTGAAGGTTTTGTTGCCTCTGGTATGGGCGTATCGGATAGGTTGAAGTTCCCTGACCGGGCAGCACAAGGAGTTTAGATTTGACAACCAGGATAGGTTTCAGCCCAATTCACGACGAAGCAGCGCGCCAGGCGTTTGTCGGGAGTTTGAAGGGCTATGTGAATTTCGGCGTTGAAACCGAGCTGGCAACGTTGTTCGACCAGAAAATCGCGCCCGGCCATCGGCAGCAGGCCGGCAAGGACATTGCGACGCTGGACGAGGCCGAGAGCGCCTTGGCAGGGCATCCGCTTTATGCGCTATGGGCTTCGCTGACCTTTCACAGCCAGAATTTGATGTGGCAGTCGGTTCAGGAAACGACCGACCGGACGATCGACGCGCAAGTCGATCGCTTTGAGGCGCTGGCGGCGGCGCCTGACCGACAGGGCTGTGTCAGTCTGCGCGACAAACCGGTCGTGAAGGCGCCGATTGCAACCACTGAAATCCATCGGCAGCCCGGCGGTTACTGGCGCGAACAACGGCCGAATGATCTTGAAGCGGCGCTGAACTATTCAGGAACGGTCGATCTTTATCGCAACGCCAAGGGTATGGGCGTCGGCGGCAAGATCGGTTCGGATTCGATCGGGCAGTTTGTTGCGGGCGTCGCCCGCAAATATGCGCCCGATCTTGATCCCAAGACGATCCTCGACATGGGCTGCGGCACGGGAGAACAGACACTGGGCTACAAGCGCGCATTTCCAGGTGCCGCGGTGACCGGCATCGATTGCGCGCGGCCCTTTGTCCGGTTCGCGCATGGCCTTGCCGAAAGTGAAGGCCTGGCGCTTGATTTTGCTGAAATGGATGCAGGCAAAACCGATTTTCCGGATGAATCATTCGATCTGATCGTATCGATCATCATGTTCCACGAGACAACGAAAGCCCAGGTCGGCGATATATTGTCGGAATGCTGGCGGTTGTTGCGCCCCGGCGGTCTCGTGCTGCATCTGGATGTGCCGTATCAGCCCGATCGCATGCCGCTGATCAAGCAGGTCATGAACCACTGGCAGGTGCGCCACAATGGTGAGCCATTCTGGACAGGTTTTGCCGATCTGGACATGAAACAGGAAGTGATCGCTGCTGGTTTTGACGCCGATCTGGCCTTTGCGACGTACGAAGCGGCAGGCCCCGCGGTGTATCACTTTTTTGGCGGGCGCAAGGCGCATGGCTGATAGCAAGGCCGACAGCGGCGAAATTGAGCCACAGATCGGTTCGGAAACCCGGTTTCCAGCCGGGCCAAAGCCTGGCGAACGTGACACCGCGTTTTTCAAGGACCCGATGACCGACCATTTACTAAGGGCCGTCGTGACGCTGGCAATGGAGACGTCTGTCACCCGGGAGCGCCTGCGGACGCTGGAGGCTTTGCTGGAAAAAGCCGGCAGTCTGGAGGCTGGAAATGCCGATAACTATCAGCCGGACGCGGCGGAAGCAGCGTATCGCGCCGGGCAGCGGAGCAAGCTGATCGATGATATTCTGGGCCCAATTGTCAGTCGGCTGGCCCGCGAAGACTGACCTTCAATCGCCTCGCCTGATCCTATTGGGCAGCGTTACCTGGCCCAAGGTGTGCCCATCGTTCGTCGAACGCCCAGACGTCCTCGAAACCGATGAGCCTGCAGAAATCATCGAAGGAAAACAGCGCGACATCGGCATGAATGCTGGTGCCGCTTTCCTTCAGGCGCGAAAGCGCATGCTGGGTTGCGGCAGCGGAAACCAGCGCCGTCATGGCCGGAAAGATTGCGCCTGCGTAACCGATTTGTTCAAGGACATTGGCAGACAATATCCTGGTCGAGCCGCCATCCGCCATATTGGCCATGACCGGCAAGGCCAGTCTTGAAGCGACAAAGGCCATCTCCGCCTCATCGCTGAGCGCTTCGGGGAACAGCATTTCGGCGCCGGCTTCGGCATAGGCTTCGAGCCGGCGGAGCATGGCGTCGACGCCTTCCGCCTGCTTGGCGTCGGACCTTGCGATGATGACCGGGCCATCGGCGCCTGACCGCGCCTCGCGGGCGACCGTGATCCGTGCGACCATTTCTTCGGTCGACACAATTTTTTTGCCTTTGGTGTGCCCGCAGCGCTTGGGAAATTCCTGATCTTCCAATTGAATCGCGGCGACGCCGGCCTTTTCATAGCCGCGCATGGTCTGGCGTACGTTCAGCAGCCCGCCATAGCCGGTATCGGCATCGGCAATGATCGCCATCGGGCTTGTCACATCGACCAGCGTGCCGATCCGTTCGACCATCTGCGAATAGGTCGCTATCCCTGCATCGGGAAGAGCATGGGCTGATGCCATCAACCAATAGCCACTCGCATAACCAAAGCTGAAGCCAGCCCTTGCGGCCAGCTTGGCGGCGATCATGTCGTGCATGCCCGGCGCGACGAAAAACTGTTTGTCGGCGAGTGCCTGCCGCAGGATCGAGGCTGTGTTCACGACTGGCTCCGGCAAAATATGCATCCAATGGTTTTGATGAGCTGAAGCGGAAAAATTGTTTCCGGGGCTTGGTGTATGTGAACAGCGCGCGGCATCGGCTCTGCGTCACGAGAATATTCGACTGACGAGGACATCGGGCTTCGATGCGAGCGGTGGCGCGACCAAAGTGCCAATGTCCTGCTGCCCGGCGGCGCGGCCGGGCACAATGGCCGATCGTGCCGGTATGGATATTGAGTGATATGAATATCGCGCGGACATTGTACGAAAAACTATGGGATGATCACGTCATTGCCGAGCGCAATGACGGGACGAGCCTTTTGTACATCGATCGCCATCTTGCGCATGAGGTGAGCACGCCGCAGTCGTTTGAAATCCTCAAGCGGCGCAATCGCCGGGTGCGGCGCCCAGACACGCATATTGCCGTACCCGATCATGCGGTATCGACACGAAGTCGAAGTGAAAAGTTCGGCGGACCGGAAGCGCGGGCGCTGATCGACCGGCTTTATCAAAATGCGGCGCTTTTTGATATTCCGTTGATCCGGCTCGGTGATCCGCGCCAGGGCATCGTCCATGTCATCGGGCCGGAACTGGGCTTTACCTTGCCCGGACTGACCATCGCTTGCGGCGACAGCCATACCGCTACCCATGGCGCCTTTGGCGCGCTCGCCTTTGGCATAGGCGCGAGTGAATGCGCGACCGTTATGGCGCTGCAATGTCTCGTCCAGAAACGCGCGCAAACGATGGCCGTTGTCATCGATGGCGCGGCTGCCAATTGGGTTTCGGCAAAGGACATCGCGCTCTCCTTCATTGCCGCCGTCGGGCCGGGCGGCGCATCGGGTTTTGCGGTGGAATATCGAGGCGCGGCCGTCGCTGCGATGACGATGGAAGCGCGCATGACATTGTGCAACATGACGATCGAGGCGGGCGCCCGCATCGGCCTGGTGGCGCCGGATCAGACGACTTTTGCCTATATTGCAGGCCGGCCCTATGCGCCAAAGGGCGAGGAACTGGATTGCGCCATCCGCCATTGGTCGACGCTTGCCAGTGATGAAGCCGCCCGTTTCGATCGGACGCTGCACCTTGATCTGAACGCGCTGATCCCCTTTGTGTCATGGGGCACCAGCCCGTCCGAAGCAGGCCCCATCACCGGGCATGTGCCGCGGCTGGACGCCGCCGCCGATGAAAATGCCCGGCAGCGATTGCGGCGGGTTTGCGATTATATGGACCTGACGCCAGGGCAGCCGTTTGAAACGATCGCGATCGACAATGTCTTTATCGGATCATGCACCAATGGCCGCATCGAAGACCTGCGCATGGCGGCGCGTATCGCCAGGGGACGAAAGGTCGCCGATCGTGTCACCGCCATCGTGGTTCCCGGCTCGACCGCTGTCAGGCGACAGGCAGAAGCCGAAGGGCTGGACAGAATTTTCACGGACGCAGGCTATGAATGGCGCCAACCCGGATGTTCGATGTGCGTTGCCATAAATGAGGATCGGCTTCAGCCCGGTCAGCGTTGCGCATCGACATCCAACCGAAACTTTGAAGGCCGCCAGGGCCGGGGCGCCCGGACGCACCTGATGAGCCCGGCAATGGCGGCTGCTGCGGCCATCACCGGTCGGCTGACCGATGTTCGCACATTGGGCGTGCAGCCATGACCGGGCCGATGTTGCAGATCACCGCCCCGGCCGCTGCCATGCTGCAGGACGGGATCGATACCGATGTCATCTTTCCGGCGCGATTTCTGCTGCGCATGGACAAAGCCGGCCTTGGCGAATGCCTGTTTGCCGATCAGCGATCGAAAGACTCGTTTCCACTCGATCGGCCGGACCGACGCCCCGTGCAGATCATTTTTGCAGGCGATCAGTTCGGCTGCGGGTCCAGCCGGGAACATGCCGTCTGGTCGCTGGTGGATTATGGTATCCGCGCGGTCATCGCCCCGGGCTTTGGCGAAATCTTTGCCAATAATGCCGCACGCAATGGGCTTGCGGCTGTTCGATTGTGCCGGGCGCAGGTTGCAATGCTGGCGCGCGAGAGCGCGGTCGGCGAGGTGACCATCGATCTGGTTGCCAAAACGATCAGCACATCGGGCGGGACTGCAATCGCCTTTGACATCCCTGAAGCCGACAGGCTGGCGCTGATCAATGGCTGGGATGAGATCGATGTAATCAGTGACACATATCAGCACGAAATCAACGCGTTCGAAGCACGTTACAGGCAGCTGCGGCCATGGCTTTTCAAGGCGTTGGAACGGGGTTGATCGCGCCGGTCAGCCAGCAGCTGTTCGGCAGGGCCAGCAGATTTTAAGGGAGTCGATCAGCTTGCATTGATGCAGGGGTTGGACAGGTATAGGCTTGATTAAGGCCGGTTATCAGCCGCAGGGGAGTTACTGAATTTGGCAGCATGCGATCCAGCAGCTATTGACAGCAATGTGCGCGCCGTTGCGCGTGGGATGGCCGTGTTGCAGGCGGTAAACCGCGGTGGGTCGATCACGATCACCGGCATCAGCCGCGACGCCAATCTGCCCTATCCGACGACGTGGCGAATGGTGCAGACCTTGATGGACATGGGCATGATCGAGCGCGAACCCTCGCGCAAACGCTATCGCCCGACCGCGCTCGTGCGGACCTTGAGTTTTGGCTATAAGGAGGAAGGCGATCTTGTCGCAGCGGCGCGGCCGCACATTGTTGCGCTGACTGGCAAGGTGTCGTGGCCGGTCATTGTGACGACGCGGGTCGGCCCGATGATGATGGTGCGCGATTCCACCCACAATTTGACCAGCCTGACGTTCCACAATTATTCGCCGGGCTTTACGTTGCCGATCATCGAAAGTTCGAGCGGCAAGGCCTATCTCGCGTTCTGCGACGACGCGGAGCGGGCCAGCATCCTGCAAGGACTTCGGCAGATGGATGGCCCGGCCGAACGCATGGCAACGCTTTTGACCAGCAACGATCGCACCCTGCAGGATATTCGCGATCGCGGCTATGCCACACAGGCGCGAAGCACCTATACGGCAACCCCTGGAAAGACATCATCGATCGCGGTGCCGCTGTTTCACCATGATCGCGTTGTCGGCGCCCTGGTGTTGATGTTTTTTGCATCGGCGGTCAGCATGGCGCAGGCGGAG
>JBBRIC010000103.1:0-9862 GCA_038221665.1 Sphingomonadales bacterium
ATCGCAATTGCCGGCGGCAGATGACGATCTGCTGGCCAGGGTCGGGGCGTTATATGCGGGCGATGCGCTGTTGCACCCGCTCTGGGCCCAGGCGATCGAGGCCCGCATGCAGGCGGGCGGGGCGGCCGACGGCAAGGCCAATCCCGAAGGGTTGGCGCGGCTGGCGGCAACTTTCCTCGCCAAGCCCGATGGCGCTCGGATCGCGGTCATCGAACTCGGCGGCTGGGATACGCATTCTGCGCAGGCCGGCCGGCTGAACAACCAGTTGCGGCAATTGGATCGTGTCATCGCCGCGCTGCACACCGGGCTGGGGCCGGCATGGGCGGAAACGGTCGTCATCGCAGCCACCGAATTTGGCCGGACAGTGGCGCCCAACGGCACCGGCGGCACCGACCATGGCACGGGCGGCGCGGCGCTGCTTGCCGGCGGCGCGCTGAAAGGCGGGCGGGTGATCGCCGATTGGCCGGGGCTGGCGCCAGCACAATTGTTCGAAGCCCGCGATCTGAAGCCGACGGCCGACCTGCGCGCGCTGTTCGCCGGGCTGGCGGCGGATCACTTCGGCCTCGACCCGGCGCTGGTGGCAGCGACGGTGTTCGCCGGCGACGTCCGGCCGATGTTGGGGCTGATCCGCAGTTGAGGTCGCACGGCGTAGCGCCCGGTTTCGATAAAAATAATTTACGCAGTCCTGCTTGTTTACATTCATGAAAGGCTTAAGCTGAAAATTGCTCAGACTTGTCGAATCGAGCTTCGAGCGGCTGAATTGGGGGAAAATATCATGATACGTTTGTCTGCGACTTTGTTGACTGTTTCGCTTGCCTTTGCGGCGCCAGCGGCTGCCAACCTTCTCGTCAATGGTGATTTCGAAGCGTCGAGCAGCCAGACGGCGACACCGCCCGGTTGGACCAACATCGGTCACGCCGACGGCGTTATCGGTTACAGCGTTTTTGGTACACCGGCTTATGATGGCCGATATTATTATGACATTGGCGGCTATGGCAGCCCAACGCCCGCTCTTGGTGACGGTATTACGCAATCCGCCGCGACGACAGCCGGGACGGCCTATAAATTGACCTTTGGCTTCAGTGGCGAAAATACGGCTGGTGTCTCGACCGTTCTCGATGTGTTGATCGGTTCATTGCTGACGCAATTCACCATTGTCGGCAACGGTAGCGGCATATTTAAAAAGCCGTTCCAGACGACTTCCATCAACTATCTCGCCACGGGCGCATCGACCGCGATCAGCTTCACCATTTCATCGAGCACCCAGATTGGTTTCAACGATCCGTTGATTGACGGCGTTAGCTTCGCTGCGACAAATGCCGGTGTGCCCGAACCTGCGAGCTGGGCGATGCTTATCACCGGCTTTGGTCTGGTCGGTTCCGTTGCCCGCCGTCGCCGGGTCGTCGCGACAGTCTGAAACTGGACGGGCGGAAACCGGGCAGGCAGAAGCAATTCTGCCTGTTCCCGTTACAATCGCTTGACCATGGCTTGTACGGCAAGCCATCACCCGCGCATAACTGGCAGCGGGATTACAAAATATGGCCGGACCACTCAACGGGTTGCGCATCATCGAACTGGCCGGCATCGGGCCTGGGCCGTTTGCAGCGATGATGCTGGCTGATCATGGCGCGGAGGTCATCCGCATCGACAGGCCCGGCGCGCGCATCGACAGCCGCGATCCACTGTTGCGATCCCGACGGCTGATCGGGATCGATCTGAAATCTGTGGACGGTAAAGCGGCGGTGCGTGACCTGGTCAAAACCGCCGACGGCCTCATCGAAGGCTTTCGCCCCGGCGTCACCGAGCGGCTGGGGCTGGGGCCCGATGTGCTGCTCGCCGACAATCCCCGCCTGATCTATGGCCGGATGACCGGCTGGGGTCAGTTCGGCCCCTATGCCCAGGCCGCCGGTCATGACATTAACTACATCGCGCTGGCAGGCGCGCTGCATGGTTATGGCCGCGCCGGGGAAAAACCGACGCCGCCGATCAACGTGGTCGGCGATTTTGGCGGCGGTGGCATGATGCTGGCCTTTGGCATGGTCGCGGCCCTGCTGCACGCCCAGAAAACCGGCGTCGGCCAGGTCATCGACGCAGCGATGACGGATGGCGCCGCGACGTTGATGAGCATGATCTGGGGGTTTCGCAGCAATGGCATCTGGACCGATGAGCGGGGCAGCAATTTGCTCGATACTGGCGCGCACATGTACGACACCTATGAAACCAGCGATGGCAAATGGATCAGCATCGGCAGCCTGGAGCCGCAATTCTATGCCGAACTACGCCGGCTGGCGGGCCTGACCGAAGATCGGGATTTCGATGCCCAGATGGACCGCAGCCAGTGGCCGGCGCTGAAATCCCGGCTGACTTCGCTGTTTCTGGGAAAAACCCGTGATGAATGGTGCGCCCTGATGGAAATGACCGATGTTTGCTTTGCGCCGGTGCTGAGCATGGCCGAAGCGCCATCGCACCCGCATAATCTGGCACGCGAGACCTTCATCAGCGTCGGCGGCGTCACCCAGCCGGCGCCGAGCCCCCGTTATTCCGTCACGACGTGCGATCTGCCGGTGATGACGACGGCGCTGGATGCAGAATTGGCGCGCGAGATCGGCACATGAGCCTTTCGCCTGTCGGGGCCGGGGCATGATGCTCTATGCCAGCGACCCGGCCCGGTCACGCGGGCGTCTGTACCCCGAAGCTGCGTCGGCAACGCGAACCGCCTTTCAGCGTGACCGCGACCGTATCATCCACAGCGCTGCCTTTCGCCGGCTACGCTACAAGACGCAGGTGTTCGTTGCGCCAGATGGCGATCATTTCCGGGTCCGCCTGACGCACAGCCTTGAAGTGGCCCAAATCGCCCGCAGCCTTGCCCGGGCGCTGGGGTTGAACGAGGATCTGACGGAAGCGCTGGCGCTGGCGCACGACCTTGGCCATCCGCCTTTTGGCCATAGCGGCGAGGATGCGCTGGAATTGGCACTCGCCCCGCATGGCGGTTTCGATCATAATGCCCAGACGCTGCGGATCGTCACAAAGCTCGAAAATCGTTATCCGGGCTGGGATGGCCTCAACCTCAGCTGGGAAACGCTGGAGGGGCTGGCGAAACACAATGGCCCGGTCCTGGCGCCGACCTGGGCGATGGCGGCGGCCGATAGTGCATTCCCGCTCGATCTTGCCAGCCATGCCGGGCTGGAGGCGCAGGTGGCGGCGCTGGCCGATGATATCGCCTATGACAATCACGATCTCGACGATGGCATTCGCGCCGGCCTGTTCGATATCGAAGCCGTTGCCGCCGCGGTGCCGTTTACAGCGACAAGCTGGGCGGCCGTAACGGCCGATTGGCCTCAGGTGGCGGCGCGGCCACGCGACCGGCTGCGCCGGCTGGTGCCCGAACTGGTGCGCCATCAGATCGGCCGGATGGTCGATGATCTGCTGGCCGAAACGCGCGCTCGCCTTGCCGCTGCGGCGCCGCAATCGGTGGCGGATGTGCGCGCGGCGGGGCGCACGCTGGCCGGATTTTCAGCCGCCATGCTGACCGAAACACAGGCGTTAAAGGCGTTTTTGCGCCGCCACATGTATTCGCATCCGCGCGTCTCGGCGCTGCGCGATCCATCGCATCTGGTGGTTGCCGGGCTGTTTGCGGCGCTGGTTGCCGATCCCGCCGCCATGCCTGCCGATTGGGCCGCCGCAACGCCGGCGTCCGACCCTGAGCGCGCCCGCCATATTGCCGATTTTATTGCCGGCATGACCGATCGTTATGCCCTGACGCTCTATGCGCGCATCGTCGGGCCATCGCCGCTGCCTTCCGACATCACATTATAGGATATCCGATAAATGACCGAAATTCATGGCTTTGTGCACCCGCGCTTTGAAAGTGTCCGCGACAGTTTTGCCGCCAATTTCGCCAATGGCGGTGAAGTCGGGGCAAGCTTTGCAGCCACGCTGGAGGGCGAAACCGTCGTCGATCTCTGGGCCGGCCATGCCGACGCGGCAGCGACGCGACCGTGGGAAAGCGACACGATCGTCAACGTCTATTCAACGACGAAAACCATGTGCGCGCTGACGGCCTTGCTGCTCGCCGACCGCGGGGAGCTGGATTTTGCGCGGCCGGTCGCACATTACTGGCCGGAATTTGCGGCCGGCGGCAAGGCGGCAGTTACCGTCGCGCAATTGATGTCGCACAGCGCCGGCCTGTCGGGGTTTCACGAGAAAGTGACCACGTCCGACCTTTATGACTGGGAGAAAATCATCGGGCTGCTCGCTGCGCAGGCACCATTTTGGGAACCCGGCACGGCGCCCGGCTATCATGCCATAACACAAGGCTATCTGGTTGGCGAAGTGGTGCGCCGGATCAGCGGGCAGACGCTTGGCAATGTCTTCCGCACTGAAATCGCCGAGCCTTTGGGCAGCGATTTCCATATCGGCCTGCATGAAAGCCAAGATGCCCGTGTCGCGGCGCTGATCCCGCCACCGCCCGGCGGCGGCATCGCCAATATCTCCGAACGGCCGTTGACCGCCAATATGGCCAATAACCCCGCCGTCGATCCGCGCGAAACCCGGACTAGGGCCTGGCGGGCCGCCGAAATCCCGGCGGCCAATGGCCATGGCAATGCGCGATCGGTTGCCGAAATCCAGACCCTGTTGTCAAATGGCGGCGTCGCCAAGGGCAAACGCATCCTCAGCGAAGCCGGTGCCCGGCGTGTGCTGGAATCGCAGATCAAGGGCGATGATCTGGTGCTGGGCATGGCGGTACATTATGGCCTGGGGCTTGGTCTGGCTGGCGGCATGACGCCGTTGCCCAATGATCAAAGCTGTTTCTGGGGCGGCTATGGCGGCTCGATCGTTATCAATGATCTGAAAGCCAGAACGACGTTTGCCTATGTTATGAATCGCATGGCATCGACGACGGTCGGCGATCTGCGCGGATTCAGCCTCGCCATGGCGATGTGGCAGGCCATGGCAGCATGAAAATATTCGTTCTTGCCCTGCTGCTGGCAACGCCGTCGCTGGCGGCCGAACCAGCACCGCATCTGCGAGCCCTGGCGGCAGGCTATAAGGCGGCCTTTCTCTGTTCCGGGCTGTTCAACGCCGGCCAGACCGAAGCAGCGATTGCCGCCGATGATTTGACCGGCATCTACCCTGATCTGCAGCCGATGATGGCCGATCTGCCGGCCGCGGTCATCGATCGTGACAAGCATATGGTCAGCGTCTCATTTGCCGCTGGCCTGCCGCCCCGGATCGCGATCTGGCGGCCGTTGCTCGGTTGCAGCCAATTGCCGATCGGCAGCAACGATGGTGCCGTGGTGCCGCGCCTGACACCCGATTTCAAACGGCCCGATCTCGCAAGGCTCGATGCCAGCCCCTGGCCGTTGGGCGACGCCGCTGCCGTGACAAGGTTGCCGCGCCGCACACAGGCAGCGCTCGATGCCATCGTCGCCGACAGCTTTGCACCGCGTTTCTCCGGGCTGAATGACAACGCGCCGGCAACGACGGCGGTAATCATCCTGAAGGCCGGCAAGATTGTTGCCGAACAGTATCGCACCGGTTTTGATATCCACACGCCGCAGCGGACCTGGTCGGTCGCCAAAAGCCTGACAGCGACGCTGGTCGGCCGGGCCGTCAGGCTGGGCCTTGTCGATGTCGCGGCGCCTGCTGCCGTGCCGGAATGGCAGGCGGCGGGCGATCCCCGGCAGACGCTGACCATCGCCGATCTGTTGCGGATGAATTCGGGGCTGAACACCAATGGCCCGGGCAATCGCAGCGATGCGATCTATCTTGGCGGGGCAACAATCCCCGAGGCCGCAGCGACAAACGCCTTTGATCACGCACCGCGCAGCCATTTCAACTATGCCAACAACGATATCATGCTGGCGGCCTATGCGCTGGAAACAACGCTCAACCGGCGGCTGCCGGGCGGTGCCCTCGGCTTTCCGCTGACCGAGTTGCTTTGGCCATTGGGCATGACCCGCACCACAACCGAAACCGACTGGCAGGGTCATTTCGTCCTGTCGTCGCAGGTCTGGATGACGGCGCGCGATCTGGCCCGGCTGGCGCTCCTGTATGAAAATCAGGGTCGCGGCGGAGGCCGCCAATTGCTGCCATCGGATTGGCCGGCATTTGTGTCGACGCCGGCGGGCGCCCAGCCGCAGCCGGCAACACCGGGGCGTGGCGGTTATGGCGCCGGTTTCTGGCTGTTTGGCGCCCGCGATGGCCTGCCCGATGGCAGCTATGCGATGGTCGGCAATCGCGGCCAGTTTGCCGTCATCGTGCCGGCGCACCGGTTGATCATCGTGCGCCGTGGTTTTGATGGACCGCAAGCCGGCTTTGATATTCTGGCCTTCAGCAAAGCCATCATCGCGGCATTGCCCTGATGCTCAGGCGCTTTCGAGCAAATCCTGCGCCGAAAGCCCCAGCCGGTCGATGCGAGCGCGGACGCGCGGCCATTCTTCGGCAATGAACAGCGCGCGTTCGGCAACCAACAGGCTGCGCGCGGCGCCATCGGCGGCAAACAGCCCGACCCCTTTTTTGGCGGTGACAAGGCCATTGGCCTGCAGGTCATGATAGGCCTTGGCAACCGTCAACGGGTTGACGCCGGCTTCGGCCGCGAGCGCCCGCACCGATGGCAACAGGGCACGATCGCCCGACGCCATGATGCGCGCGACGATGACGTCGCGGATCTGGCGATAAATGGGGCGCTCGGTGGAATACATGACTGTCTTATGACGCTGGGACAGTCATTGGTCAAGGCGGGCAAAGGTGCGTGACGATGCTACGCACGCGCGCTACAGATGCTGTCGTCCGGGTCCGACATGCTGCAATCGAAAACAGCGCCGAAACCGGAATCTCGGCCAATGTTCCAGGAGCCTCAGTCATGCGCGTGTTTGTTTTTGGAATGGCCATCGCTGCCACGATCATCGGCAATCCAGCGCCGGCTATGGCGCAAATGCCGCCTGCCCTGCTGAAATGCATCAGCGTCGCCCGCGATGCCGAACGGCTCGCCTGTTATGACAAGGCGATTGCGGCCAGTTCGCCCGAAGCCCGCGCCAGCAGTGAAACGCGCACGCGGGAGACGACGCGTATCGCCGAGGCCGAAGCCGCCACAGCGGCCGCCGCTGCCGCCGCCGCTGCAAAAACCAAGGATGCGGCCAAACGCGAAGCCTTTGGCGCCGAAGCGATCGCCTCACGACCGGAACGTTTTGCCACTGGCAGCGATGGCATCGAAGCGGTGGAAGCCGGCATCACCGAAGTGCTGACCAATCGCTCGGGGCTCGGGGTCTTTCTTCTCGACAATGGGCAATTGTGGCGACAGGCCAATACCGACAGCCTGCCACCGATCCGGCCCGGCGATCGAGTGAGGGTCGAACGATCAACGCTTGGCGGCTACAAGATGGAGTTTTTGAAGCAGAAACGCTGGGCGTTGGTCAAACGCATGCGCTGAGGCGGCGGGTCGATTTTGTGCTTGCGTCAGACCCGTCGGCCCGGGTCAAGCCCGGGATGACGGATCAATGCCGCTGACATCGCCGCTGTCCGGGCCGACAAATCGCCAGGTGATTTTTCGCCCACCAAGAAACGGCACGATTTCGGCCGCTGCTGCGGTAATGCGTTCCGGGACGATTGCGGGCGCGCGTTCGAGAATAATCCGGGATTCGTTGCGTGGCAGGCCATAGAAGTCCGGCCCGAATTCGCTGGCAAAAGCTTCGAGCCGGTGCAGGGCGCCATCCTCTTCAAAGCTCATGGCATAGCTTTCGATAGCGAAGGGCGCGTTGAACATGCCGGCGCAGCCGCAGGCGCTTTCCTTGTCGGACACGCTATGCGGTGCCGAATCACTGCCCAGAAAGAATTTCGGGTTGCCCGATGTGGCGGCGGCCCGCAGCGCCAGGCGATGCCGTTCCCGCTTGACGATCGGCAGACAATATAGATGGGGGCGGATGCCGCCTTCGAACATGGCGTTGCGATTGATGGCGAGATGATGCGGCGTGATCGTCGCTGCGATCAACGGCCCGCTATCGGCCACAAAATCCACTGCTTCGGCCGTGGTGATATGTTCGAAAACAATTTTCAGCGCCGGAAAATCACGCACCAGCCCGGTCAGCACGCGGTCGATGAACACCGCCTCACGGTCAAAAATATCGATGTCGGGATCGGTGACTTCGCCATGGACCAACAATGGCATACCGATGCGTTCCATGGTCGCCAGCGCCGCTGCGATATGGCGGACATCGGTGACGCCATGCGCCGAATTGGTGGTGGCATGGGCCGGATACATCTTGGCAGCGGTGAAAATACCATCGGCGTGGCCGGCGGCGATGTCGCTCGCATCGCTGCCATCGGTCAGATAACAGGTCATCAACGGTGTAAAGTCATGGCCCGGATCGACCGCAGCCATGATGCGCCGGCGATAGGCCTCCGCCGCTGCCGCCGTCATCACCGGCGGCTTCAGATTGGGCATGACGATGGCGCGGGCAAATTGCCGGGCGGTGTAATCGACCACGGCAGCGAGCATGGCATCGTCGCGCAGATGCACATGCCAGTCATCGGGTCGGCGGATGATCAGTTTTTGGGGCGCCCTGTCGGTCATCGATCAGGGCGTCGGCGCCAAGGCCATGGTGTCGCCCGGCACATTTATCGGCGGGATGATGAGCGGCGCAAACGGCATGACGGCGAGCACCGGCGACAGCGGCAAATTTTCAAACGCGGCGCGCAATTCAGGCACTCGTTTTTGCGCAAAAGGCCCCAATTGGCCCTTGGGCAAGGTCAGCGCACCCCGGCCGATAAAGCCGGCCGCGGCGCAAAATGTATATTGCGCATCGAGCGTTGAATAGCTGTTGTAGGTGCGGGTATTATACTGATCGAAACTGGTCAGCGCCTTGGCGCCATCGTAACGCTTGAAATGTTCAAGCAATTTCGTTTGCGAAGCCAGCAATTGCTCACTGTGGTGGGCAAGGAAACTATTGTAATTATTGACAGTTTTCAGCCAGCCCGAATATTGGCATTGCAGCGCAGCAACATTCAGCCCGGCTCGCAGGTTCCAGATCGCATGGGCTTCGGCCTCTGCCGCCGTCATCTGGCGCATGACCACGGCCTTGGGCACCATGAAGCCACCGATTTTCGGGGTTTCTACCGGTGTGGCGATCGGCGCCGCTGCCGGTTTTTTGGGTGCCGTTTGGGTGCTGGCCTTGCGGGGTGGCTTTTTTGCCGGCGCGGCGTCGCCAGTGACGCCACAAATTGCCAGTGCCGTAAAAAGGACGCCAAAACTCAAGCGTTGCATAAACATCCCGCACATTGATCGCTGGGGTTTCGGGTACGACCACGACGCCCGCCCGACAAGGGGGCGGACGCCATGGCATGTGCATCGCGATGGCGCCGGGCAATTACAGCCCCGGGCGCGATCAACCGAGAATGGAACCAAGCTGCATGGCAACCGACATGTCGCCATCGATCTTCAGCTTGCCCATCATGAAGGCCATCTGGGCATTCTGCTTGCCATTGGCGATTTCCATGAAATCATCCATTTTGACCTTGACAGTGCAATCGACAGGGCCGTCGCTATTGTCGACGATGGCGGGCGAAACCTTGTCATCGATGCGGATGAAACCGTCATCACCGAAATCGAACTTTACGGCTTTTTTGAAATTGCCGCCGGCACCGATGCGGGTTTTCATCTGATCGGTGATTGCTTCGAGGCTCATCTGGACATCCTTTGCGAGTCAAAAAAAAGGGCCGCCTTGTGGCGACCCTTTCCTAGCCAAACCGGCAGAGAAGTATAGCTTACTTCTTTTCGGTGGTCGTTGTCGTGGTTGTGGCTGGTGCCATGGCATCAGCGGCAGGCGCGGCCATAGCATCGGCAGCAGGTGCATCAGCGGCAGGA
>JBBRIC010000104.1:0-9681 GCA_038221665.1 Sphingomonadales bacterium
TTCAGCTACCGCTACGCAGGGTTGGATCGTGCCGGGTCCCGTCGATCGCGAGCGCCTGTTGCTGCGCGGTGATGCCAGTGGCCTGCCCGTCGAAGCGCTGGTGGAGCCCGCCGGCGCCGCGCGACAAGCGGCATAGTTGCGCCGTTGGGCGGCGCGGCTATGGTGCCGCCATGAGCGATAACAGCCAGCCGCCGCAATCCGGCCCCGCCGCCTTGGCAGCCTTGCTGGGCGGCAAGAAACTGCCGCCGGTGCATCTGTGGAACCCTTCGCATTGCGGCGACAGCGAAATGCGCATTGCCGCCGATGGGACCTGGTTTCACCAGGGCAGCCCGATCGGCCGGCCAGCGCTGGTGAAGCTGTTCTCGACGATCCTGCGCCGTGAAGCGGACGGGCGGCATGTATTGGTTACACCGGCTGAAAAGCTCGATATTGCGGTCGACGACGCGCCGTTCGTCGTCGTTGCAGCGATCAGCGAGGGGCAGGGGATGGCGCGGCGCCTGGTGTTTCGGCTGAATACCGATGATCATGTGCTTGCCGGGCCCGAGCATTGCCTGCGGATCGAAACGGCAGCGGATGGGACGCCGCGGCCCTATCTGCATGTTCGCGCCGGGCTGGAGGCGCTGGTCAATCGCGCCACATTCTATCAATTGGCCGACATGGCTCTGGAGGAAGGCGCAACGCCGCCGGGAGTCTGGAGCGACGGCGTGTTTTTCCCCTTCACGCCGGCATGAGCATCAAACGCTTGCGCGAGGCATTGCTGACCAGCGGTGGATTGGCCAAGGCATGGCGCGGCGATTGGGACATGGGGGGTGAAACGCCCGACAGCAGCCGTATTTTGATGCCGGCAGCCGTGTTGATCGCTGTCACCGATGAACCGGAACCGCAGTTGCTGCTGACAAAACGGCCAATGACGATGACCCGGCACGCTGGCCAGATCGCGCTTCCGGGCGGCCGGGTCGATCCCGGTGATGACAGCCCTACCGCTGCGGCGCTGCGCGAGGCGGAGGAGGAGGTGGCGCTGCAGCGCTGTCACGTCGAAGTGCTGGGGGCGCTCGATCCCTATGAGACAGGCACCGGGTTTTCGATACTGCCCATCGTCGGGATTGTGCCGCCGGGGCTCGACCTGGTGCCGCACGCGCGCGAAGTGGCGGAAATTTTCTATGTCCCCTTTGCCCATGTCATCGACCCCGCCAATCATGAACTGCGCGGTGGCGAATGGCAGGGCAGGGCCCGCAAATTCTATGTGATCCGCCACGGTGATCGGGAAATCTGGGGGGCGACGGCGGCCATATTGGTCAATCTGTCGCATCGGTTATGATGCAATTGCCGCTGCAACAATGGGCCATGGCGCCGGCCGGGGTGGCCTTGCTAAAGGCTCTTGAGGCGGACACCGGGGTAACGCGGCTGGTGGGTGGTGCGGTGCGCGATGCCATCCTGGGCCTGCCGGTCAAGGATATCGATCTGGCAACGCAATTGACACCTGAAACGGTCATCGCGCGGATCAAGGCGGCGGGGCTGAAAGCCGTCCCGACCGGCCTTGCCCATGGCACGGTGACGGCGGTGGGGCCAGGCCTGTCGGCCGAAGTGACGACGTTGCGCCGTGACATGGTCACTGATGGCCGCCATGCAATCGTCGATTTTACCGATGATTGGCAGGCCGATGCCAGCCGCCGCGATTTCACCCTCAACGCCCTGTTCGCCACGTTGCCCGATGGCGTGATCACGGATTTCTTTGATGGGTTACCCGATCTTGCGGCGCGGCGGGTGCGCTTTATCGGTGCGCCGTTGCAACGGATTGCCGAGGATCATTTGCGGATCTTGCGGTTTTTCCGGTTTTCGGCGCGTTATGCAGCCGAGGTCGACAAGCCGGGGCTGGCGGCCTGTACGGCGCGCGCCAATGACCTGATGGCGCTGTCCCGCGAACGCATTGCCGGGGAATTGCGCGGCATTCTGCGCGTTGCCGATCCAGTGCCGATCATGACGTTGATGATCACCAATGGCATCTGGGGCCCGGTCCTGCCCGAATTCAAAAGCGATCGGCTGCCCATGCTGGCGCGCACCGTGGCGGCCGAGGCCGCATCGGGTCTGGCGCCCGATTGGCGGCGGCGGTTGGCGGCATTGCTGCCGGCTGATCCCGCATTCGCCGAAACGCTTGCGGCGCGGCTGCGCCTGTCCAACGCCGACCGGGTCCGGCTGGCGCTGGCGGTGGTGCCGCTCGATCGATCAGATCTTTGCGCCAGCGCCTGGGCAATAGGGCGTGAGGCAGCGGTTGATCGACTGTTGATGGCGGGCGATGCACCGAACGCCGCCATCATGGCAGGCTGGCAACGGCCCCGGCTACCGGTTCAGGGCCGTGATATACTGGCCCGCGGCGTGTTGCCGGGCCCTGCGGTCGCCGCAACCCTCATCCGGTTTGAACGCGCCTGGGTGGCGGCAGGGTTTCCGGCCGAGGCCGATGCGGTCGCAGCGCTGCTGGACCGGGCCATGGGCTAGACCTGAAATCGACCATATCTGCACACGCTTTTCGCACCGGGAGGCCCGCTGGGGGCGTCGCCGTGATTGCGCAGGCCAAGGGCCTGCGCTGCACACGCCTCCTACCCAGCGAACCACCCGGCACGACCTTCGTGTGCAGATATGGTCGATTTCAGGTCTAAGCATTGATTCAGCCGCCGGTGGGTCGACCGCGCCTCGGTCGTTCGCTGATCGCAACGGTCACACCGCGCCTGGCCAGGGCTTCGCGGAGCAATACCTCGATCTGGGCATTGGTGCTTCGAAGGTCGGTGGTCGCCAGTCGAGCCAGCGCATCATGCAGCGCTGGATCAAGGCGCAAGGCAAAGGATTTCAGCGCCACCACGATCCTATTGATACAGCGAACCGGTGTTGAGCACGGGCTGGGTATCGCGTTCACCGCAAAGCACCACCATCAGATTGCTGACCATCGCGGCCTTGCGCTCGTCGTCAAGCTCCACGACCTTTTTTTCGCTCAGCAGCGCCAGCGCCATTTCAACCATGCCGACAGCGCCTGCTACCAGCGTTTCGCGGGCGGCAACAACCGCGGCTGCCTGCTGGCGTCGCAGCATCGCACCGGCGATTTCGGGCGCATAGGCGAGATGGGTGAAGCCGCATTCATCAACGGTGATGCCGGCCACCGACAGCCGATCGATCAGCTCGGCGCGCAATTCGGCGCTGATCCGGTCATGATCGCCGCGCAACGTGACTTCCTTATGCTCGAAATCATCATAGGGGTAGCGGGCGCCGATGGTGCGCACGGCGACCTCGACCTGCGCCGCGACAAAGCCGCGATAATCATCGACATCGAACAGCGCCTGGGCGGAATCGGTAACCCGCCAGACCAGTTGCGCGGCCATTTCAATCGGGTTGCCGCGCAGATCATTGACCTTGATCGTCTGTGAAATCAGATTATTGGCCCGCAGGGAAATCTTGCTCTTGCCCATCCATGGCCAGGTCCAGCGCAGCCCCGACGTGCGATCGCTGCCGCGATAGGCGCCAAACAGGGTGACGGCGGCGGCTTCGTTTGGCGCAATCATGTAAAATCCCGGCAGGATGATGATCGCTGCGATCAGCGCCAAGACCAAAACCACCAGCATGGTCGCATTGCCATTCGCGAGCATCACGGCGCTGGCGAAGCCGGCGACCAGCATCGCCAGTTCCACCGCCAGCATCAAAAAGCCGCTGGTGCCGCTGCCGCGAAATTCACGGCTGGGCTGGCGCAACGTCAAATCGGTCATGCCGCTACCTTCGCAATAATTATGATATTATCATTATAGCAATATCGGGATGGCAAGCAAGCGAAGCCAAGCCGCAGTTCAACGCCTGGTGGCGCGCCGGTAATTCGGTCAGTCCCCGCCGCCGTCGCCGCCGTCCCCGCCGCCGCCGCCCCCGTCGTCGCCCCCCCAGTCACCGCTGGCACCAGCGCCACCAAAATCGCCCCCGCCGGGGGTGAAATCATCCGGCTCGTTTTCGGCGCCGTAACCATTTTCGGCAATGTCGCTAACGCCGATTGACCTGCCATCGTCAGGGTCGCCGGCGTCGGGGATCGGCACGATCATCGGCACGTTGCTGCCGCTGCTGCGCCGCCGCGTCAGCAATATTGCCAATATGATGGCGAATATGACGATGGCGGCGAACAGCATGGCGGCTATTCCGGGTCAGGCGATGCTGCTGCGTTTTGGGCGGCATCGCGTGCGGCGATCGCAGCGGTCCTGGCCGCAATTCCGGCGGTGCGGGCCGATCGGTTGGCATCCGCCATGGCGCGGCGGCGATCGCGCTGGTTCCTGAACAAATTGGCAGGGTCCTTGACGACCAGATAGGTAAAATAGCCGAACATGGCGGTTACGGCGCAAAGGAAGATCAAAATTCCGGTCATGCAAAATGTCCAGCTTGAGAGCGCATCAACATCATGCCTTCGCTATTGCCCTGTCGCGATCGCCCTGTCGCGATTACTCTGTCGCGGTCAAGCCACAGGGTCATGGTGATCTCATCGATATACACCCCATCGACTTTCAAGGCATGTTCCTCATAGCCCGTGGCGACAAAGCCAGCCCGGCGATGGCGACCAATCCGCCGGTGTCATCCTCGCTGCCATAAACAAAGGCATTGGCCAGTAGCGCGGCAATCGACGCTGCGTCCAGTCGAAGCTCATCCTCATATGTTGCTGAAAATGCCCGTGGTTCCAGCAGCAGCCCTTCCAGCCGGACCGCCTGATAGGCGTTGGCATCAGCCGGGCCAAGGCGATAGGGCAGGGCCTTCGTCACAGCCTCGCCATTCAAAACCGGTTGTCGCGGGGAAAGCCCGTTGGCGGCAGCCGGCCGGCGCTGCCTCGCGCGCCTTTCCAGAAACTCAGATCGCTTTCGGTGCGGGTCCGCGCCGAGGCGCCGCCCATCGCCCAGCTGAGGCCTTCCGCCATCACAAAGCCGCGCGCGTCCGACAGGCCGCCATCCTTGAAGCGTTGCAGCGTGACGCCCTGGCCGCGCGCCATGACCGGCAGATCGGCAAGGTCGAACACCAGCAGCTTTCGATTGTCACCGATCACCGCGACCATGTCAGCGCTGGCAGCAAGCGTGTGCACGACCTTCAGTAGCGCTGCGTCCTTTGGATTGAGCACCTGCCGGCCCTTTCTGGTCTCGGCGAGCACATCGCCGGCCGCTACCACAAAACCGCGCCCGTCGCTCGCGGCCAGCAACAGCCGTGCTTCGGCCTGCCAGACCGACAGCGCGATGATCTCGCTGGTTTCGCCCATGTCGATCATCAGCCGCAACGGTTCGCCAAAGCCGCGCCCGCCCGGCAATTTGTCGGGGCTGAGCGTGTAGAACCGCCCGTCGCTGGCCGCGATCATGATGCGGTCGGTCGTCTGCGCATGAAAGGCAAAGGCCGGGCCATCGCCTTCCTTGAACTTGATGGCTTCGCCGGCGGCAAGATCGATATGGCCCTTCATCGCCCTGATCCAGCCTTTGCGGCTGGCAATGATCGTCAGTGGTTCCTTGTCGATCATGTCCTCGGGCGCCATCGCCCTGACGATCGGCGCTGTGGCGATATCGGTGCGGCGCCGGCCGAGTTGCGTTGTCGGGCCAAAAACCGCTCGCAGCGCCGCCAGATCATGCTGCATCCGCGCCGTCTGTTCAGCGGGCGAGGCAATGAGATTGCGCAAGCCTCGAGCTTCGTCCGTCAAGCCAAGATTTTCGCGTTCGATCTCGATTTCTTCAAGCTTGCGCAAACTGCGCAAGCGCATGTTGAGGATGGCATCGGCCTGGATCATCGTCAGATCAAAGGCCTTGATCAGATCGGCCCTGGCATCATCGGCTTCGCGGATGATGCGGATCACTTCATCAAGGTTCAGATAGGCCTTCAACAGCCCGGCCAGGATTTCCAGCCGCGCATCGATCTTGTCGAGCCGATAGCGTGATCGCGCCAACAGCACCTCACGCTGATGCACGAGCCAGCGCGCGATCACCTGCCGCAGCGACAAAACGCCGGGCCGGCCATGATCGAGGACATTCATGTTGAGCGGAATGCGCACTTCAAGGTCGGTCAGCCTGAACAGGCTTTCCATCAGCATTTCGGGATCGACGTTGCGCGATCTGGGCTCGATGACGATGCGCACCTGGGCATCCGATTCATCATCGATATCGCCCAGAATGGCGAGTTTCTTGTCATTGACCAGTGCCGCCAGCGCCTCGATCAACTTGCCCTTGACGACCTGATATGGGATTTCCTCGATGACGATCCGCCACATGCCCTGGCCCAGATCTTCACGGCGCCAGCGTGCCCGCAGCCGAAATCCACCACGCCCGCTGGCATAGGCTTCGGCGATGCTGGCGGCGGGCTCGACACAGATGCCGCCGGTGGGAAAATCCGGGCCCTTCACCCATTGCAGCAGATCGGCATCGGTCAAATCGCCATTGTCCAGCAGCGCCATCGCGGCATCCAGTATTTCGGCGGCATTGTGCGGCGGGATGCTCGTCGCCATGCCAACCGCAATGCCGGATGATCCATTGGCCAGCAGGTTGGGGAACATGCCGGGGAAAACCTCGGGCTCCTCCTCCTCACCATTATAGGTGGCGCGAAAATCAACGCTGGCTTCGTCGAGCCCGTCCATCAAAAAGGCGGCCGCCGCTGTCAGTCGCGCTTCGGTGTAGCGCATGGCGGCGGCATTATCGCCGTCGATATTGCCGAAATTGCCCTGGCCGTCGATCAGCGGATAGCGCAGCGAAAAATCCTGCGACAGCCTGACCATGGCGTCATAAATCGATTGATCGCCGTGCGGGTGATATTTCCCCATCACATCGCCAACGACGCGGGCCGATTTTTTATAGGCGATATTGGAGGGCGTCAGCGTCACGCCGTCGCCGGTGCCGGGATCGAGCCGCAACAGCCGCATCCCCCACAGGATTCGGCGATGCACGGGTTTCAAGCCATCGCGCAGATCGGGCAGCGACCGCGCCGTGATCGTCGACAAGGCATAAACCAGATAGCGATCCCCCAATGCCGTATCAAAAGGGGTGTCGACGATGCGGTCTTCGGGGGGTTCAGCGGTCGTTGTTCGGGCCATGTCAGGGGCGATAGCGCGCAGCGTGCGGCAGGTCCACTGGCAGGTCCACTGGCAGGTCGATTGGCAGGTCCAGTGCCCGGCGGCCGGTCAGACGCGTTCCATCGGCAGATGCGGCAGCGGGGGAAGCGTCACTGCGATCGCATCCCCGGGCCTGATGCTGCCGCCGGTGACAACAATCGCCATCACGCCGGATTTCCGGATAATGCCGCCATCATCCGCGCGACCGATCATGGCCTTGGTCAAGCCGCGACGATGATCGTCCAACTGGCGGCAGGGGTTGCGCAGGCCCGTCAGTTCGAGAACCGTATCGCCAATCGCAAGCCTGGTGCCGCGCGGCAGATCGAGCAGCATGATGCCGCGTGTCAGGATATTTTCACCGATTTCACCGGGTTTCAGGCCAAATTCCTTGACCGCCGGGTCATCGAATACTTCGGCATGGAGCAGATGAACCTGGCGCAGATTGGGCTGATGCGGGTCGATGGCAACGCGGGAGCGGTGGCGAACAGTGACGCCGCGATGCGCATCACCGGCAACGCCTTCGCCCGCCACCAGCAGGATCACATCGCAAATGGCCTTGGAAAAACCATGGCCGGGGCTTGCCGCAACGCTGACGACCATAGCATGCATAACTGGCTCCTTCCGCATCCGCTAACCCAACCGTGTCCGGCGGTCCACAGCTTGCTTTTGAGCTCACCAGAACGTCCGTGAAGGCTTGTTCCAAACATGGCGGCGACGACGAATATTGAAGCCATTTTCGATAGTGAACAAAAATCAACATGATTGGTATCAAATTTAAGTCATTGAAGTTGAACGCTGATTCAAAGAATCCAGCTTGTTGCAATTTTGGGAAATTATAGTAACATATCAATAGTCGCCAAAAAAAATAAATTTGTTTATTGGGGAGTTTGTATATGTCTGACTATGTCGAACGTAACCAAAAAGCCATGTCCCTGATCGTCAGTCGGGGGCTATTTGCCAAAGAGTTCAATATGCAGCAGCTTGTTGAATTGTCACGCGAAGTGTCAGCACTCGGTAGTCCTGGCGATCTCGTCTCCTGGACATTGATCAGCCATGATTATGTCTACACCGGGCGCGCTGCCGACAAGATCGATACGATCGCCCATCGCTGATATGGAAGATGGCGTTGGCGGCGATATTTTGCAGGTCGCCGCCAATCTTCTCGACGCGATCATTGCCGAAAACAGCGTCCTGAAGCCGGAAAATTTCAAATTCGTCTCGGAAGCCATTATTGCCACCGCGCGAATTGGAAATGATGACGCTTTGGCGCTGAATACGCGGCTGGGCGAGGCACTATTCAGTGATTCGTTGCGCAGTGTATTGCTGCGCAATCCGCGCAGCGTCGTCATGTATGCCATGGCCAGTTGTTTCGTCGTGACGCCATCATCGCGAACAATGGCAGTGATCGACCTGTTCGCACGCTTGCACGATGCCGGCGCTACCAGGGCGCTGCATCATCCGGCCTATCGCAATCTGGAGATGGACTATATCGCCGCCAACGCGCGCGGCGACGGTTTTTTCCATGATCCCTTTGTCGGCATCGCCGAAAGCCTGCCCTGGCTGACCCGCGACCATATTTACAGCCTTACCCATGTGCATTTCTACAATAGCTATTTTGGCGCTCGCTGTATTTCCTATCCGGGCAACATATTGCCCTGGCTGGAAATCCTGATTGCGCGGGCGCGCCATGATGGCGATCTCGACGTGCTGCTCGAACTGTTGATCTGCTATGCCAGCACCAGCGGCGCGCAGCCGGCGCAGCTCGCCTTTCACGACAGTCTGGCGGCGGCAGCGCTGGCGATATTATGTGGACCTGACGGGCAACTGCCGCCGCCCGATATGTTCCGCGACCATTATCACCCGTTGTTTGTCGCCGCCATTTATCGCGCCACGCGCGGGGCGGATTTCGCGCCGCACCGCGATGTCGCCATTGCCCGCCGCCATGAAATGATCGGTCGCTTGCTGGTCGATATCAGACAGACCGACCTGATGGCCTATCTCGCGGGCTATGCCGACCATGTCGCGGAATTCGGGCCGGAGCCTGGGCTGGAACCGGCGCTGGCGCTGCAACTGGCGCTGGTGGCAGCAGCAGCAGAGGACCGCACTCAGGCCTTTGCACCAGCGCGATAGCGGCCAAGAAATGCTGCCGCAAAATCGGCCAGTCGATGCTGTGCGATGGCGGCGCGCAATGCCGCCATCAATTCCTGGTAAAACCGGATATTATGTTCGGTCATCAGCATCGCTCCAAGCATTTCGCCTGATTTTACAAGGTGGTGGAGATAGGCGCGTGAGACGCCGCCGGCGCACGACGGACAACCACAATCGGCATCGAGAACGGTGCTGTCTTCGGCATGGCGCGCGTTGCGGATATTGACAGGGCCGGCGCGGGTAAAGGCCTGGCCGTTACGCCCCGAGCGTGTTGGCAGCACGCAATCGAACATGTCGACCCCCCGCATTACCGCGCCGACGATGTCATCGGGTTTGCCGACTCCCATCAAATAGCGCGGCGCAGCGGCGGGCAATTGGCCACAGGCATAGTCCAATACGCCGAACATCGCCGGCTGGCCTTCGCCGACCGCCAGCCCGCCGATGGC
>JBBRIC010000105.1:0-9347 GCA_038221665.1 Sphingomonadales bacterium
CGGCGCTACCGGCAATGTCGGGCGCGAAATGCTGAATATTCTTGCCGAACGGCAATTTCCGCTGGCCGATATCGCAGCAGTGGCCAGCCCGCGTTCCACCGGCCACATCATCGATTTCGGCGATAGCGGCCGGGAATTGAAGGTCCAGAATATCGAGCATTTCGATTTTGCCGGCTGGGATATCGCGCTTTTCGCCGCTGGCTCCGGCCCCGCCAAAATTCATGCACCAAGGGCCGCCGCTGCCGGCTGCGTCGTCATCGACAATTCATCGCTGTTCCGCATGGACCCCGACGTGCCGTTGATCGTGCCCGAAGTGAACCCCGAAGCGATCGATGGCTATGCGAAGAAAAACATCATCGCCAACCCCAATTGTTCGACAGCGCAGATGGTCGTGGCGCTGAAGCCGCTGCACGATGCCGCCGGCATTCGCCGCGTCGTCGTCAGCACCTATCAATCGGTTTCGGGCGCCGGCAAGGCAGGCATGGACGAATTGTTCGAGGAATCCCGCGCCATTTTTGTCGGTGATGCGCTGGCGCCGCGCAAATTCACCAAACAGATCGCCTTTAACGTCATCCCGCATATCGACGATTTTGTCGGCGTTGAAACGGGCTATGACGGCTATACCAAGGAAGAGCTGAAAATGGCGCAGGAGACCAACAAGATCCTCGATCCCGACATCCTCGTCACCGCCACATGCGTGCGCGTGCCGGTCTTCGTCGGGCATAGTGAAGCCATCAACATCGAATTCGATCGGCCGATTTCAGTTGCCGATGCCCAGCGTATCCTGCGCCAATCGCCGGGCATCATGCTGTTCGATAAACGCGAAGACGGCGGCTATATCACCCCTATCGAATGCGTCGGCGAATTTGCGACCTATATCAGCCGGGTCAGAAAAGATCCGACGGTCGACAATGGCCTTGTGCTCTGGTGCGTCAGCGATAATTTGCGCAAAGGTGCGGCGTTGAATGCCGTGCAGATCGCCGAACTGCTGGGCCGCAGGCATTTGAAAAAAGCGGCATGAGCGTCGAGCTGCGTTTCCTGCCCCACGAGCGCACTATTGCGGCGGTACTGGCTGATATCCAGCCGCCCCTCGATGCCAATTCGATCGCCATGCTGGAAAGCGGGCTTGAACAGATGCGTGCCGAGGCCCGGCCACGGCCGTGGGGCAATTATTTTGCCTGGCGCGATAGCATCGCAGTTGGATGTTGCGGATTCAAGAAAATACCGAGCCCTGGTGATCCACCGGAAATCGGTTACATGACCTTTCCTCGCGCCGAGGCTCAGGGAGTGGCCACCGCGATGACGGCGGCGCTGGTAATGCTGGCCAGCGAGGCTGGAGAACCACTGGTAGTCGCTCACACGCTGCCGGTTGAAAATGCCTCTGGGCAGGTACTGGTACGCAATGGTTTTGTCAGAGCGGGCGACGCAATCGACCCTGACGAAGGGCCGGTCTGGCGCTGGCAACGCGGCGCTACAGGGTGAGCCACAACGACTTGCTTACCCAGCGCAAACCCTCCGTTACGCAGCGAAATCGCCTTCCGTGCGGGTGCGCAATTCGTCGAGGCTGATCCCTGGCGCCAGCTCGATCAGCTGGAATCCTTCGCCCTTTGCTGGTCGCGCCAGCACCGCCAAGTCAGAAATCACCATGTCGACGACCTGCTTGCCCGTCAACGGCAAGGTGCAGGCCTTTTTGAACTTGGCCTCGCCCGATTTCGAGACATGCTCCATCAACACGATGATGCGCTTGACGCCGGCCACCAGATCCATGGCCCCGCCCATGCCCTTCACCATCTTGCCCGGGATCATCCAATTGGCGAGATCGCCGTTTTCGGCAACTTCCATGGCGCCAAGGATGCTCAAATCGATATGGCCGCCGCGGATCATTGCAAAGCTGTCGGCGCTGCTGAAAAAGCTTGATCGTCGCAATTGCGTGATGGTCTGCTTGCCGGCGTTGATCAGATCGGCGTCGATCGCATCTTCATCGGGGAAAGGCCCCATGCCGAGCATGCCGTTTTCGGACTGGAGGGTGATATCGATGCCGGGCGCGATATGGTTGGCAACCAGCGTCGGCATGCCGATACCGAGGTTGACGTAAAACCCGTCCTTCAGCTCCTGCGCTGCCCGCGCTGCCTGTTCGTCGCGGTTCCACCCGGCCATTACAATGTCTCCCGCACGGTTACCGTCCGCTGCTCGATTCGCTTTTCATAGTCGGCGCCGACGATCAGGCGCTGGACGTAGATGCCGGGGGTGTGGATGTGATCGGCGTCGAGCCCGCCCGGTTCGACCAGTTCCTCAACCTCGACGATCGTCACCTTTGCTGCCGTCGCCATCATCGGATTGAAGTTCCGCGCCGTTTTCCGGTAAACAAGATTGCCATAGGGATCGGCTTTCCAGGCCTTGACGATGGCCAGATCGGCGACCAGCCCGGTTTCCATGATATAGGTTTCACCGTTGAAATCGCGGTGGTCCTTGCCTTCCGCCACCAGCGTCCCGACGCCCGTCCTCGTATAAAAGCCGGGGATCCCGGCCCCGCCGGCACGAATGCGTTCGGCGAGCGTACCCTGCGGATTGAATTCCAGCTCGAGTTCGCCGGCCAGATATTGCCGCTCGAATTCCTTGTTCTCGCCGACATAGCTGGCGATCATTTTCGCGATCTGCCGGGTTTCAAGCAGCAGCCCGAGCCCAAAGCCATCGACGCCGGCATTATTGGAAATGGCGGTCAGGCCCTTGACGCCATTGGCCTTTAACGCAGCAATCAGCTTTTCGGGAATACCGCAAAGGCCAAAGCCGCCCGACATGATGGTCATGCCATCAAAAATAACCCCGGCGAGCGCCGCGGCAGCATCGGGATACAGCTTGCTCGCCATCGGCAGCCCCTTACAATATGTCGTTGCGAAGTAGCGGATCGACGGCAGCACCGCCAGTGCCTGTCAGGCGATTTTGGTCAGATTGCCGCCCGTGACACATCGCCCAGCCCCAGCGCGTGCAGCAGCACCATGCCCTCGACCGTCACCAGCAGCCGCGCTGCCTCTGCATCTCGCTCGGCCTCGGGGCACTCCAGCCGCTCCCGGCCCCAGACAAGGAACCCGCGACCTATCGCGTCGCCAACGGCGGCGCAGACCGGATCGCCGCGTGCCGCCAGCGCCGCAGTCTCCAGCCAGACGCAGATCGACGGCCAGAAAGCCGGGCTGGTCATCAGCGCGAATAATTCAGCGACCAGTGCGCCACGCGGCCGCCGCCCGGCGCTGGCAGCGATATCAAGCTGGTAGCTCAGCCGTTCCGCGACATGCTGCAGGATGGCGGCGATCAATGATGATTTGTCGTCGAAATAATAGAGCAGCATGCGATCGCTGGTGCCCGCCGCCGCCGCCAGCGGCCGCAGGCTGGACGCCGCCAGCCCATGCGCCAACACATGATCGGCAAGCCTGTCGAGCAGTTGTTGGCGCCGGGCAGCGGCTGCCTTCAATCGACACGGCCAGTGAAAGTGTCGCGCAATTCGCGTTTCAGCACCTTGCCGATATGGCTGCGCGGCAATTCAGCGACCAGCACCAATGCCGCCAGCCGCTGGGTCTTGCCCAGCCCCGCATTGGCGGCGGCACGCAGGGCATCGGCATCTGTATCGGCCCCTGACGCCACGACGAACGCCACCGGCGTTTCGCCCCAGCGATCGGACGCGATGCCGACGACAGCCGCTTCGACGACGCCGGGCAGCGCCAGCAGCACCGTTTCGATATCGCTCGGGTAAATATTGAAGCCGCCCGAAATGATCATGTCCTTGGCCCGGTCCATCAGGGTGAGGAACCCATCATTGTCCAGCCGGCCGATATCGCCGGTGCGCAGCCATTCACTGCCATCGGACGCTGTCCAATAGGCCTTGGCGGTCAGATCGGGGCGGTTCTTGTAGCCGTGCATGGTCGCGGGCGACCGGCCGACGATTTCACCCGGTGTGCCGGGGGCAACGTCATGCCCGTGTTCGTCGATGATGCGAACGTCATGGCCCTCGCTTGGCCGGCCGACGGTATGCAGCTTGTCCGGGAACAGATGCGCCGGAAATACAAAGCTGACGCCGCCTTCGGTCATGCCGAAAAATTCGACCAGTCCGCCCGGCATGCGCGCCAGCACCTCTGCCTTCAGTTCGGCCGGAAAAGGTGCAGAGGTGCAGAACTTCATCCGGAACGACAATTTGTGATCGTCGAACGCCGGTTCCGCCAGCAGCCGGCGATATTGCACGGGCACCAGCATGGTGTGGGTGGCGGTGTGCTGTTCAGCAAGCCGCAACCATTCGCCGGCATTAAATTTTGGCTGCAAAATGACCGTCCCGCCCCAGGCGAGCGTTGGCAGGAAACTGACCAGCGTGGTGTTCGAATAAAGCGGCGTCGACAGCAGGGTAATGCTGTCAGCGCCATAGCCCAGCGCCTTGGCGCCGGTGATGTGGAGCGACCGCATCGCCGCCGATTGGACGATGCCCTTGGGCGTGCCCGTCGTGCCCGATGAATAAATGATGTTGAACGCAGCATCGGGGTCGAGCGCTGCCAGCGTTGGCAGGTTGGCAGCGGGGTCGATCCAGCGATCGAGATCGTCGAGATCGACGCTGTCATAGGGCGCCAGCGCTGCACCGAAGTCATGCCGCGCCACGGCATCGGCAAAGACCAGCCGCGCACCCGAATCCCTGACCATCGCGGCAATCTGATCGGCCGTCGAGCTTGGCGCCAGCGGCACGATGGTCGCCCGCAGCCGCAGCACCGCCGCCCATAGAACGGCATAGTCGATCGAGGCAGCGGCGATGGCGGCGATGCAATCGCCGGGCACCGTCCCTGCCTTGGCAAGGGTTGCTGCAACCGCATCGGCGCGCGCGGCAAAATTGCCATAGGCGATCTGTCGCCCACCGCAGATTACCGCGATGTGATCGGGTGTTGTGGCGGCATGGGCAGCAATCGCCGCCGGAAAATCGAAACAGCTCATGCCACGGACGGTGCAGCGCAACGCCCCGATTGTCCAGTATTTGCCAATGGCCGCCGCCGCGCTATCGTTGGTTGTCGGTGGTGCTGGCGCGCTATTCAGGCGCAACTATGGCGGTGGCGGATCATGAAATATTTGCTCTTGTTGCTTTCTGCTCTGATGCCGGCGATGCCGGCACTCGCCTTTCCCGCCCCTCAGCGCGAAGTGGCACGAATCGTCAGCCCGATCTGGGCCAACGAAGACAGTCGCGATGCCGCCGGCGAAGCTGAAAAAGTCATCCGCCTGCTGGCCATCAGGCCCGGGCATACGGTGGCCGATATCGGCGCCGGCAGCGGCTATTATACCATGCGCCTGGCACCGGTCGTGGGGCTACGCGGCCGGGTGATTGCCGAGGATATCGAGCCGAAATATCTCGACCAGCTAAAGGCGCGGGTAAAAAATGCGCGGGCGACCAACATCGATTTCGTGCTGGGCAGCGCCGGCGATCCAAAACTGCCGCCGGCCAGCGTCGATCGCGCCCTGCTCATCCATATGTATCATGAGATCGAACAGCCGTTTTCGCTGCTGTACCGGCTCCGCGCCAGCCTCAAGCCCGATGGGCTTGTCGCCATCGTCGATCTTGACCGGCAGACGCAATATCATGGCACACCAAAGGCCTTGCTGGCCTGTGAGGTCAAGGCGGTGGGCTATGCGCTTGTCTCGATCACCGATCTGAACCCTGGATATCTGGCGGTTTTTCGCCTCGGCGCCCCTGTCGACCCGGCCAGCGTCAAGGCTTGCCGGGGGTAGGGTCGGCAGGCGCCGCTGCCTGTTGGCGCGCCAGTTCGAGCTTGAAATCAGCTTCGGCGCTATCGAGTTGCCGGGCCGTTTCACCGGCATCGACAAATGCGTTGCCATCGCCTGTCTGTTGGCGCTGGCGTTTTTGCTCCATCGCGAAAAAATCCGGGTGAAAATTCAGGAACACATCGGCTTTAACTTTGCGCAGCCGCGCAAATGTACGGGTAAAATCGGCAGCCGCCCCGGGGTAGTCCTTGTCGCCGACCAGGTTTTGCCCCGCCACTGTCAGGCTGGTGGCAAACAACACGGTCTTGCCCGCCGTTACCGTCAGCCAGCTGACACCGCCACGGGTATGGCCGGGGCTGGAAACCGCCGTCAGCGTGATGGGGCCGATGGCCAGCCGCTCCCCATCGTTGATGATCCGATCGACCTTGACCGGCGGAAAGCCCGCCAGTTGCGGACGGCCGATCGTCCTGCCGGCCACCAGATCGGGTTTTTCACCAGCGGTCGCCACCAGCGTTGCCCCGGTCAGCCGCTGCAAAGCCGCCAACCCGCCGGCATGATCGAAATGGCTGTGGTTGATGAGGATATATTTGATATCGGCCAGCCGAAAGCCCAGCGCCCTGATATTATCGGCAATCAACGGCGCCGATTCGGGCAGCCCGCCATCGATCAGCACATGGCCCGCCGGCCCCGTCAGCAGAAACGCCGACAGCCCTTTGGTGCCGACATAATAGACATTGCCGATGACCCGGAATGGCGCGAACGGCTGGTTCCAGGCAATACGTTGTTCAGCATTCTGTGCCGCGGCCGGGACGGCAAACGCGACTGCCATGGCGAAGAACAATTGCCGCATATTCTGTGCCTTTTTAAGGTGGGGCGATTATCTGGCGAACTGCCGCCGCCGAGGCTGGCCACCGCAGCGATTTAGAGCCTCGTGCCGCTTTGCGGAAGGTGGAACCGGCCCGCTCCCCCGCCAAACCACCCTGAAGGCAAGAATTCCTGGGTGGTTGGGTGGGGGAGCGGGCCGGTTTTGACTTTCGGCACGATGCTCTGGCCAACGCATATCGGCGTCGTCAACAAAGCCCGATTGAGCCCAATGCCAATATCGCGGTGGCAAAACCCGCGCCACATGATCATTCCGTCGTCAAAGGGCGTGCCAGCAACGCCGCTATCGTGTCGCCGACGTCAGCCCCGGCCAGCAAGGCGGCAACCGCCTCTGAAATCGGCATGGTGACACCGGCGGCGCGCGCGGCGGCGACCAGCACGGGCGCGGTTGTGGCCCCTTCCGCGACGGTATTGGCACCGGCAAGCAGATCGGCGACGGCCGCGCCACGGCCGATGCCATGGCCGAGCCGGAAATTGCGGCTGTCGGCGGACGAACAGGTCAGCACCAGATCGCCCAGCCCCGACAGGCCGGCAAGCGTTTCCACCCGGGCACCGCGGGCAAGCCCAAAGCGGGTCATTTCAGCAAAGCCGCGGGCAATGAGCGCGGCCCGGGCGTTGAGCCCAAGGCCGGCGCCTTCGACAACGCCGCAGGCGATAGCGAGCACATTCTTCACCGCGCCGCCGATTTCCGCACCCGTCACATCGTCGGACAGATAAAGCCGAAAGGCCGGGCGCGCGAGCCGCGCGATCAGGGCATCGCCAAGCGCTGCATCGGCGATTGCGAGGGTTACGGCCGTCGGTAATCCACGCGCTACTTCATGCGCAAAACTTGGCCCCGACAGCACCGCAACGGGCGCTGTGCAGACTTCGCCGGCGACTTCGGCCATCAATTTCAGGCTGCTGGCCTCAATGCCTTTGGCGCAAAGTACCAGCGTCTGATTTGTAACCGGCGCCGCCGCCAGCAGACCGCGCAAATGCTGCGCGGGAGGCACGACCAGCCAGAGATCGGCCATGGCGAGATCGGCGAGGTCAGTTGTTGCGCTTATGCCGGCACCAAGGCCTATGCCCGGCAAGAATTCAGTGTTTTCATGCTTTTGATTGATGGCGGCAACAACCGACGCCTCGCGCGCCCACAAAATCACGTCTTCGCTCGCCGCCATCACCTGCGCCAGCGCCGTTCCCCAGGCGCCGCCGCCGATGACACCGATGGTCATGCGCGCACCCCGGCGCCGCGCACCGGTTCCGCCGCCGGATCCAGCGGCCAGCGCGGCCGGGCCGGCGCGTCGAGCCCGTCGATCAGCCCCAGTTGAAAACGCTCCACCCCGGCCCAGGCGATCATCGCGGCATTGTCGGTGCACAGCCAGAGCGGCGGCGCGACAAAGGCAAGGCCGTGCGCCGACGCCAACGCCAGCAGGGCGGCGCGGATATGCTGGTTCGATGCCACGCCGCCCGCCACTACCAGCGCCGTCGCTTCGGGAAAGGCCAGCATGGCGCGGGCGGTGCGATCGATCAGGCAATCGGTTGCCGCCTGTTGAAAACCGGCGGCAAGATCGTCGCGGTCAGCATGATCCTTGGCGGGCAGCGCTGCCCATTGCCGCAGCACCGCCGATTTCAGCCCGGCAAAGGAAAAATGTGGCTCGGCGCTGCCCAGCAACGGGCGCGGCAGGGCGAAACGGCTGGCATCGCCAGACTGTGCGGCCTTTTCCAGCGCCGGTCCGCCCGGAAAGCCAAGGCCCAGAATCTTCGCGGTCTTGTCGAATGCTTCCCCGACCGCATCATCGATCGTTGTCGCAAGCCGGCGGTAGCTTCCGACCCCCAATACCCCCAAAAGCTGGCAATGGCCCCCCGACACCAGCAGCAGCAGATAGGGGAATTTGAGCGTGTCATCCGCCAGCCGCGGGCTCAGTGCATGACCTTCCAGATGATTTATGGCGAGCAGCGGCTTTTTGGCGGCAAAGGCCAAAGCCTTGCCCGTCACCAGCCCGACCATGACGCCGCCTATCAATCCCGGGCCAGCGGTGGCGGCAATCGCATCGACCGCGGACAGCCCCAGCCCCGCCTCGGCCAGCACGGCCTCCACCATCGGCGTCAGGCGTTCGACATGGGCGCGGGCGGCAAGTTCGGGGACTACGCCGCCAAAGGGACGGTGCTCGGCATCCTGGCTGGCGATGCGCTGGGCGATGATACGGCGATCATCGCGCACCAGCGCCACCGCGGTTTCATCGCAAGAGGATTCAAGGCCAAGGATCAGCATTGCCGCCTTCTAGCCCCGCCAGCATGCGAAGGTCTAGGCGCGGGCGAATTGACACGCTAAACGACTTTTCGATGTTTCTGCTCCACCGACTATTTTCAAAGATGATCCGCGCAGGCGAACTGACGATCATCGATTATCGTGGCAAAAACTGGCGCTATGGCGCGCCGCGTGCCGGCGAATTGCCGGTGACCATCCGGCTGACCACGAATGCGACGGCGCGGGCAATCGCGATCAACCCGGCGCTGGGCGCAGGTGAAGCCTTTATGGATGGCCGGCTGGTCATCGAACAGGGCGATATCCGGCAACTCCTTGACCTGGTGACCTGGAATCTTCGGTGGGAACGCGACAATCCGGTGCGCTTTGCGCTGTGGCGCCAGGCGAGCATTGCCGCCAAAATCGACCAGATCAATTTCGCCCGTCGATCAAAACGCAATGTCGCCCATCACTATGATCTCGATGACCGGCTGTA
>JBBRIC010000106.1:0-9146 GCA_038221665.1 Sphingomonadales bacterium
TCGAACTCGAATCGGGTATGCCCGAGCAATTGGGCGCAGCACTCCGGGCGGAGCTGGGCGGTGCCGATGCGTTCGTTACCGACGGTGCCGCGTTTCTGGGCGTGGGTGATCTTGAGGCAGTGGTTGACGAAGACCGGCCCGATCTGAAGTTCCCGCCGTATTCGCCGCGCTTTCCCGAACGCATCCGCGAACATGGCGGCGATTGTTTTGCAGCCATCCGCGCCAAGGATCTGGTTGTTCACCACCCCTATGAAAGTTTTGAAGTGGTGCTGGCCTTTCTGAAACAGGCCGCCGCCGACCCCGATGTCATCGCCATCAAGCAGACGCTGTATCGCGCCGGCAAAAATTCGCCGATCGTGCGGGCGCTGGTCGATGCGGCCGAGGCTGGGAAATCGGTGACTGCGGTCGTCGAGTTGAAAGCCCGTTTCGATGAAGAACAGAATCTGGTCTGGGCGGCGGCGCTCGAACGCGCCGGCGTGCAAGTGGTCTATGGCTTTGTCGAATGGAAAACCCACGCCAAATTGTCGATGGTCGTACGCCGTGAAGGCGATGACATCCGCACCTATGTGCATTTTGGCACCGGCAATTATCATCCGGTGACGGCGCGTATCTATACCGACCTGTCGTTTTTCACCGCCGATCGCCAGCTTGCCCGCGATGCCGCGCAAGTGCTCAACTATATAACCGGCTATGTGCAGCCGACGCGGCTGGAAAAGATCGGCATGGCGCCACTGACCATGCGGCGCATGCTGTACGATCTGGTCGATGCCGAAATCGCCAATGCCCGCGCCGGCAAGCCCGCCGAAATCTGGGTAAAGCTCAACAGCCTCGTCGATACCGACATCATCGAAAAACTATACGAAGCCAGCAATGCCGGCGTGCAGATCGAAATGATCGTGCGCGGCATCTGTTGCCTGCGGCCCGGCGTGCCGGGAATGAGCGAAAATATCCATGTCCGCTCGGTGGTTGGGCGGTTTCTGGAACACAGCCGCATCTTTGCCTTTGGCAATGGCGCCGAATTGCCGTCACGCGCTGCCAAAGTCTATATCTCGTCCGCTGACTGGATGCCGCGCAACCTTGACCGGCGCGTCGAAGTGCTGGTGCCGATTGAAAATCCGACGGTCCATGCCCAGGTTCTCGATCAGGTGATGGTCGCCAATCTGAAGGATACCGAACAAAGCTGGCAGATGCGCAGCGACGGCAGCTATCGCCGCCTGCGTGGCCATGAACCGCCGTTCAACCTGCACCGCTATTTCATGACCAACCCGTCGCTGTCCGGGCGCGGCGCGGCGTTAAAGGGTGAACGCGGCGTGCCTCGGCTGGTGCTCGACGACGATGATGATCTGGCCGGCGGCGGCGATTCAACGCCCCCATCGTGACCGGCGCTTTCGCCCGCGCGGTGTTTGCGTCATAGCGGAGCCGAACCGGGATTTTGGCCAGGAAAGATCGTGCAACCGTGAACAACAGCGATGCGGTTGCAACGACAGCCATCCCGATGGCCGCCATCGATACCGAAGGCACAGGCCTGATCGGCATCATCGATATCGGATCGAACTCGGTGCGTCTTGTCGTCTATCAAGGGCTCAGCCGCATTCCGGCGACCTTGTTCAACGAAAAGGTCATGGCCGGGCTTGGCCGCAGCCTTGCGACCAACGGCAAGCTGGGCAAGACCTCCATCGAAACCGCCGTGACGGCGCTGAAACGCTTTGCCGCGCTGACGACGGCAATGGGCGTCACCTCGCTGCGTACCGTCGCCACCGCAGCGGTGCGGGAGGCGAGCAACGCCGCTGATTTCATTGCCCGGGTCGAGCGCGAATGTGGCCTGAATGTTGAAATCATCAGTGGCGAAACCGAAGCCTGGGCAGCGGCGCTGGGCGTGATTTCGGGCATTCCCGACGCCGATGGCGTTGTCGGCGATCTGGGCGGTGGCAGTCTTGAATTGATCCGGGTTTCGGCGGGCGCCCTCCATGACCGCATATCGCTGCCCATCGGCTCGTTGCGCCTCGATGCCGTGCGCAAAAGCGATCGCCGCGCCCTGGCGCCCTTCATCAAAAAGGCGCTCGACCGGGTCAAATGGGCCGAAGCCGGCAAGGGCCTGCCATTTTACATGGTCGGCGGCTCATGGCGGGCGCTGGCACAGGTTCATATCCACCAGAGCGGCCATCCGCTGCCGATCGTCCATCAATATCAGATGCCGCGTGAGGCGCCGGCGTCGCTGGTCCGCAGCCTGACCCAGATCGATCTGGCAACGCTGCGCCAGGTGCCGCATATTTCGACATCGCGCCTGCAATCCCTGCCCGGTGCCGCGATGCTGCTGGCCGCAACGGTCAAGACTCTGGGCAGTTCCGCCGTAATCGCCTCGGGCTTTGGCCTGCGTGAAGGCCTGTTGTTCGGGCAATTGCTGATCGCCCAGCAACAGCTTGATCCGCTGATTGTCGCCGCCCGCAGCGAAGGCCGGCGACAGGGGCGTTTCCCGGAACATGGCGACATGTTGTTCAACTGGATGGATGGCTTGTTCAACGATGGGCAGGAACTGCCGGCCTATCACCGCTTGCGGCTGGCGGCCTGTCTGTTGTCGGATATTGCCTGGCGGGCGCATCCGGATTTTCGCGCCGAACGCGGGGTCGATGTCGCCCTGCACGGCAATTGGGTGGCGGTGACGGCGGCCGAACGCGCCGCGCTGGCGCTGGCCCTGCATTATTGTTTTGGCGGCAACAGCACGGCCCCGATCCTTGCCCTGCTGGAACGGCTGGCGCCGCCGATGTTGCTATCGCAGGCGCGGGCCTGGGGCCTGGCCTTGCGGCTGGGCCAGCGGCTGACCGGCGGCACGGCGGCGGCGCTGGGCGCCTGCCAGCTGCGGCGCGATGGCGATGCGATGGTGCTGCAACTTGCGCCCGGCCATCAGGATCTGGTCGGCGAAACCGTGACGCGGCGGTTGAAATTGCTTGGCGCAACAATGGGGTTGAACCCGCGGCTGGCGATCGGGACGGCCTTGGTGAACTAACTGTTTTCGGCGACGCGGGTCATCGTCAGTCTGCCTTCTGCCACCACAAAACCCAGACGGCCTTCGACCAGGGCCAGCGCGTCGGCGCCGAAAATTTCATGGCGCCAGCCTTCCAGCACCGGCAGGCCATGCCGCACGCCGGCCGCCAGCGCATCAAGATCATCGCCGCGCACAATCAGCTTTGGTGCCACACCCGATTCCTTTGACCGGATTTTCAGCAGAAGTTTCAGCAGATCGGCGATCAGGGCGCCTTCGCTCGACAGGCCGGGACGGCTTTGTTCGCGCGCCGGCAGTTCCGCTTCGGGCATCGGTTCGGCCGCCTGCAAGGCACGGATCAGGCGTTCGCCGATGGCATTCGCGCCCCAGGCCGCCGACAGGCCGCGCACCTTGGCCAAGTCAGCCTGGCTGCGGGGCGGGCTGCCAGCGAGATCGCCCAGAGTTTCATCCTTGACGATGCGGCCGCGCGGCACATCCTTGTCCTGTGCCTCCAGTTCGCGCCATTTCGCCAGTGCTTTCAGCCGGCCCAGCACATCGGCCTTGCGGCTGGGCAGGCGCAATTTCAGCCAAGCCTTTTCAGGGTCGTTGGCATAGGTGGCAGGGTCGCAGCATCGCGCCATTTCGTCGTCGAGCCAGCCGCCACGCCCGGTGCGGCGCAATTTATCGACCATCTTTGGAAACAGCAGCGCCAGATGCGTGACGTCGCCAATGGCATATTCAAGCTGGCGATCGTTCAGCGGCCGCCGCGCCCAATCGGTAAAGCGCGCGCCCTTGTCGACCTGATGGCCCGAATAGGCCGCAACCAGATTGGTATAGCCGATCTGTTCGCCCAGCCCCAGCGCCATGGCGGCAATCTGGGTATCGAACAGCGGCGCCGGCGTCTTTCCGGTCAGATTATAGATGATTTCAAGATCCTGCCCGCCAGCGTGGAAAACCTTCAGGACCTCGTCATCGACGAGCAGTTTCAACAGCGGCGCCAGATCGATGCCGGGCGCCTTGGGGTCGATGGCGGCGGCTTCGTCGGGCGACGCGACCTGCACCAGGCACAAATCCGGGTAATAGGTGCTTTCGCGCATGAATTCGGTATCGACGGTGACAAAATCCGCTTCTGCCAGTCGACTGCACAACGCGGTCAGGGTTTCGGTATCGGTCACCAACGGATGGATAAGCATCGGCGCGTCATAATATGGCAACACCCGCCTGACCAGTGTCAGTTTGCCGCCACCCGCCGCGCGATGATCGGATCGAGGAATTGCCCGCCAAGCGTAGGATCGGTGGGCGCATCGATGCCATAGACGCTGGGATAGGTCCTGGGCAGATAAAGCGTGCCGAACAGGCGATCATAGAGCGGAAACACGGCCGCAAAATTATGATCGCGGTGTTCGTCGTTGCTGTGGTGCCAATGGTGGAACGCCGGCGTTGAAACCAGCCATTCGAGCGGCCCGAAACGGAACCAGACATTGGCATGGATCATGAAGCTCCAGATAACGCCAGCTATGGTGATGATCGCTGCGGCATCGGTGGATGCGCCCGGGGTCGCCTGGCCCAGCCCCAGAACATAGACCGGCACCAGCCCCGCCATGCGCGTGAATACCATGTCGATTGGGTGGGCGCGGGTATTGGTCAGCCAGTCGACATGCGGGGCGCTGTGATGAATGGCGTGAAATCGCCACAAAAAGCGGTTGGCATGGCTCCAGCGATGATACCAATAGGCCCCGAAATCATTGACGGCGAAGGCCGCGAGCAGTTTCAGCCACAGCGGCCAGGTCAGCACCGCCGCATAAAGGCCAAAGGGGTTGGCGCCCTGCAACGCCTTGACCAGAATGGCGAGCGGGACGGCGATGATCGCTGCCGGCACGATACTGTTGATGAAATACCAGGCGAGGTCGACGCCGGTCTGCGGTCGCCAGACTTGCGCCGGTCGCAGTGTGAACAGCCGCTCCAACGGCACGAACAAGGCAATTAGCAACACCAGCCAGATCGCGAGGTGAAAAGCCTGATTGGCAATGGCAAGAAATTGCGCGGTCATTCGATTCTCTTGACCCCGGTGTTGAAAGCCGGATTCTGACAAAAGGCCTGCCACAGTTACGGCTGCGCGCCAATTATCGAAAGGCCGGCAATATGCCCCTGGCGGTCATCGGGATCGCCCGTAAAATTCCATGCAAAAGCCTTGCCAATTCATATATTTTTAGTTTCGGGCCGTGAAAGCGTGAATATCAATTATATTCAGCGCATTAACAGCTGTGACTCCGCGACCGGATGGCAAAATGGTCGCCATTTTGGCCCTGAAACCATCGAAAATTTTTGACTTGCGAATGCGGACCACAGCCGTCTGCGGCAGTTTCCTTGACAAATGCGTCCTGGCTATGCGTTTCGGCGGCCAGACATCCAGGGAACTGCCATCACCATGCACGCCTATCGTACCCATGATTGCGGCGCCCTGCGCGCCGCCGACGCCGGCACCCAGACCCGGCTATCGGGCTGGATTCATCGCAAGCGCGATCATGGCGGCGTGCTTTTCATCGATCTGCGCGATCATTTCGGGCTGACGCAGCTTGTCGTCGGGCCTGGTTCAGCCGCCTTTGCAACACTCGACGCGGCAAGGCTTGAATCCGTCGTGACGGTGACAGGTGATGTCGTGGCGCGCGAAGGCGGTGCCGTGAACGCCGCGCTGGCAACGGGCGATATCGAAGTGCGCGCGCTATCGGTAACGCTGCAATCGGCCGCGACCGAATTGCCGTTGCCGGTGGCTGGCGATGCCGAATATCCTGAGGATATTCGCCTCAAATACCGTTTTCTCGACCTGCGTCGGGAACGCCTGCATGCCAATATGATGCTGCGTTCAAATGTCATCGCCTCATTGCGCCGGCGCATGATCGGCCAGGGCTTTACCGAGTTTCAGACGCCGATCCTGACCGCGAGCAGCCCCGAGGGCGCGCGTGATTATCTGGTGCCGTCGCGGGTGCATCCTGGCAAATTCTATGCGCTGCCGCAGGCGCCGCAAATGTTCAAACAATTGCTGATGGTCGCGGGCTTTGACCGCTATTTCCAGATCGCGCCCTGCTTTCGCGATGAAGACGCCCGCGCCGATCGGTCCCCCGGCGAATTTTACCAGCTCGATTTCGAAATGAGCTTTGTGACGCAGGACGATGTGTTTGCCACGATCGAGCCGGTGCTGGCTGGCGTTTTTGAAGAATTTGCAGGCTTTCGCGGTCGTGCGCCATGGGCGGTAACGCAGGGCGGTTTCCCGCGCATACCCTATGCCGAATCGATGCTGAAATACGGCAATGACAAGCCCGATCTCCGGAACCCGATCGTCATTGCCGATGTCAGTCAGCATTTTACCGGCTCGGGCTTTGGCATTTTCGCAAGGCTGGTTGCAGCCGGCGATGTCGTCCGCGCCATCCCGGCGCCCGGCACTGCCGAGCGCAGCCGCAAATTTTTTGACGATATGAACGAATGGGCCCGTACCGAAGGCTATTCGGGGCTGGGTTATGTAACGCGCAAGGCCGGCGAATTCGGCGGCCCGATCGCCAAAAACCATGGCGAAGCCGGCATGTTGGCGATTTATGCGGCTTTGGGTCTGGGGCCTGACGATGGCTGTTTCTTTGCCGCCGGGCCGGCACCGCAGGCGGCAAAACTGGCGGGTCTGGCGCGCACCCGCGTTGGGCAAGAGCTTGGGATCATTGAACAGAATGTCTATAAATTCTGCTGGATCGTCGATTTCCCGATGTTCGAATATGACGAAGACTCCAAGAAGATCGATTTCAGCCACAATCCCTTTTCTATGCCGCAGGGTGAGCTTGAAGCGCTGGAAACCCAGGACCCGTTGACGATATTGGCGTTCCAATACGACATCGTCTGCAATGGCGTTGAGCTGTCTTCGGGCGCCATCCGCAACCATCGCCCCGAGATAATGTACAAGGCCTTTGAAATCGCCGGCTATTCTCACGACGATGTGGATCGTGATTTCGCCGGCATGATCAATGCCTTCAAATTCGGGGCGCCACCACATGGCGGGTCGGCGCCGGGCGTCGATCGCATGGTCATGCTGATCGCCGATGAACCCAATATCCGTGAGGTGGTGGTGTTCCCGATGAACCAGAAGGCCGAGGATCTGATGATGAATGCGCCCAATGTGGCGACGGCGCGGCAGCTTCGCGATCTGCACATAAAATTGGTCGAATAGCCGCACTGCGTCGTTAAGTATCATTCTAAAACTGTAAACCTTGACACTCGGCGTGCTGATATGACAAACCGGATAAATGTTAACGACGTGTTGACATTTATTTTTGAAGGGTTAAGTCGTCATGTCGTTTCGTACCGTTTCCGCCGCTTTCATTCTTGGCCTGCTAGGCTGTTCGTCGGCTGCATCGGCATTGACGTTGAATGTCACGTCGGCGGGCGTCTATCGTTATGACACCGCCCGGATTTACGGCAATATCGCCGGCTTTGGCGCCTTTGATCGCAACGAGATTTCGGGCGTTCTGGTCCTGAACGGCACTACCTCGGCGGGCAAGCCTTTTTCGGTTGTCAGCTATTGCTTTGATCTGCTGCACAATATCAGCGTCGGGTTGAACGCCCAGGCGAACGTTAACTACACCTTGTCGGTGGAAGCGATCACGACCGATCAGATTGGCGGCCCGGGCATCGGCAATACACTGACGCCAGCCCAGATCAGCAAAATGGCGCGCCTGGCAACATTTGGTGCCCGCCGCTTCATCAGTGGCAGCGGCGATCTTTCCAACCAGATGCCGGCCCTGCAGGCGGCAATCTGGAATGTTGAATATGGCCTGTCTGCAACGCTCGCCAACCCGACCCAGCAGGCGCTGTACAATCGCTATGTCAGCACGCCCTTTGGCAATTTCCGCCCGGCCTATGGCCTGGTTTCAAAAGATGCCAATGGCCAGATCATCGGCGCCGTCCAGGGCCAGATCGTTGGCAGCGGCGTTCCGGGCGTTCCTGAACCGCAAAGCTGGGCGATGCTGGTCATGGGTTTTGGCCTGTTGGGCGTGACGTCGCGGCTACGCCGGCGCAAGGCGACGCTGGTTCGGATCTGATTGCCGGCATTGCCAAGCGGGGCAAGTGCAGCGCAAGACTGGGTGTTTCCCCTAAGGAGAAACACCCACCATGCCGAATCTGCGGCTTTCTGATTTCGAACATCCCGTCAGCCCCGACCGCGCTGATTATGAAACCCGGCTTGCCGATCTGCAACGCGAACTGGAACAGCTTCAGGCTGCTTATATCGTCCATGGCTATCGCGGCATCGTCGCCGTCGAAGGCTGGGACGCAGCGGGCAAGGGCGGCCTGATCAAGCGGCTGGTGGCGCCTTTCGATCCGCGCTTTACCGATGTCTGGTCGATCGGCGCGCCAAACGAGATCGAACGCGGCGAACATTATCTGGAACGATTTTGGCACCGGCTGCCCGACCGGCGCGAGATCGCCATTTTCGATCGCACCTGGTACGGCCGGGTGTTGGTTGAACGCGTCGATGGCTTTGCCACCAAGCCGCAATGGCAGCGCTCCTATGACGAAATCAACCAGTTCGAAGCCGTGCAGGCCGCCGACGATGTGCGCATCGTCAAACTATTCCTGCATGTCACCCAAAAGGCCCAGGACAAACGCTTGCAGGATCGACTCGAAACCCCCTGGAAACGCTGGAAAACCGGGCTGCCGGATTTTCACAATCGCTCGAAGCGCAGCGACTATATGGCCGCCTATCACGACATGTTCGATCGCACCTCGACCAAGATCGCGCCATGGACGGTGATCGCTGCCGATGACAAGAAATCGGCTCGGCTGGCCGGTCTCGAAGCGGTGGTGGCGGGTCTGGGGCAGGGGGTGGATCTGAGCTTTCCAGCGCTCGACCCCGGCATCAAAAAGGCCGCGAAAAAGGCTGGGGTATTATAAGCATCGAACCAAAAACCGCCCAAAAACCGCTTTGAATGACTTATCGAAAGCAAAAAACATGCCTCCGGCGGGCAGGGCCTGAGGCCCTGCACCAACTTTTGCTATTTAGAGCGTGATAACATCAGGTAGCATCACCATGATTGCCCTTTGGGCAACCCCTGCGGGGCGGTGTTGCATTTGGCGCATGGCGGCGTCGCGATTGGAGCCTCCGGGCGCCGCATAAGGCCCCAAGCGG
>JBBRIC010000107.1:0-8970 GCA_038221665.1 Sphingomonadales bacterium
AATGCGGCCATCCGAAAGGTCAAAACGCATCGTTTCACCGAACAGGGCGCGGGTGCCGGTGCCGGTGCGGTCGCTGCGTTCGACCCCATCGGCCCAGACGCGCCGCATCAGATCAAGATATTGCTGTTCCTCGTGCATGCCGCGTTATCGCGGAAATGCCCGTTGCTGTGCAACCATTGTGATGGCTGGCGGCGATGACCGGGGCCGATGTGGGGCTTGCCGCACTCGCGCTCTGGTATGTGCTGCTGCATGAATCCGTGACGATCGTTGCTGTCGCCGTATTGATCTGCGGCTGTGATGACCTGTTCATCGACATCGTTTACTTCGGCCGCAGCCTGTGGCGCCGGGCCTTTGTCTATACGCGCCATGATCGCGCCACAGCCCAGTCCTTGCGCCGGCCTGATCCGCAACCCATCGCCATTATCGTGCCGGCCTGGGACGAAGCGCAGGTCATCGGGGCCATGCTGACCGATCTGACGACGCGGCTGGATTATCCTTTTTATCGCGTTTTTGTGGGTATTTATCCCAATGATCCCAAGGGTATGACGGCCGCTGCCGCCGTGCAATCCGAACGCGTCGAAATGGTTATTTGCAGCCACCCCGGGCCAACCACCAAAGCTGATTGCCTCAATCATCTCTGGAATGCGCTGCTCGACCATGAGTCGCGGGCCGGGCGGCTGTTCAAGGCCATCGTCCTCCATGATGCCGAAGATGTCATCCATCCGCAGGAATTATGGGTTTATGATGCGCTGATCCCGCGCCTTGCGATGGTGCAACTGCCGGTGATGCCCTTGCCCGATCTCGATTCGCGCTGGATCGCCGGGCATTATCTCGATGAATTTGCCGAAGCGCATACCAAGGAGATGGTGGTGCGCGAAGCGCTGGGCGCCGCTGTACCATCGGCCGGGGTCGCGACCGCGATCGAACGCCAATTGCTTGGCCGCATAGCCGATCTTGCCAAGGGCCAGCCTTTTGAAGCCGGTTGCCTGACCGAAGACTATGAACTCGGCCATCGCATCAAGGCGCTGGGCGGCCGCGGTGGCCTGGTCCGGATCAGGGCCGAGGGCGAACGCGCCGTCATTGCGACGCGCGAACATTTTCCAGCCAGTTTTTCAACGGCGCTTCGCCAGAAAACCCGCTGGTTGACCGGCATCGCGCTCGCCGGCTGGGACCGCATAGGCTGGCCGCCCGGTATTGCCGATCGCTACATGCTGATGCGTGACCGAAAGGCACTTGTCGCAGCGCTCGTCACCATGGCGGCCTATGGCGTGTCGGTCTTGCTGGCGATCGATGCGGGGCTGCGGGCGCTGGTGCCGGCGGCGGCGGCGCTACCGTCCATCGTCGGGCCGGGCGTACACGGGCTGATCGCCGTCAACGCGGCGTTGCTGACCTGGCGGCTGGTGTTACGGGCGGGCTTTACCGGCCATTGCCATGGCTGGCGCGAGGCGCTGCGCGCCATACCCCGCGCGATTGTCAGCAATATCGTCAATGCCGCGGCGGCGGCGGCGGCGGCGCGGCGATATCACGCGATTTTGCGCGGCACGGCGGTTCTGCGCTGGGACAAGACCGCGCATCGGTTTCCAGTCGAGACGTCAGCGTGATTTTCTGGTGAGGCCGTGATCGCCGAGGCCGATGCGTTGCCGCTGCGGCGTCGCGAGGTCAGCACGGGTCGGGCCTTTCGCGCCCTGCGGCTGCTGGCGCTGTTGCTGGGGCTATGGCTGGTCGGGCGGGTACCGCTGATCATTGCCGAGGCCCGTGAGGCCGTGGCAGCGATGCGACCTTTGAAATCCATCATGGGTTCACACCCGCCGCCGCCGCTGCTGGCGCAATTGCTGCATTTATCGGATACGCCGCTGCCTTTGCCGCAGGCCATGGTGCCTGTCACACCTGGCCATCGGGCGTCTCAGCCACCAGCAAAGGCGTTGCCATTGCGGCGGCCAAAAAGAGCATCGCCGGCGGACGCAATGCCCTTTTCGCCGCTTGCCGCGGTCGCCAATGCTGCGATCGCCCTCCCGGCAGGGCAGCCGGCGGGTGACGTCGCGGCACAGGCCTATCGGCTGCTGGCCAGCGGGGATCGCCGGGGCGCCGTTGCGGCCTTTGATGCGGCGCTGGCGCTGGCGGACGCTCCGCGCCGCGCGCAATGGCGGGCGGCGCGTGATCGCCTGCTGCGGCACTGGTCGGGTGATGCCTATGTATTGGTGCGCGCCGCGGGGCTGGCCGGTGCCGCCGCCGGGCCGGTGCTGGGCGGTGGCCAATCGGGTGCGAGCCTTGCATATGCGCTCGATCCGCTGGCGCGCCGGCCGCTGGCCATTGTTGCCCGCCTCAATACTGCCAGCGATGCGGGCGGCGCACCGCGCGCCGATACGTTGCAGGCCGCCATTGGCCTGCGCTGGCAAATCCGGCCGGGTTTTTCGATCAGTGGCGAAAGGCTGATGGCCATAGGCGAGCTGGCGCGCAATGACTGGACGCTGCGTGTTGCCGGCGGCGGCGACGGACATGTGCAGGGCCTTGTCTGGAATTTATATGGCGAAGCCGGGGTGCAGGCGGCCGGCGACGGTTTTGCCGGCGGCCAGGCCCGATTGACCAAGCCTGTTATCGAGAAAAGAGGCGTTACAGTGCTGGCCGGCATCGGCGCTTGGGGCAGCGTGCAGGGCGATGGTCAAGTGCATGCCGAACGCCTCGATATCGGGCCGAGCGTTGCAGCGACGCTGGCGCGCGGGCCCATAACGCTCAACCTCAGCGCCGACTGGCGGTTTCGGGTTGCCGGGAGCGCGTTGCCCGGCAGTGGCCCGGCAGTGACATTGTCGGCGCAATTTTAGGCGCAGGCTTGGCGCCATCATGCGCCTGGCGGGCATTTCGCCCCCCGCCCGAAAGGGCGGGGGGCGCCAGCCCTCCCCGGCTAGCTCTTTTTAACCATTGTCATTGGCCACGCGCCGACGTTCGCCCAATTTGCGCAACAGCGTGCGCGTGCGCAATTGGGCCAGTATATCGTTGACGATGGCAACGCCGCGTTCGGCCATGTCGATGGCCCGGGCTTCGCCGACATGGCCGGCGGTATGTTCAAAAAACAGCCGCATTTCCTGCGCCGTCACCCATTCGATGAAATCTATGTAAAACCCGATCTTGTCGGGCGTAAAACCAAGCTCCCGGGTGAATCCGATCGCGTCGAGTTCAGCAAAATTGCGCAGGATCGCCGCGTCGCGCGCCGACATGGTGGCATCGCCATCGACGCTGATCATGCCGGTTGCCGTGTTTTCGGCAATGTCGTTAGACGTGATGCCAAGCTGGGCCATCATCGTCGCAACCGCCACCCGGGAATTGCCACCAACCGCTTCCAGCCGCGCCATCAACATGGTATCGAGCATCGGAAAAGCCTCGGTTGCCAGCCAGCGTTCACTATCGCCCGCATCGAGCAATGACCGGATAACGGCCAGCGGCAAAAATCGTTCCTCCTGCAGGCGCTTGATGGCTTTTAGACGGTTGACGTGCGCGTCGCTGTAAGAGGCAGAATTGCGGCTGGCCCGGTCCGGCTCGGGCAATAGGCCCTCGCGGATATAATAGCGGATGGTTTCCCGACCAACGCCGCTCGCCCGTTCAAGATCACGCATACGCATGTCTGCGATCAAATCTCCTGTCGGAGAATTGCCATAATATATTTTGCGGAGCTTGGCTACGCGGGTTTTTCCCGGCAATGGCGCAAGTCGTTGGCTGGCTATGCTTTGGTTGGCGGTGCACGTGGTTTGGGCCTAGTCCGGCAGCATGAGCATCATCACGCGCTTGTCGTTGACCGATTTTCGATCCTATAGCACCGCCAGCATCGCGGTTAAGCCGGGCATCATCGTCATCACCGGCGAAAACGGTGCTGGCAAGACCAATATTTTGGATGCCCTGTCTTTGCTCGGGCCGGGCCGAGGGTTGCGGCGGGTGCCGCTGTCGGAGGCGGCGCGAACCGGCGGCGCGGGCGGCTGGAGCATCGCTGCAACGCTTGAAAACGCTGGTGGCGACATTGAAATCGGCACCGGCACGGCGGCCGCGGCCCCCGATCGCCGGCTGGTGCGAATCAACGGCGCCGCGGCTTCGGCAGCGGCTTTGGGCGAATGGCTGGCTTTGGTCTGGCTGATCCCGGCCATGGACCGGCTGTTTGCCGATACGCCTGCGGCGCGGCGGCGCTTTCTTGATCGCTTGGTGCTGGCGCTCCACCCCGGCCACGGCCGCGAAACCCTGCGCTATGAGGCAGCGATGCGCGCCCGCAGCCGGCTGCTTGCTGCCGAAACGCCGGCGGACCCGGCCTGGCTGGCGGCGCTGGAATCGGCCATGGCCGAACATGGTGCCGCTATCGCAGCGGCGCGGGTCGATGCGGTTGCGGCATTGGGCGCAGCATTGGCGGTGCTGCCCGACAGCGTGTTTGCCCGGCCGCTGGTGGCGCTGGCGGGCGATGCAGTTACGTCCGACATGGCCCGAAAACTTGCCGCCAATCGCGTCGCCGATGCCGCCGCCGGCCGTGCCTTGATCGGGCCGCATCGTGCCGATCTGCTGGTCAGCCATGCCGCCAAACAGATTCCGGCGGCGCAAGGCTCAACGGGGGAACAAAAGGCGCTGCTGATCGCCATCATCCTTGCGCATGCGGGACTGGTACGCGCCCGCACGGCCCAGGCGCCGCTGTTGCTGCTCGATGAAATTGCCGCCCATCTCGATGCGCGGCGGCGGGCCGCACTGTTCGAACAGCTTGGCGACATCGGCTCGCAGGTCTGGATGACGGGCACCGACGCGTCCCTGTTCGCCGATGCGGGGCCAGTGCTGCGGCTGCATGTCAACGCCGGCGTCATCAGCGGCTGATAGCGCCGCGACATCGCTGCATTTGACCGCGGCTGTGCTGGCGGCGAGACAGGCCCGATGTCGACCCTTATCGTCATTCTTGGTGACCAGCTCAGCCTTGGCCTTGCATCGCTTGCCAGCGCAGACAGGGCCAGCGCGATCGTACTGATGATGGAGGTGACAGCCGAGGCGACCTATGTACGCCATCACCAGAAAAAGCTGGCGTTCGTGTTTTCAGCGATGCGGCATTTTGCCGAAGAATTGCGCCGCGATGGCTGGCAGGTCGATTATGTGGCGTTGGGCGATCCCGGCAATGCCCAGGATTTTGCCGGCGAAGTGGCGCGGGCGGCGATACGCCATGGCGCAACCCGAATTCTGACAGTTGAGGCCGGGGAATGGCGTGTGCTGGCCAGCCAGCAGCAATGGGCAGCCTTGACCGGGCTGCCCTGCGAAATTCTTGTCGATGATCGGTTTTTTGGCAGCCGCAGTGATTTCAGCGCCTGGGCAGACGGGCGCAAGCGCCTGGTGATGGAAGATTTCTACCGCCTGATGCGGCGGCGAACGGGGCTGCTGATGGCGGGCGATGAACCGGTCGGCGGCCGCTGGAATTTCGATATGGATAATCGCAAGCCGCCGGCGAAGGGCACAAAATATCCCGCCATCCCGCGTTTTGCGCCCGATGCGATCACCAGCGAGGTCATCGCCATGGTGGCGGCGCGCTTTGGCAATCATTTCGGCGACCTCGATGGCTTTGGCCATGCCGTAACGCGCACCGATGCGTTGGCGGCGCTGGCCGATTTTATCGCCAATCGCTTGCCGAATTTCGGCGATTTCCAGGATGCGCTGGTCGCTGGTGAGGATCATCTGTTCCACAGCCAGTTATCGCCCTTGCTGAATTGCGGGCTGCTGCTGGCGCATGAGGTTTGCGAGGCGGCAGCAGCAGCCTATGCTGACGGGAACGTGCCGCTGAACGCTGCCGAAGGCTTTATCCGCCAGATTTTGGGCTGGCGGGAATATGTGCGCGGTATCCACTGGATTGCAGGGCCGGATTACGCGGCGCGCAACCATTTGTCGGCAACCCGTAACCTGCCGGAATTCTATTGGACAGGCGCTACCGACATGCGCTGCCTCGCTGAGGCCGTGGCGGCAACCCGGCGCAACGCCCATGCCCATCACATCCAGCGGCTGATGGTGCTCGGCAATTTCGCCATGCTGACGGGCGTTGATCCGCATCAGGTGCACGAATGGTTTCTGGCCGTCTATGACGATGCCTATGAATGGGTGGAAACGCCCAATGTCATCGGCATGAGCCAGTTCGCCGACGGTGGTCTGATGGGATCGAAACCCTATGCGGCAGGCGGCGCCTATATCAACCGCATGTCGGATTATTGCCGGGGCTGCCGGTACAACGTCAAGCAGCGCACCGGACACGATGCCTGCCCGTTCAACAGCCTGTATTGGGATTTTCTGGCCCGGCATCGCGAGCAGCTGAAAGGCAATCAGCGGCTGTGGCGGATGTATGATGGCTGGGATCGGTTTGCACCTGAAGAACAGGCAGCCATTCGGGCGCAGGTGTCGGGATTTCTCACCAGCCTTGCCTGACGCCCATCCCGCCGCGTGCAGCAACAATGCCTCGCGCGGACACGCGCGACGTTCTATAGTGACACTTATATGTCGCCCCAGAGCCATGCGGCGATGACAAGGACACAAAATTGAGCGACGAAACCAACCAGGCCCCGGCCGATTATGATGCCGATTCGATCAAGGTGCTGCGTGGCCTTGATGCGGTCCGGAAGCGCCCGGGCATGTACATCGGCGATACCGACGATGGATCGGGCCTGCACCACATGGTCTTTGAAGTCAGCGACAATGCCATCGATGAATCGCTGGCCGGCTATTGCGACCTTATCCTGATCACGCTCAACCCCGATGGCTCGGTCAGCGTTGCCGACAATGGCCGCGGCATCCCGACCGGGATCCATTCCGAGGAAGGCGTGTCGGCGGCCGAAGTCATCATGACCCAGTTGCACGCCGGCGGTAAATTCGAAAACAGCGATGCCAATGCCTATAAGGTTTCGGGCGGGCTCCACGGCGTCGGCGTGTCGGTGGTCAATGCCCTGTCGGAATGGCTGGAACTGACGATCTGGCGCGACGGCCAGGAACATTGGATGCGGTTTCGGCATGGCGATGCCGAGGCGCCGCTGAAAATCATCGGCCCGGCGCCCGATGGCAAGCGCGGCACCATGGTGACGTTTTTGCCCAGCCCCGCGACCTTCAAAATTCTGGAGTTCGATTTTGGCAAGCTCGAACATCGTTTTCGCGAACTGGCTTTTTTGAATTCGGGCGTGCGCCTGCGGTTGAGCGATGCCCGCCACGCCGAACAAAAATCGGTCGAGCTTTATTATGAAGGCGGGATCGCGGCCTTTGTCCAATATCTCGACAAATCGAAAACGGCGCTGATCGCGGCGCCGGTCGCCATCCATGGCAGCAGCCAGGACATCAGCATCGATGTCGCGCTGCAATGGAATGACAGTTATTACGAGCAGGTTCTGTGTTTCACCAACAACATCCCGCAGCGCGACGGCGGTACGCATCTGGCGGCATTTCGGGCGGCGATGACCCGCACCTTGAACAATTATGCCGAAAGCTCGGGCGTCCTTAAAAAGGAAAAGGTCACGCTGACCGGCGATGACATGCGCGAAGGGCTGACCGCGATCGTGTCGGTGAAGTTGCCCGATCCAAAATTCAGCTCGCAAACCAAGGACAAGCTGGTTTCGTCCGAAGTTCGACAGCCGCTGGAAGCGCTGATCGCCGACCGGCTGGCGGTCTGGCTCGAAGAAAACCCGGCTCTCGCCCGCACGATCATGGCCAAGATCATCGATGCGGCGGCAGCGCGCGAAGCCGCCAAAAAGGCGCGTGACCTGACGCGCCGCAAGGGCGCGCTCGACATCGCCTCGCTGCCCGGCAAACTGGCCGATTGCCAGGAACGCGACCCGGCGAAATCGGAATTGTTTCTGGTCGAAGGCGATAGCGCCGGCGGCAGCGCCAAACAGGGCCGCAACCGGCAATTTCAGGCGATCCTGCCGCTGCGCGGCAAGATCTTGAACGTCGAGCGGGCGCGGTTCGATCGCATGCTGTCATCGCGTGAAATCGGCACGATGATCCAGGCGCTCGGCACCGGCATCGGCCGCGATGAATTCAAGCTGGAAAAGCTTCGCTATCACAAGATCGTCATCATGACCGACGCCGATGTCGATGGCGCCCATATCCGCACGCTGTTGTTGACGTTTTTCTATCGCCAGATGCCGGAATTGATCAAAAATGGCCATTTGTTCATTGCCCAGCCGCCGCTGTACAAGGTCGCGCGCGGCCGCTCGGAAGTCTATCTGAAGGACAATCCGGCGCTTGAAGATTATCTGATCGACGCCGGCCTTGGCGGGCTGGTCCTGCAAACGCCGTCGGGGCCAAGGTCGGAACGCGATCTACGCTCCGTCGTCGATCATGCCCGCAAGATGCGGGCGTTGATGGAATATGTGCCCAAGCGCTATCCCGCCGACGTCATCGAGGCGCTGGCGCTTTCAGGCGCCCTGGAGACCGGCATTTCCGACACGGCCGCCCGCGCCGCTGCGACGGCAACCGCGGCCTGGCTGACACAGGCCGATACCGAAAAGGCCAGCTGGAGCGCCGAGCCAGGCGCCGAAGGCGGCTATCTTTTACGCCGGGACTGGCGCGGCGTGGCGGATCATCACATCGTCGACAAGGGCTTTCTTGTCTCTCCCGAAGCCCCGCGCCTCAATGCGCTGGCGGCACAGGAAGCCGATTCCTATCGTGGCTCGGCGATGCTCGGCGATCGTCGGATCACGCGCCCATCCGACCTGCTGACGGCGGTGCTGGATTCGGGGCGCAAGGGCCTCAGCGTGCAGCGTTACAAGGGTCTGGGCGAAATGAACGCCGATCAATTATGGGAAACAACGCTCGACCCGGCTGCCCGCACGCTGCTGCGCGTCGACGCCGATGAGGCCGATCTTGCCGATGACATCTTCACCAAATTGATGGGCGATGTCGTTGAACCGCGCCGCGCGTTCATTCAGGACAATGCGCTGAACGTCGCCAATCTGGACGTTTAACGCGACGAGCCGAAAGTGGAGTCGGCAC
>JBBRIC010000108.1:0-8785 GCA_038221665.1 Sphingomonadales bacterium
TACCCAGGCCGATGCAACGCTCATCCCGCTGTTCTTTTTCTTCGATGCCTTTGATCCGGTGCTGCAAACGGCCAAATTGATTGCCGCGCAGCCCGGTCTTGCCGCCTGGTGGGCGCGCGCCAAGGCGTCCGAAATCGGTGCGCGCTGTGTTGCGGAACAGGCTGTCAGGATGCAGGCGAGGGCAGGCTGATTTTTCGACACGGAACGGCATTCCGGGCTAAATGATCGTTATTTCCAGCGGGGAGAGCATATGCAGACGCGTTTGACCATCAACGGCAGCGACATGTCGCGGGATGTGGCACCGGCCACCTTGCTCGTGGAACTGCTGCGCGACGAACTGGGGCTGACCGGCACCCACATCGGTTGCGACACCAGCCAGTGCGGCGCCTGCAATGTGCTCATCGACGGCGTCGCGGTCAAAAGCTGCACGCTGCTGGCCGTGCAGGCCGATGGCCTGGCGATCACCACCATCGAAGGGCTGGCCGATGGCGAAACCCTCCACCCGATGCAGGCGGCATTCCGCGAGGCGCATGGCCTTCAATGCGGTTTCTGCACGCCGGGCATGGTGATTGCCGGGATCGAGATTGTTCGCCGCCACGGCAGCAATGTGTCGGCCGAAACCATCGCCCATGATCTTGAAGGCAATCTTTGCCGCTGCACCGGTTACATGAACATCATCAAGGCGATCGAAATCGGCGCCAAGGCCATGGGGGAACAGGTCGATGCGTGAATTTGCCTATGATCGTCCAACGACGCTGGCGGACGCCGCCAGGGCTTTCGCCGGCGGCGGCGAAGCGGCCTATATCGCCGGCGGTCACACGCTGCTGCCAGCCATCAAATCGCGCCTGCGGATGCCCGATACACTGATCGATCTCGGCCATGTCGAGGGCCTTTCGGGCATCTCGCGCGATGCGGACAGGCTGTGGATCGGCGCCATGACGACACACGCGACCGTTGCCACTGACGAAGGCGTTGCAGCAGCGATTCCGGGGCTGGCGAGGCTCGCCATGCTGATCGGTGACCAGCAGGTGCGAAATCGCGGCACGCTGGGCGGTGTCATCGCCAATAATGACCCGGCAGCGGATTATCCGGCGGCGCTGCTGGCGCTCGATGCGATTGTTGAAACCGATCGTGGTTCCCATGCGGCGGATGACTATTTTCAGGGCATGTTCGCCACGGCGCTGGCCGATGGCGAAATCGTGCGGCGCGTCGGTTTCAGGCTGCCGCTGGCGGCGGCCTATGCCAAATTCCGCCATCCGGCCTCACGCTATGCCGTTGTCGGGATATTTGTGGCGCGCTTTGCAACTGGCGTGCGCGTCGCGGTCACCGGCGCCGGCCCGGGCGTGTTTCGCTGGACCGCCGCCGAACTTGCCCTGTCGGCCGATTTCAGCCCGGGCGCCGTCAAGGGCCTCAGCCTTGATGATGGCGATCTCAACTCCGATATCCATGCCAGCGCCGAATTCCGTGCGCATCTGGCCGGCGTGATGCTCGCCGAGGCGGTGGCGGCGGCGTGAAACCCTGGGGAGACAAGCCGATGATAACGACGACAACCGGCAGCATCGAAGGCCATGCCATCAGCCAGTATCTGGGGCTTGTCTCGGGCGAGGCGGTGATGGGCGCCAATATCTTCCGCGATCTGTTCGCCGGGATCCGCGACATCGTCGGTGGCCGGTCGGGAAGTTATGAAAATGTGCTGCGCGGCGGCCGCGACCAGGCCCTGTCGGAAATCATCGAGGAAGGCCAAAAGCTGGGCGCCGACGCCATCATCGGCATCAGCATCGATTATGAAGCCATCGGTGCCAACGACACGATGCTGATGGTGGTGATTTCGGGGACGGCGGTGAAGCTGGCGTGATCAGGCAGCGCGCAGATGGCGCTAATCTTGCCTAAACCCCTGCCGCTGGCCTAGAGCCTGTCGTCATGGCTGGTCATTCCAAATTCAAGAACATCATGCACCGCAAGGGTGCGCAGGATAAAAAGCGTTCGTCGCTGTTTTCCAAATTATCGCGCGAAATCACTGTCGCTGCCAAAATGGGCCTGCCCGATCCGGCGATGAACGCCCGGCTGCGCGCCGCCGTACTGACGGCGCGGGCCGGCGGCATGCCCAAGGACAATATCGAGCGCGCCATCAAAAAGGCCGAAGGCAGCGAAGGCGAAAATTATGAGGATGTGCGCTACGAAGGCTTTGGCCCCGGCGGCGTGTCACTGATCATTGAAACGTTGACCGACAATCGCAACCGCACCGCGACGAATGTGCGGACGGCCGTGGCCAAAAATGGTGGCAATCTGGGGGCTTCGGGCTCGGTCAGCCATGGCTTTGAACGATTGGGGCTGATCTCCTATCCGACCCGGGCAGGCGATGCCGACAAGGTGTTTGAAGCTGCCCTTGATGCCGGCGCCGATGATGTGCAATCATCCGAGGACGGTCATGAAATCTGGACCGCGGTCGATGGCATGCACGATGTTGCAAAGGCGCTCGAAAAATCGCTTGGCGAAGCGGAAGGCATCAAGCTCGCCTGGAAACCCGGCCTGATGGTGACGGTGACCGAAGCCGATGCTGCGACTCTGCTCAAGCTCATCGATGCGCTCGAAGATGATGACGATGTCCAGACCGTCTGGGGCAATTATGACGTGCCGGAAGACGTGCTGGCGAAATTATAGCGCCTGTTGCACATCCTTGGCCTTGATCCCGGCCTTGCCGCCACCGGCTGGGGGGTGATTGCGGCGGACGGCAACCGGCTGTCGCATATCGCCCATGGCACGGTCAAAACTCGCGCTGCCGATGCGCTGGCCGATCGGCTGCTGGCGCTTTATGAAGGGCTGGCGGCGGTGATCGCTGCGCACGCCTGCGCCAGCGCTGCGATCGAGGAGGTTTTTGTCAACGCCAATCCGCAATCGACGTTGAAGCTGGGCCAGGCTCGTGGTGTCGTGCTGTTGACGGCGGCGCGCGCCGGCCTGCCGGTCAGCGAATATGCGACACGGCTGGTTAAAAAGGCCATAGTCGGGGTCGGCAGCGCCGACAAGGCGCAGGTCCACGCCATGGTCGAACGGCTGTTGCCTGGCACCCGCGTCACTGGCAGCGACGCCGCCGATGCCCTCGCCGTCGCCATCGCCCATGCGCATCTGGCGGCAACGGCGCGCCGGCTGGGGGCGGCATGATCGCCCGGCTGAAGGGCCTGCTCGACAGCGCCGCCAGCGATGCCTGCATCATCGACGTGAACGGCGTTGGCTATCTGGTCAGCGCGTCGGCGCGAACGCTCGATCGGCTGGGTCCGGTCGGCGGCAGCGTCGCCCTCCACATCGAAACCCAGGTCCGCGAAGACGCCATCCAGCTGTTCGGTTTCCTGAGCGAGGCGGAGCGTGACAGCTTTCGATTGTTGACCAGTGTGCAGGGCGTCGGCGGCCGCGTCGCGCTGGCGATCCTGTCGGTACTCGGCGCGGACGAACTCGCCCATGCCATCGCCGCCGCCGACACCGCCAGCATCGCGCGCGCGAACGGCGTAGGCCCAAAGCTGGCGGCGCGCATCGCCAATGAACTGAAGGGCAAGTTCGGCAGCATCGCGCTCGGCAGCGCCGCGCCATTGCCCGTCGGCAGCAGCGTCGGCGCGGTGGCCGATGCGATGGCGGCGCTGGCGGGGCTTGGCTTCAAACCGATGGAGGCCAGCCGCGCGGTGGCCGACGCGCAGGCGGAATTGGGGGCAGGCGCCGGTGTTGCCGAACTCATCCGGATGGCGCTGCGGAAATCGGCGCGCTAGACTTGGGCACATGCTTTGCCGCGTTGTGCCGAAAAGGGCCCTCATCATGCAATTGACCGCAGTCTTGACGCCGGAAGCTGACGACCATGTCGCCTGTAATCCCGAGACCGGCACCGCGTCGCAGGGCGATACGACCGATGGATCCCTCGCCAATTTGCGCGAGGCAGTCGCGCTTTATCTGAAAGATGCCCCGGCGCCGTCTGGTCGCCCGTCGCTGGTCACCGCGTTGACGCTCGCGGATCATGCCTGAGCTGCCGACACTGTCGGGAAGCGCTATCGCCCGGGGGCTGAAGCGTTTGGGCTTCGGACGCGTCGGCAGCGCCGAATTGATGAACGGCATGACTGACTGATGGCAACCTCCCCGGTCTCTCCGCAACGCAAGCCCGACGACATCGATGCGGCGCTGCGCCCCAAAACCCTCGCCGAATTCATCGGGCAGGAGGCGCTGCGGGCCAATCTGGCGGTGTTTGTCGCCGCCGCCCGGGCGCGGGGGGAGCCGCTCGATCATGTGCTGCTGCACGGGCCGCCCGGGCTTGGCAAGACGACGCTGGCGCAGATCGTGGCGCGTGAACTGGGCGTCGGCTTTCGCGCGACATCTGGCCCGGTGATTGCCAAGGCCGGCGATCTGGCGGCGCTGCTGACCAACCTTGACCATCACGATGTGCTGTTTATCGATGAAATTCATCGCCTGGCGCCCGCCGTCGAGGAAATCCTTTATCCAGCGATGGAGGATCGTGTGCTCGACCTGATGATCGGCGAGGGCCCCAGCGCGCGCTCGGTGCGTATCGATCTGCCGCATTTCACGCTGGTCGGCGCCACCACGCGCGCCGGGCTGTTGACGACGCCGCTGCGCGATCGCTTCGGCATTCCGCTGCGGCTGATCTTTTACACCGTCGCTGAACTGGAGCGGGTCGTTACCCGCGCGGCGGCTTTGCTCAACCTGGCCATCACCACCGATGGCGCCCGTGAAATCGCCGGCCGGGCGCGCGGCACGCCGCGGATTGCCGGGCGCTTGCTGCGCCGGGTGCGCGATTTCGCCCTTGCCGCCGGTCAGGATGTGGTGGATGCCAAGGCCGCCGATCGCGCGCTCAACCGGCTGGAGGTCGATACGCTTGGTCTTGATGCCATGGATCGCCGCTATCTGATGATGATCGCCGATATTTACCGCGGCGGGCCCGTCGGTATCGAAACGCTCGCCGCCGGGCTTTCGGAGGCGCGCGACACGCTGGAGGAGGTGGTGGAGCCATTTCTGATCCAGCAGGGCCTCATTGCCCGCACGGCGCGCGGGCGGATGCTCAACCCCGGCGCCTGGAAACATCTGGGGCTGACGCCGCCCGCCGGCACCATGCAATTGCCCTTGCTCGACGAGCTGTAACCTTTGCCCACGACAATGCGAATTCACTCGAAAGGGAGACTATCAATGCTCAGACCAATCGCTGTCGCTGTTGCAACCATTGCCTTTGCAACGGCTGCCATGGCCGCCAATTTCGATATCAGCCCCGCGGTTGGTGCCAAGGCGCCGGCCCTGCACGTCACCGATGCCAGCGGCCAATCGCAAAATATCAAGGCGCTGGCCGGCAAAAATGGTGTGGTGCTGATGTTCTTCCGCTCGGCGAAATGGTGCCCCTATTGTCAGGCGCAATTGATCGCGATGCGGGCGGCGCCCGAACAGCTGGCGGCGCGCGGCTATAAACTTGCCGCGATCAGCTATGATGACCCGGCGGTGCTCGCCGATTTTACCGCCAAGCGTGAGATCAACTACACATTGCTGTCCGACAAGGGATCGACAACCATCGATGCCTGGGCGCTGCGCGATGCCCAGTACAAGCCCGATTCAATGGCCTATGGCGTCCCGATGCCGGCGATCTTTGTGCTCGCCCCCAATGGCACCATCCGCGCCAAGCTCGCCGAACAGGGTTACAAGACCCGGCCGCCCGTGGAAGCGGTGCTGGCCGCGATCGACGCGCTGCCAAGGCAATAGCGCCGCTGCGACTGACGCGCGCGTTGATCGCGTTGCGATTAAGCCCGCCTCTCCGGCAAGCGGGAGAGGCGGGCGTCAAGCTTGGCCAAAAGCCATTTTGGTCACGAGCCCGGCGCCGCAGCATCGCCGGGGTTGCCAGTTGGCGGCACCGGCGGCGCGTCCATCAGCGTATTCAATTCCTGCATCGGCAATTGCGAGACGATGACCATGCCGGTGCGGGGTCGATCCAGATCGAGCACCAGTGTGATCGATAATGTCACCAGCACGAAAAAGGCGCTGTTGGCGGCGCGATTGACGCTGTTGTTCATCGCGCTCGCATAGCCCAGAACGCCGGCAGCAATCAGCGAAAACAGCATCAGCAGGTCGATGACCAGCAGCGGGATATGCTCCCGCGCCACCGATTCGCGCCGGGCCGCCGCGTCATCGATACGCGTCAGCGCATCGATCAGACCGCGCGCCAGCAGCGGCTGTACATTGGCGGCGCCCAGCCTGTCGGCATCATCCCACATTTCGGCCCGGATCGTGCGGCCTGTTGTGTCCGACGCGCGACGGCGGTCGGTCAGCCGGTCCTGCTGGAAATAGATCAGCCGCTGGTCGACATAGCGTTCCAGCTTTTTTTCAATGCTGCTGCGGATCGGTTCACCAACAAGGCGCGATCGTTGCCAGGCCATGTTGATGGCGGCGGATTCCTCCACGACCAGTTCGCGGCGATTGTCATAGCGATTGAGCGCCACCGAAAAGGTGAAGCTGATCATCAGTGCCAACAGGCTGACAATCGCCGAGGCGGCATAGACGGTGTCGGTGCCCGGGTTGCGCCAGCGACGTCGAAGGCCACCAACTTCGGCAATGACGAACATCCCGAGCAAGAAACCTGTGGCGATGAAATGGATGGGCAGGGTATCGAGCAGGTTGTTCATGGCAATCCGCAACCTATCGTCGAACCGCAAATCCGTCCATGATACTTGCTGCGGCGGCAGTTTCGCGGCAACAGACAGGGCATGAACCAGCCGCGCACGCTTTATGCCAAATTATGGGATGATCATGTCGTCCGCACGCTGGAGGATGGCACGGCGCTGATCTTCATCGATCGTCACCTGATCCATGAAGTTACCACCCCCCAGGCCTTTGAGGCGCTGCGGCTGGCCAACCGACGCTTGCGCCGGCCCGATCTGACGCTTGCCGTGCCCGACCATAATGTGCCGACGACCGACCGGCGCCTGCCGATCCTTGATCCGATGTCAAAGGCGCAACTGGATGCGCTGACGTCCAATTGCCGTGATTTCGGCATCGAGATGTTCGCCATCGACGCGCCCGAGCAGGGCATCGTGCATGTCATCGGGCCGGAACAGGGCTTTACCCTGCCGGGTGTCACCATGGTCTGCGGCGACAGCCATACCGCGACGCACGGTGCGTTCGGGGCGCTGGCTTTCGGGATCGGCACCAGCGAAGTCGAACATGTCTTTGCAACCCAAACCCTGCTGCTGCGCCAGTCAAAGGCCATGGAAGTGCGCATCACCGGCACGCTTGGTTTTTCGATTTCGCCCAAGGATGTGGCGCTGGCGGTCATCGCCCGGCTCGGCACCGGCGGTGGCACCGGCCATGTCATCGAATATACCGGCGACGTCATAACGGCGATGAGCATGGAAGGCCGCATGACCGTCTGCAACATGGCGATCGAGGCCGGCGCGCGCGCCGGGCTGGTGGCGCCCGATCAAAAAACCTTTGACTATGTCATCGGCCGCCGGCGCGCGCCGACGGGCGAAGCGTTGGCCAGGGCGCTGGAATGGTGGCGGACGCTGCCGAGCGATGCGGGGGCCAGCTATGACAGCGTTGTCATCATCGATGGCAGCAGCATCGCGCCGCTGGTGACCTGGGGGACCAGCCCCGAGGATGTGGTCGCGATCGGCGACAAGGTGCCATCCCCTGACAGCTTTGCCGATGCGGGGAAGCGCGTCGCCGCCGCCAAAAGCCTTGACTACATGGGCCTTACCGCCGGCACGCCGATGCAGGGCCTGTTGATCGAAAATATCTTCATCGGCAGCTGCACCAACAGCCGCATCGAGGATCTGCGCGTCGCCGCCGACGTGGCGCGGGGCCGCAAGGTCGCCGCCCATGTCAAACAGGCGCTGGTCGTGCCCGGCTCGGGCCTCGTCAAACGCCAGGCCGAAGCCGAAGGGCTGGACCGCATCTTTATCGAGGCCGGCTTTGAATGGCGCGAACCCGGCTGCTCGATGTGCCTTGGCATGAACCCCGACCAGGTTCCCGCCGGCGAACGCTGTGCATCGACCAGCAACCGCAACTTTGTCGGCCGGCAAGGCGTGGGCGCGCGCACCCATCTGGTGTCACCCGCCATGGCCGCAGCAGCGGCCGTGACGGGGCGATTGACCGATGTGCGGGAATTGATGGAATAGCGGTCCCAAGCCCGCCAATCATGCCGATAACCCCGGGGGCTGAAGACGATGATGCTGTGGTTGCCGGCAACCCGCGCCATGCGCGCCAATGCGCGTTTCCTGCCGCTGTGCGCAGCTGCCGGGTTCGTCGATTATTGGAAAGCGGCGGGTGTCAGGCCCGATTTTCTCGGCGGGCGGCCCCTGACTGTTTGAACCAGGGGCATGGGCAGCCGCCGGCGGGCAGGGCCGACGGCCCTGCACCCAGTCGATTATTCATCCCTGTTTTTGAAACATTTGCCACAATCCGGCAAAACGGGTGCAGGGCCCAAGGTCCTGCCCGCCGGAGGCCCTTTTTGCTTTCAATCAGCATTGAAAGCAGTTTTTTTGTATGAAAGAGCCTATTTGCCCGAAAACGCCGTCGGGCGTTTTTGCAGGAATGCCGTGACGCCCTCGGCAAAATCGCTGGTGCGCCCCGCGATCATCTGGTTGCGGCGTTCGACCATCAGGCCTTCGGTCAGCGATTTGTCCATGCAGTCCCGGATGCCGGAGCGGATGAGCGACAGGGCACGGGTCGGACCTTTGCTGAGCTTTTCAGCGATGGCGCGGGTTTCGGCGGCAAGGTCTGCATCTTCGACGCATTTGTAGATCATGCCCCACTC
>JBBRIC010000109.1:0-8407 GCA_038221665.1 Sphingomonadales bacterium
AAGCCGCCGAACAGTGCGAGCGCACCGCCCTGCCCGAACTCGCCGCGCCGGTGACACTCGCAGCCCTGTTGCAGGGCTGGCCGGCCGACCGCGCGCTGATTTTCGCCGATGAAAACGGCGGTGCGCCGGCGGCCGAAACGATGCGCGCTGCCCTCGCCCCCGCCGCCATATTGATCGGCCCAGAAGGCGGTTTCACGCCGGATGAACGCCATGCCATCCGGGCGGTGCCACAATGCCGCCCGGTCAGCCTTGGTCCACGTATCCTGCGCGCCGATACGGCGGCCGCAGCGGCAATCGCAATCTGGCAGGCGCTGGCCGGCGACGGCTGAAAAATTTTGCAGTCGGGCGGCGCCAACATCGCCTCAGCGATTGGCGCGCGGCAGGGCATAGGTCAGGGCGGCGGCGGTGTGATCGTCCTTGGCGGCGGCCTGAATGGTGATCGCCCGGCCGTCGCGCGGATCACCCGCGCTGAACAGGCTCGATTGGGCATTGGCCAGCGCCGCGATCCGCGCCAGCCCCGATTTTTCCGATCGCGCCTGATAAAATTGCACCAGGTCCGCCGGCGCAGCGACTGTGTCAAAGGTCACAATCCGCCCCTTTGTGCCATTGGCCATGGTTTCGACCACCGTCGTCACCCGCGCGCCCGGAAAGGCTGCGGCATAGGCGGGGGCATCGGCCGGCCATTTCGCGTCGGTGCTGGCGGCCGGCCGCGCATCGCTGTCGATCACTGTCGATACGCTGCGGTCGCCATTGCTGATGATGGTAACGGTGCGGCCATCCTGTTTGCGGATGATCGTCGTGTCGTCCGCGCCGCCACAGCCGCCAAGCGCCAGCGTCAGGATAAGGGGCAGCCGGCAGCGCATGGGTCCAAACTCCGCTTGGTCGCTTGCTGATAAACGCGCGCGCTCTCTGGCGCCACCCGCATTTCAGCGCACTGCAAGCTCCACTGGCGGTAAAAACTTGGCGAACGCAGCAATGACAAGGCGATATTTCAGGTCAAATCGGGCCCCGGCACCCGCGCCGATCTGGCGACGCTGAATAGCGACCGGTTGCGCGAAAAGGCTGAATTCGGCTTTTTGATCTGCACCGGACCCCCCGAAGCGCCGACCAGAGCCATGCAGGCCGAAATCGTCGCGGCCGGCAAATATCACCACCCCTCGCTCAGCCGGGCGGACGACAGGTTGCAGGTGGTGCTGGTGGCGGAATTGTTCGATTATCCGGGTCGGCCAGCCAAACGCCTCGACCTGCCGATGGCGCGCACCGATGCGGTCAAATCCGCAGCGGCGCTGGGCGATGCGGCCAGGCAGACGGCGCTTGATCTATAGGCCCGAAACCGAGCGGCTGAAATTCAAGCCACGCTCAATTGCTTCGCTGCACGCGGCCGGCTAGAGGCGAAGCCATGAGCAATCAAGTCGCAGCCACGGGCGATAATGCCCCCATCGAGGACCGCGCCCAGTTGATGGGCGTTTTCGAGGCGGGCAACAAACCCGCCGCCGACTGGCGCATCGGCACCGAGCATGAAAAATTCGTCTACCGGCTGCGCGATCATGGCGCGCCGGGCTATGCCGAACCCGGCGGCATCCGCGACCTTTTGAAGGGCATGGAAGCATTCGGCTGGGAACCCGTCAGCGAAGGCGAAAATGTCATCGCCATGAAGGGTGTCGATGGCGCGATCAGCCTCGAACCGGCCGGGCAGTTCGAGCTTTCGGGCGCTGCGGTTGAAAATATCCACCAGACCTGTGCCGAATCAAACCGCCACCTCGCCCAATGCCGCGAGGTCGGCGACAGGCTGGGGCTGGGCTTTCTGAGCCTCGGGTTCTGGCCCGACAAGGCGCGCGCCGACCTGCCGGTAATGCCCAAGGGCCGCTATGTCATCATGCGCAACCACATGCCGCGCGTCGGCAATCTGGGCCTTGATATGATGCTGCGCACCTGCACGATCCAGACCAACCTCGATTATGCATCAGAAGCCGATATGGTGCTGAAATTCCGGGTTTCGATGGCCCTGCAACCGCTGGCGACGGCGCTGTTCGCCAATTCGCCGTTCACGGAAAAAACGCCCAACGGCTTTAAATCCTTTCGCAGCCATATCTGGACCGATACCGATGCGGCCCGCACCGGCACCCTGCCTTTCGTGTTCGAGGATGGCTTCGGTTTTGAACGCTATGTCGATTATGCGCTCGATGTGCCGATGTATTTTGTCTATCGCGACGGCAAATATATCGACGCGGCGGGCCTGTCGTTCCGGGATTTTCTGGATGGCAAGCTGGGCGTTTTGCCGGGCGAAAAACCCAGGCTGGGGGATTGGAAAGACCATCTTTCAACCGCTTTCCCCGAAGTGCGGCTGAAGGGCTATCTCGAAATGCGCGGTGCCGATGGCGGCCGCTGGGATCGCATCTGCGCCCTGCCGGCGTTCTGGGTCGGGCTGCTTTACGATGCCGTTGCGCTCGATGCCGCCTGGGAATTGGTCAAGGGCTGGAGCCATGCCGATCACGACCGCTTGCGCGCCGAAGTTCCCCGCCTCGCCCTGCAAGCCGCCAGCCCCAACGGCGGCACGTTGCAGGATCTGGCCAAACAGATATTGGCCATCGCCGACGCCGGCCTTGCCCGCCGAAACCGCCAGAACCGCATGGGCGATACCGAACAGGGTTTCCTCAACCCCTTGCGCCAAATCGCCGACAGCGGCCTGACCAACGCCGACCGCATGCTGGCGCTTTACAATGGCGCCTGGGGCGGCGACGTGTCGAAGGTTTATGAGAGCGAGAGTTATTGAAACTGCAGGACAGGCTGGGGCTGCCAATCAAAGCCCCCGCCGCGCCGCCGCATAGAGCGCAATCGCTGCGGCATTGGAGACGTTCAAGGATTCCATGGCGGCTGCAATCGGCAGTTTCGCCAATTGGTCGCAACGCTCGATGGTCAAGGCGCGCATTCCTTCCCCTTCGGCGCCCAGCACCAGGCACGGCCGGGTCTGGCCCATGGCGGTTTCGAGTGGCGTGTCGGCGCTGCCATCAAGGCCGATGCGCCAATATCCGGCCTCGCCGATTTCATCGAGTGCCCGGGCGAGATTGACGACGCGGCACCAGGGCAGGATTTCGAGCGCACCCGAGGCGGACCGCGCCAGAACACCCGATTCCCCCGGCGCATGACGATCCTGCGTCACCAGTGCCCGGGCGTTGAACGCCGCCGCCGAGCGCATGATGGCGCCGACATTGTGCGGATCGGTCACCTGATCGAGGACGATGATCGGGCGGTTTTCACCATCTTCGGCGCTTTGCGCCAAAATCTCACCCAGCCAGACCGATTCCAAAGGCTCCACCTCCAGCACAAAGCCCTGGTGCGGCGCATCGGCCGGCACCAGCCGACCCAGATCGGCGTCATCGCCATATTGGATCGAAAGCCCCGGCGGGATGACGATGGTTTTCGCCGTCGCATGGGTAACATGCAATTTGCGGAACATGCGCGCGGGATTGTCCAGCGCCGCAAACACGGCGTGGCGGCCATATAGCCGTGGATAAGTGGTTTTTGGCCCGTGGTTGCGGGTGACTGGTCTGCGTCCCATGCTTGGTTCCTTAGGGCGTCGCGCCGAAAATCCCAAGCCCGACTAAATCGGTTCAATAGTGAAACCGGCATTGCGATATTTCGATACGTTGATCATCCGCAGCGCCGATGCAGCGATAGACCAGCCTGTGCTCGTCAGTGATCCGTCGGGCCCACCAACCGCCAAGATTGCCGCGTAATGGCTCAGGCTTGCCAAACCCGCGAAACGGCGAGCGGCGCGTGTCGTCGATCAAAGCATTGACGCGGGACAGCATGGCCGTATCCATGGCCTGCCGATACAGATATTGATCCCAGCCGCGATCCGTCCAGCGCAGCTTCAACGAATAAGGTCATGTTCAAAAACATTGCCGGCATCGGCGTCGGCGATCGAAGCAAGTAATTTTTCAGCGTTCCTCGGGCTGCTGAGCAATTGCACGGTTTCCATCCAGCCGGCAAACTCGCTCGCCGCCATCATGACCACTGGCGCCTTGCCCTGGCGGGTGACGAGGATGGCAGCACGGTCATCGTTGGCGCGGTCCATCTAGCTGGCGAGGTTCTTGCGCAGGTCGGTATAGCTGACGTTAATCATCGCGAAGGCCATTTTTTGTACGGATTTTTGCACTCAAAAATGGCTGGCAGCGTCCAGACAAGAAAAGGGCGGCCTGTTGCCGGGCCGCCCTCTCGTTTGGGTGTGAAGGACGGGCCGCGGCAGAGCCGCTGCTGACGTCGGACCGGTTCGCGGGGAGGATGCCCCGCGCCCGGCTCGCAGGGCTTGCGCCTTACTTCAATTCCACCGTGCCGCCGGCATCTTCGATCTGCTTCTTCCACTTTTCAGCGTCAGCCTTGGAAACGCCTTCCTTGATCGCCTTGGGCGCTGATTCAACCAGCGTCTTGGCTTCGGTGAGGCCAAGCCCGGTGATGGCGCGGACTTCCTTGATGACGTTGATCTTCTTGCCACCGTCGCCGGTGAGGACGACATCGAATTCAGTCTTTTCTTCAACCGCAGCTACAGGCGCAGCGCCGGCAGCCGGGCCGGCAACGGCGACGGCGGCAGCGGCGGAAACGCCCCATTTTTCTTCCAGCATCTTGGCAAGGTCTGCCGCTTCCAGAACGGTCAGTGCGGAAAGCTGGTCAACAATTGCATTCAGGTCAGCCATGGTAATTCTCCTAATCTAAAATATCTGTAAAAGGCGTCAGGCAGCGTCTTTGGTGGCATAGGCATCGAACACCCGGGCCAGCTTGGCGGCCGGCGCATTGGCCAGCTGGGCAAGCTTGGTGGCGGGCGCGTTGATGACGCCGATGATTCTCGCCCGCAGCTCGTCAAGCGACGGCAGTGTGGCCAGCGCCTTGACACCGTTGATGTCGAGGACAGTCGCCCCCATCGCACCGCCGACGATTTCGAACTTGTCGGTCGTCTTGGCAAATTCGACGGCAACCTTGGCGGCGGCAACCGGATCGGTCGACGTTGCAAAGGCCGTAGGGCCGGTCAGCATGTCGCCGAGCGGCTGATAGGGTGTGCCCTCAAGGGCGATGCGCGCAAGGCGATTTTTGGTCACCTTGAAGCTGGCTCCAGCCTGCCGCATCCTGTTCCGGAGATCGGTGACCTGCGCCACCGTCAAACCATGGTTGCGGGTGACCACAACCACGGACGTTTCGGACAAGGTTTTGGCGAGATTGGAAATCTGCTCGGTTTTTTGAGCGCGATCCATATTCTCTCCTTGGATTATGGCTGCACCGCGAGCGGTGAAACCGGTTGAGCCAAGGCCCGGAGAACCAGGCCAGCGGCCCGTCCGTGGGATCGTCGCCTGTGCGCGTGGCATCGCTGCCGCGTTCGCAGACCCGGCAGCGCGTCTGAGGCGTTGACCGGTAAAAACTTTCCACGTCTCATGCAGGCCGTTTCGGCTTAAGCCCTTGTGGGGCACCTGCAATCTCGGACGGTATTGCGCTTTGGCCTGCCCTGTGGAGGGCTGGCCATCGCGGCAAGTCGCAGGCGCATAAAGCAAATGCGCCAAAAGTCAAACACTCCCCCCGATCGGAGGGAGTGTGTTGAACCTTAAACGCTGTGGCCAACCGTGTTGGTATCGACACGAACGCCGGCGCCCATCGTCGACGACAGCGCCACCTTTTGCAGATATTTGCCCTTGGCGCCCGTTGGTTTGGCCCTGACCACGGCATCGAGCAGGGCATCGAAATTGGCGCGCAGATCGTCCTGGCTAAAGCTCGCCTTGCCGAGCATGCCATGGATGATACCGGCCTTTTCAACGCGATATTCAACCTGGCCACCCTTGGCAGCCTTTACGGCGTCGCCGACGTTCATGGTGACGGTGCCCAGCTTCGGGTTCGGCATCAGACCCTTTGGCCCCAATACCTTGCCGAGCCGGCCGACGAGACCCATCATGTCGGGGGTGGCGATGCAGCGATCGAAATCGATGGTGCCGCCCTGGACGAGTTCGAGCAGATCTTCGGCGCCAACCACATCGGCACCGGCTTCCCGGGCTTCATCGGCCTTGGCACCGCGCGCAAAGACGCCGACGCGGACTGTCTTGCCCGTGCCCTTGGGCAAGGTGACGACGCCGCGCACCATCTGGTCGGCATGGCGCGGATCAACGTTCAGATTGATCGAAACTTCGATGGTTTCATCGAATTTTGCGGTTGCATTGGCCTTGACCATCTGCAGCGCCTGATCGAGATCGTAAAGCGTTTCGGGGTTGACCGCGGCTGCAAGCGCCTTGGCTTTTTTTGACTGTGCCATGTTCTTACCCTTCCACGACTTCGAGGCCCATTGCGCGGGCGCTGCCTTCGATCGTCTTCATCGCCATTTCAATCGAATTGGCGTTGAGATCTGGCATCTTAACTTCGGCTATGGCCTTGATCTGGGTCTTGGTCAGCGTTGCTGCAGGCGCGCCCTTGCCAGGCGTGGTGCCGCCCGACTTGAGGCCCGCGGCTTCCTTGATCAGGAACGATGCCGGCGGCGTCTTGGTAATGAAGCTGAACGAACGGTCGGCATAGACCGTGATCACCGTCGGGATCGGTGTGCCCTTCACCAGTGATTCCGTCTTGGCATTGAACGCCTTGCAGAATTCCATGATGTTGACACCGCGCTGGCCGAGCGCCGGCCCGATGGGCGGGGAAGGATTGGCGCTGCCGGCTTTCACCTGCAGTTTGATGTAACCGGTAATCTTTTTTGCCATGATGGCTCTCCTTTTGTGGTGCGTGCGGCAGGGTCACTGCCTCCCACGGGTGAAAATCGAAATGCGAAGCTTTTACTTCTGCTTTTCGACCTGATCGAAGCCGAGTTCGACGGGCGTTGCCCGACCAAAGATCGACACCGAAACTTTGACGCGGCCATGGTCGAAATCGATTTCCTCGACCAGGCCGTTGAAGGATGCGAACGGCCCATCGAGGACGCGAACCTGGTCGCCGATTTCGAAATTAGCCTTGCGCTTGATCTTGGCGGCCGGGGTTTCTTCGGCCTTGGTGTTGAGAATCCGCGCCGCTTCGGCTTCTGAAATCGGCTGCGGCTTGTTCTGCTGACCAAGAAAGCCGGTTACCTTCGGCGTGTTTTTTACCAGGTGATAGACATCATCGGTCATGTCGAGCTTGGCCAGAACATAGCCAGGAAAGACTTTTTTCTCGACCTTGCGTTTTTTGCCCTTGAAAACCTCGGTGGTTTCCTCGGTCGGCACCGACACTTCATCGATGAATGCGTCAAGGCCCATGCGGGTCGCTTCCGACAGGATCGCTTCCCGGACCTTGTTTTCAAAGCCCGAATAGGCGTGAATGATATACCAGCGTGCCATAAATTCCTTGGGACCTGTTAAGCGGCGAGACTGAGCAGAAATTTGACGAAGCGACCCAGAACCTGATCGACCCCCAGGAAAAATATCGACAACAGGCCGGTCATGATCAGCACCATGATCGTCGTCGTTATGGTTTCGCGGCGGGTCGGCCATGTCACCTTGGCGGTTTCGGCGCGTACCTGGCGCACGAATTCCCCCGGGGATACCCGCGGGCGGGCCGGCGCCGGCGCTGCCTTTGGTGCCATCACCGATTTGGCCTTTGCGTCAACCATCGAATCGCTTTCCTGCCATATTCAACACCAAAATCCGGCTGTTGCCCCATGTCCATAGGGGAAACAACCGGTTCCGCAATCATTCCCTGCCCCTTAAATCATTTGCCCGTCATGCTTTTTCAAACGTGACTGGCAGGAGTGGAGGGGCTCGAACCCCCGGCCCTCGGTTTTGGAGACCGATGCTCTACCAACTGAGCTACACTCCTAGGGTCGGAGTTGCGGGCTATAACCATGGGCCGCAGCCAGCGCAAGTGATAGAGCGCCGTTCGCAGGCCTTGTAGGCGAGCGCCGGCTGAATTCAATCGTGCTTAAAGGGTGGTGCGGCCCGGAACCGGCGGCGCTTCGGGGGAAAGCGCTAGGCCGATCAGCGGGCCGCACCGCGCATCATCGGGGGATGACGCGCATGGCTTATATCCGGCCCATGACGCCGAATGCCTGCAGCAGCCAGATAACGATAGCGATCACGACAACCACGTTGAGGATCGATTTGATCGACCCGGCCATCGGAATATACGTGTTTACCAGCCAGAGCAGAACACCAACGACGATCAGCGATATGATGACATTTTGCATCGGCATTTGAATAATCCTCTGTTGCAATTAGGCCCAATATTAACAGGCTGCTGTCCAAACCCCGACAATGCCGGAGCCCGCTTCGAACAGCGTTGCCAAAGCTATAATGATTATGTCACGCTGCGGTTCCCGGCCGGCTAGGGCAAACCCGGTTTTATTTGCGGCGCCACGGCAGCAATCCAGAATGCCCGGACGCAGTCAGGAACTTTTTTTCTCAACGGCCGT
>JBBRIC010000110.1:0-8252 GCA_038221665.1 Sphingomonadales bacterium
CCCTGCTGCACGGCTGGCAGAGCCCCGCGCATGAAAACCGGGTCGCTGCACTGGCTGTGGCGGCGGGTTTTACGCAAGTTACCACCAGCCATGGTGTCGGTGCGATGATCAAGCTGGTGCCGCGCGCCGAAACCGCCGTCGCCGATGCCTATCTGTCGCCGCCGCTGCGCCGCTATGTCGCCGAGGTTGCCGCGGGCATCGACACCCCGACCCTGTTGTTCATGCAATCGAATGGCGGGCTGGTCGCGGCGCAGCATTTTCGCGGGCGTGACGCCATATTGTCTGGCCCTGCCGGCGGGATCGTCGGGATGGCCGAAACCGGCCGCGCCGCCGGCTATGACCGGCTGATCGGGTTCGACATGGGCGGCACGTCGACCGATGTGTCGCATTTTGACGGGTCCTATGAACGCGCCGACGAAATGCTGGTCGCTGGCGTGCGGCTGCGGGTGCCGATGCTGCGCATCGATACGGTCGCGGCCGGCGGCGGCTCATTGCTCGGTTTTGATGGCGCCCGGCTGCGCGTCGGGCCGGGCAGCGCCGGGGCCGACCCTGGCCCCTGCGCCTATCGCCGTGGCGGGCCCTTGACGGTCACCGACTGCAATGTCCTGCTTGGAAAATTGCAACCGCGGTTCTTTCCGGCGCTGTTCGGGCCGGATGGCGACCAATCGCTCGATGCCGATGCGGTCGCGATCGCCTTTGCAGGGCTCGTCAAACGGCTTGGCAAAACCGCGCCCGAGGTTGCCGAAGGCGCCATCCGGATCGCGGTTGAAACCATGGCGCAGGCCATCAAGGGCATTTCGATCGCCCGGGGTCATGATGTGTCGGTTTATACATTGGCCTGTTTTGGCGGCGCCGCTGGCCAGCACGCCTGTCTGGTGGCCGATATTTTGGGCATGCGCCGCATCATGGTGCATCCGCTGGCCGGCGTCTTGTCGGCCTATGGCATCGGCCTTGCCGATGTGCGCGTGCTGCGGGAGGCAAGCCTGGGCATCGCGCTGACGGATGCTGCGGCCGGTCGCATCGATAATATGGTCGCGACCCTGACCGTCGCCGCCAGCACGGCGCTGACGACGCAGGGTCTGGCCTTTGATAGCGTCAGCATCGAAACCCGCGCCCGCATTCGCTATGCCGGATCCGATTCCGCCATCGAAGTGCCGATCGCACCGCCCGCTGCCATGGCTGCCGCCTTTGTCGCCGCACAATCCCGGCGCTTTGGCTTTGTCGTCGCCGATGCCGAACTGGTCATCGACAGCCTTGTTACAGAGGCCATCGGCCGCGCCGATCGCGCCCGGCTGCCGGCTCTCGCCCCGACCCTGCTGCCGCCGCTGCCGCTTGCGACCTTGCCGGTTTTCATCGCCGGCAGGGAGCGACAGGTGCCGTTCTTCGATCGCGCCGGGCTGGGCGCCGGCTGGGCATTCTCTGGCCCCGCCATCATCGTTGACGCGAGCGCCACAACGGTCGTCGAACCGGGGTGGGGCGTTGCGGTCGATGGCCTTGGCAATCTCATCCTGTCGGCGACGGGTTCGCGCGCAGCGCCGCCCGCCGGCACCACCGCCGACCCCGTGCTGCTCGAAGTTTTCGCCAACCGCTTCATGGGCATCGCCGAACAGATGGGCATTGCCCTTCAAACGACGGCCTGGTCGGTCAACATCAAGGAACGCCTGGATTTTTCCTGTGCGCTGTTTGATGCAACGGGCAATCTGATCGCCAATGCGCCGCATATGCCGGTGCATCTGGGATCGATGGGCGACAGCGTCCGCGCCATCATGACTGCAAGGGCCAGCGATGCGCGCGGCATCCGCCGGGGTGACGCCTATATGCTCAACGCCCCCTATCATGGCGGCACGCACCTCCCCGATGTGACGGTCGTGATGCCGGTGTTTGGCGCCAGCGATACGCCCGACTGGTGGGTGGCGGCGCGCGGCCATCAGGCCGATATCGGCGGCACGACGCCCGGATCGATGCCGCCCGACAGCCGCCATATCGATGAAGAAGGCGTCATGATCGACAATGTGCTGATCGTCGACGCGGGGCGCTTGTGCGCTGCTGAAACGCTGGCCTTGCTGTCGAGCGGGCGCTGGCCGGCCCGCGATCCGGCGCGCTGCCTTGGCGATCTGCAGGCCCAGATTGCGGCCTGTGCGCGGGGTGCCGCCGACCTTATCGCGCTGGCCGATGACTATGGCGCCGATGTCGTCGCCGCCTATATGGGCCATGTCCAGGACAATGCCGAAGCCGCGGTGCGCGCCGCCATCCGCCGGCTTGGCGATGGCGATTTCGCCTATGCGATGGACAATGGCGCCGTGGTGCGGGTGGCCATCCGCATCGATGCGGCAGCTGGCACGGCGATCGTCGATTTCACCGGCAGCAGCGCGCAATTGCCCGATAATTTCAATGCGCCGCGATCGGTGTGCCGGGCGGCGGTGCTGTACGTCTTTCGCTGCCTGATCGCTGATGATCTGCCGCTGAACGATGGTTGCCTGCGGCCGATCACGATTCTCATCCCGAACGGCTCGATGCTCGATCCGCACTGGCCGGCGGCGGTGGTTGCCGGCAATGTCGAAACCAGCCAGGTCATCACCGATGCGCTGTTCGGGGCGCTCGGCATCATGGCGGCGGCGCAAGGCACGATGAACAATCTGACCTTTGGCAATGCGCGCTACCAATATTATGAAACCATCGCCGGCGGTTCGGGCGCCGGGTGTGTCAATGGCAGCGGCGGTTTCGCCGGTACCAGCGCCATCCAGACGCATATGACCAACAGCCGGCTGACCGATCCCGAAATATTGGAAACCCGCTTTCCGGTCTTTGTCGAAGATTTTGGCGTCCGCGCCAATTCGGGCGGCGCCGGGCGCTGGCGCGGCGGCGATGGCGTCATCCGGCGCCTGCGTTTTCGCGAGGCGATGACGCTCGCCATACTCGCCAACCGGCGGCTGGTACCGCCCTTTGGCCTTGCCGGCGGCGGCGCGGCCCAGCCCGGTGAAACCATGATCGAACGCAGCGACGGCAGCATCGAGCACCTCGCTGCAACCGACCGCGCCGACGTCGCGCCGGGGGATGCCGTGGTGATCAGAACACCGGGTGGCGGTGGTTTTGGCGGTGCGGAATAATCCGGCCGCCGGGCATTATTTCCGGGCGATCGGGCGCACCGACAGGCCCGACAGATAATTCAGCACGATATCGACCCGCGTTACCCCGGGCCCGGCCAGGAACAATGTCTTGCTGGCGGCCGGCTTTGACAGGCCGAGATGTGGATTATTGGAAAAACCGATGCCATCCGAAAACGGTGACAGCCGGCCATTTTCGTCGCGATCATGCAGTGCGACGACGACATAGCTGCCTGGGCCCGGCAGGGCGAGGCACACCGCCATGTCGCCATCCGCTGTCACCGGCACCTCCTGCCGCCGCAGATATTTGCCGCTTTCGAGATATTCGCCTTTGAGGCCAGTATAATTCTGGATGCGCAGCCGGCCCTCGCGTTCCTTGAAACCCGTGACCGTCACCAACGCTGCGACGCCGCTGGCGCCGGCCAGACAATTTGCCGCATCGCTGCCCAGCACAGGGGCGCTTTGCGCGCTGTCGGGCATGGCAATCAGCAGGCAAGTGATGGCCGCCGCCAGACGATGAGGATTTTTCATGACCTGGTTGATTGTCCGCGCTATAGGGATTTGCAAGCGATGTTGCCCGGCAGCCATTTGTCGGCAATTGCAGTAATGGTTGATAGTTGCGGCGAAAATTTGACGCGCCGGTGTCGACATCAAGGGACGGGAAAAGACCACCGCCTTGCCCATAATAACGCCGAAAAGCACGCCGATCATCACGCGTTTTGACCGCTATCTGGCCGGCGCAATCGTCGTGCCTTTGGTGTCATCGCTGGTGATTGCAGCGATGCTGCTGCTGCTCGATCGCATGTTGCGCCTGTTTGATTTTGTCATGAACGAAGGCGGCCCGGTCAGCGTTGTCTGGCGAATGCTGGGCAATCTGTTGCCGGAATATCTGGCGCTGGGCATTCCCATCGGCGTCATGATGGGCATATTGATGGCGTTTCGAAAATTCGCCTTGTCATCGGAACTCGATGCGATGCGCGCCGTCGGGATCAGCTATGGCCGGCTGTTGCGCGTGCCGTTCATCTTTGCGACGATTTTTGCGCTGGTAAATTTTGGCATTGTCGGATTTTTGCAACCGATCTCGCGCTATGCCTATGAAAATCTGCGCTTTGAATTGCGTTCCGGGGCGCTTGGCGCCTCCATCAAGGTTGGGGAATTTGCCCGGCTGGGCAAGGGCATGACCCTGCGTGTCGAGGAAAGTCGCAAACAGGGCGCCGATCTGCGCGGGCTGTTCGTGCGTGCCGATGCCGCCGATGGCCAGAGCGTTGCCGTATCGGCGCAACGCGGCACATTCCTGTCGACGGACAACCCCGATGTCATCCTGTTGCGGCTGATGCACGGCACGCTGGTGCACACGCCGCACCCCGGCAGCGTGCCGCGCGTGCTGTCATTCGATCAGCACGACCTGCCGGTGAACCTGCCGGCCATGACCAATTTTCGCAAACGCGGCGAAGGCAATCTGGAAAAAACCCTGCCCGAACTGGCGGCAACGCTGGTCGATGGCACCGCCTCCGCCGCTGTCCGGCGCGATGCCAGCGCGACCTTCAACCGTCGGCTGGTGCAGTGCCTCGTCATGTTCACCCTGCCCTGGCTCGCCGTCGCGCTGGCGGTGCCGCCAAAACGCTCGACCTCGGCGCTCGGGGTCTTTCTCAGCCTGATCATGCTGGTCACATTTCATAAATTGACCGAATATGGCGAACGCATGGGCAGCCTTGGCCGCATCGATCCGGTGCTGGCGCAATGGCTGCCGTTTGCCGGTTTCATCGCTTTGTCCTACTGGCTGTATCATGTCCTTGCGCATGTGCCGGGCGGCCAGCCGATCGCCGCGCTGGATCGCTGGTTCGGCAAGATCGGCAGCCTGGTCTCGGGCCTCGCGGCGCGGCTGGTGCGGCGCGAAAGCTGGCGTGACGATGCCCTTTCGGCAGGCTGAGGCATGAAGCTTTTTCCGTCCGGCACCATTGCCACCTATACGGCAAAGATGTTCATCATCCGCTCGGCGGCGTTTCTGGTCGGGCTGATCATCGTCCTTGAATCGCTCGATATCCTTGGTGAATCGGGCAAGATTCTGGCGGCGGCCGGCAATAGCGAGGCCGATTTATGGACTTATGTTTTGCTGCGCATTCCGCAATTGGTGCAATTGTTCCTGCCGTTTTCGGTGCTGCTGGCTACCTTGGTGACGCTGGCAACGCTCAGCCAGAACAGCGAAGTCGTCATGTTCAAGGCCGCCGGGCTTTCGGCCCATCAGATTCTGGGGCCCTTGTTTGCAGCGGCGCTGGCCATTGCCGGCGCGAATTTCCTGTTCAACGAAAGCGTTACCACCCATGCCACCCAACGGCTGAAAATCTGGCAGGACAATGAATATCGCCACGGGCCGGCCGCCGCCAAGCCGGTGAATGACAGCTGGGTGCGCGGCGGCGCCGATCTGTTTCGCGCCACCAGTGTCGAAGGCAGCGGCGAGGCAACGCTGTTGCGCGGCGTCACCATCTATGACCGGATCGATGATCGGCTGGATCGCATCATCAACGCCGAAACCGCGCGGCCCGTCAAAGGCGGCTGGCAATTGACCGCGGCGCGGGTGTTCACGGTCGTCGATGGTCGCCTGTCGGCGCCGGTCGCCATGGTATTTGCCAGCAGCGTCGTGCCGCGCCAGTTCACCACCATCACCATCACCCCGGCCTGGCTGCCGCTCTGGCAGCTCTGGCCGCAGATCGCCGAGCAACGCGCCGCCGGAAAGCCTGTCGGCACTCTGGAGGCCGCCGCTTGGCACAAGATTTCGGGGCCCTTGTCGACGGTTTTGATGCCCCTGCTGGGCGCCGTCGCGGCCTTTGGGCTGGCGCGTTCGGGCCGGCTGTTCGTGCGTGCCGTTATCGGCATGTTTCTGGGCTTTGCGTTTTTCGTTGCCGATAATTTCATGCTCGCCATGGGCAATTTCGGGACGGTGCCGCCGCTGATGGCGGCCTGGGCACCGTTCATTCTGTTCCTGCTGATCGGTGAGGCCGTGCTGATCCGGACCGAGGAATAACCGGCGCTCACTGGCAAATGTTGCGACGATTGCGCACGTCGCCATGGCGGCCTGTCCAAAATTGGCCGCAATGCCCCTATATGAACGATGCTATGTTATTTTGGAGTGCCCCTGTGAAGGCCGCCCTTGCCCCGCCCAAATCCGGTATCTGGAACCGATCGCACTATCTTGACCGGATGACATTCCGGGAACTGGTCGTCGCCTATTTCCAATATTATGCCATCCAGGCCTATCTGGTGCTGGCCGCGGCGGGAATCGTTTTCGCGGTCTTTAATCCCCCGTCGGTCGTGGCGGGCACCATATCCGTGCTGTTTGCCGCCATCGCCTATCCAGCGATCTGGTATGCGCTGCATCGCTGGGTGCTGCATGGCCGCTGGATGTGGCGGTCAAAGCTGCTGGCGCCAGCCTGGAAGCGTATTCATTATGACCATCATCAGGACCCCAACCACCTCGAAATCCTGTTCGGTGCGCTCTACACGACGCTGCCGCCGGTCGCCATTTTCACGCTGCCGATCGGCTATCTGATCGGTGGGCCGGGCGCTGCTGCCCTCGCCCTGGCGTCCGGGTTGCTGACCACCTGCTTTTATGAATTTTGTCACTGCATCCAGCATCTTAGCTACAAGCCAAAGCGGGAATGGCTGGCGCGGATGAAGGCCCGTCACATGGCGCATCATTTTCACGATGAAACCGGCAATTTCGGCATCACCAACTTTGCCGTCGACAAGCTCATGGGCACTTTTTACGAACGCCCCGACCGCCCGCTCAAAAGCCCGTCGGTGTTCAACCTTGGTTACAGCGAGGAAATCGCCAGAACCTATCCTTACGTAAAGGATCTGTCCGGCGGCATCATCGCCACCGGCCACCCGCGCAAACGCGAAAACGCCTGACACATTGTCCGCAGCACTGAAAATCATTGCGGTTGATAACGCCGCCACCGAGTCGCGTTTCGTCAACTTTGTCTATGGGCTCTATGCTGGCGACCCCAATTTCGTAGCGCCGCTGCGATCCGAAGTGCGCGCCCTGATCGGCGGCATCAAGGGCAATCCCTGGTTCGAACATGGCGAGGCCAAATTCTGGCTGGCCGAAAGGGCCGGCAGGGTTGTTGGCCGCATTTCCGCCCAGATCGATACGCTGGTGCAGCAGCACGTCGGCGCCGGCGTTGGCCAATGGGGGATGTTTGAATCGATCGATGATGACGACGTCGCCAGCCTGTTGATCACCACGGCCGAAAACTGGTTGCGCGCCAAGGGCATGACCCGCTCGCAAGGGCCGATCAGCCTGTCGATCTGGGATGAACCCGGGCTGCTCATCGATGGTTTCAATCAGCCGCCTACGGTGATGATGGGCCATCATTTGCCTTATTATCAACGGCTGATCACCGCGAATGGCTATGTCGGCGTCAAGGACCTGCATTGCTGGCAAGTGCCCATCGACCGGCCGCTCCCCGAAATTGTGCAACGCATTGTTGCCGCGAGCGAACGCAACACAAGGCTGGTGACGCGCCCCGTCGACAAGGCGCGTTTTGCCGAGGAAGCGGCGTTGATCCTCGACATATTGAATGATGCCTGGCCGACTAACTGGGGCTTTGTGCCGTTGACGCCGCTTGAAGTCGCGCATGTCGGCAAAAAGTTGAAACCGATCGTCTTTGGCAATCTGATCCGGATTGCCGAATATGACGGCGTACCTGTGGGCTTCATGATTGCCTTGCCCGATATCAATGAATTGACTGCCGACCTCGATGGCCGGCTGTTTCCCTTTGGCTGGGCCAAACTGCTCTGGCGGCTGCGCAAACCCCAGGTGCGCCGCATCCGCGTGCCGTTGATGGGCTTTCGAAAGATATTTCAGGGCCATCGCGTCGCGTCGCTGATGGCCTTTCAGATGATCGAATATATTCGCCGCGAGGCGGTTGCCAATTTCGGCGCCAGCGCCGGCGAAATCGGCTGGATTCTTGACGATAACGGCCCGATGCGATCGATCGCCGACGCCATCGAAAGCAAGGTGACGCGAACCTATCGGGTGTATGAAAAGCCACTTTGAAATTTAACGGCGGCAAGGGCCTGCGGCGGGCAGGGCCTGAGGCCCTGCAGCCACTTTTGCTTGGGTTATGGCTGATCCATGGAAGCTGG
>JBBRIC010000111.1:0-8069 GCA_038221665.1 Sphingomonadales bacterium
GGCAACAATTTGCCGCGCGCGAGATGACGGTCACGCGATGCGGCGGGGCCACCCAAGGCAATTTTTGCGACCTTGTCTCGCAGATCGGCGACGAGTTCAGCCATTCTTGCCGCATTGGCACGGGTTTCAGGGCCTGGCGGAAGCGGGGAGCCGATCATTACCATGGCTATAGGCGCGACCCTGCCCAATGCTCAAGCGCTCTCGATGATATCAAGCCGCCGCGCGGGGTGGAAATGACCGGCGATGGCGGGCGCGCGCGATGTACAGCAGACTGCCCAAGGCCAGCAGCGCCCAGCCAAATGGTTCGGAAACAGCGACAGGAAAAGCCAGGAGCGTCAGCGACTGCCCAGATATCAAAAGTGCCAACAGGCTGGCAAACCCGATGACCGCTGCACAGGCCATTAACCTGCCGAACACTCTTTTCATCACAATACCCTTTGATGACAATGGCTTGATGACAGAGTCATGCTGCAACGGCAAGTCGCTGGCGTGAACTTTATGTTGCACCGCGATACGGTCGACACTTGCCTCATGCCGGTTCGTGGTTTATGCGCCGCTGTCCAATTCGACAGGCTGGTCGGAACCAGCCACCTGAGGAAAGTTCAGCATATGAAGCCCGGTATCCACCCCGCCTATCACAGCATCACGGTCAGAATGACCGATGGCAGCGAATATCAGACGCGCTCGACCTATGGCAAGGAAGGCGACACGCTGGCGCTCGACATCGATCCGACATCGCATCCGGCCTGGGTCGGCGGCGCTGGCAAAATGCTCGATGCCGGTGGCCAGGTAGCGCGCTTCAACAAGCGTTTTTCTGGATTTGGCCTCAAAAAAGCCGGCGAATAATTTTGTTCGCCGCCTGACTATGCCTGTTCCGCCAGCAATCTGGCGGCGGCATAGTCGGCCTTGCCATTGGCCGCCCGTGGCACCTTGCCAACAATAACAACGCGTTTGGGCGTTTTATAGCCGGCGAGGATGATCCGGACATGGGCGCGCAACGTGTCGATATCGACATGGCTCCGGGTCTCGACAACCGCCGTGACGGCCTGGCCCCATTTTTCGTCGGTGACGCCAAAGACCAGTGCATCATCGACGGCCGGATGGGTTTTCAACGCTTCCTCGACCTCCTCGGGGAATACTTTTTCGCCCGCTGTGTTGATGCACTGGCTGCCGCGACCCAGCAGGGTAAAACTGCCGTCCGCCTCCACCACGGCCCAATCGCCCGGCATCGAATAGCGCACACCATCGACGCTGACGAATGTCGCCGCACTTTTTTCGGGATCGCGCCAATAACCGCGCGGAATGAGGCCGGCGCGGGCGATGCGGCCCCGCTCCCCGGGCCCGACGGGGCGCAGATCGTCGCCGACAACCAGCGTTTGCCCATCGGCGCTGAATTTCGTTGCAGCGCCCGCATTGGCGCTGGTCTGCACCGCAGCGCCAAGCCCAAGGCCTTCGGATGATCCCAGCGCGTCGACGATCATCATGGCTGGCGCGTGGCGCAACAGCCCGGCCTTGACCTCAGCCGACCACATGGTGCCGCTGGAGATCATCACGCCCAGGCTGGCGATACTGCCATGGCCGGCGTCGAGCGCCTTTAACAGCGGCCGGGCAAAGGCATCGCCGACGATGACGGCATAATCGCAAGCCCGCGCCGCACAGGTTGCAACCGCGTCTTCGGCCACAAAACTGTCGCCGGGCAGGGTGACGATCGTGCCGCCACGCGACAGGGTGCCAATTGCGATGATCAAGCCGGTGCCATGCATCAGCGGCGGCAGGATCAAGCTGCGCTGGCGACCGGTACGGGCAGTGACGGCGGCCAGATGCCCGGCCAGACCGACAGCGGGATCGATCCCGGCGCCCGCCATCATCATCGCCGACAGGGCGCCCTGATCCCACATCACCGCCTTTGGCATGCCGGTCGTGCCGCCCGTGTAGATGAACAGCATGTCTTCGGGATCGTGATGTTGTTGGGGTAATGCGGTCAGGCTATTCGCGGCCGTATCGAAATCTGTTGCAAATTCAGCCATTTCGCCGCCGACCTGGACAAAAAGCTTTACCGCCAACCGGCCACGGATGGAGGCGATCAACGGTGAAAATTCGGCATCATAGACCAGCACTGCGGCGTCGCTGTTGTCGAGAATGTAGAACAATTCCTCGCCCGTGTAGCGATAGTTGACATTGACATGCACCAGCCGCGCCTTGAAACCGCCGATCATGGCCTCGGGATAGGCCGGGCCGTTGCGCATCAGATAGGCGATGCGATCGCCGGCAACGGCGCCGCCTGCCAGAAATATTCCCGCCAGCGCCGTGCTGCGCCGGTCAAAATCACCCCAGTTCGTGACGATATCGCCATGGATGGTGGCCGGCTGTGCCGGGTCGACAACCGACAGCAGATCGGCAAAGACCGCACCAAAACTCGGGCCCATGATCATCCGCTCAGTCTCCCCGCCGCGCCCGCCTTTTTGTGCCGACAAATCGCGCCAGCCGATGCCATCTGACGGCAAAAAAGCCTAGCGCGATCGCTGACGGGAGGCCAGACCGCGCAAAGTGATAGATCAGGCCTTGTCGGGTTCCAGCAAGCGATGCAGGTGCACAACGACATATTTCATCGTGGCATCATCGACCGTCGCCTGCGCGCGCGCCCGCCAGGCCGCTTCGGCGCTGGCGTAATCCGGGTAGATGCCAACGACATCCAGGGCTTCGGGACGTGTGAAATCCAGTGTCTGCGGGTCGCTGACATGGCCACCGAAAACCAGATGAAGTTTGCTCATATCGTGGGTTTAGCGGCGACCCGACCAAAACAAAAGCCGCATCAGCTTTTTTGACAGGCCAGCCGGTTCAGGCGTATTCGGCGGCCAGTCGCTTCATCATGTCGCCAAACCAGGTTTCAAATTCCGGGCCATCCCAGGCGCGATGTTCCCCGCGCTTGTAGGCCGTGCCATTCAGCGCATAAAATTCGGCATTTATCCGATTCGACAGGCGATTGTCGCGTGTGCGAATGACCTGCGCCGGGGAGCCGACGACGATCGAATGGGGCGGCACGATCGTGTTATCCTTGACATAGGCGTGCTGGCCGACAATCGATCCGGCACCGATGACGGCGCCATTGTAAATCGTTGAATTGATGCCAATCAGCACATGATCGCCGATAGTGCAGCCGTGCAGTGTCACATGATGGGTGATCGAGCTGTAATCGCCAACCGTCACCGGCTTGCCGGGGTCGGTGTGGATCATCACGAAATCCTGGATATTGGCATAGGCGCCGATGGCGACATGCGCCATTTCGGAGCGAATGACGGCGTTGCACCAGACCGACGCGCCTTCGCCGACCGTCACATGCCCGTATAGTTGGGCCGAGGGGTGAACAAAGGCGCTGTCGGCGATGCGAAGCATCGAGGTCAAGTTTTGGCCCGCGTTGCCACAGCCTTGCTGTTGGCCGATTTCAAAAATACGACCAGCGCATCAAAACCGTTTTTCTGGATATAGGCGTTGAAATCGGCCTCTTGAGTCAGGGAAAGATTGATGCCGGCGACGGTCAGATTGTTGATGACGTTGCGGCCGGACGGCGTTTTCTTGACCTGCCAGATGGCATCGATCGGCTGGTTGCCGGGGCGCGTCACGCGCGTGAAGACGTCGGTGATCGTCGGGCTGCGACCGACCGAGCGCAGCGTTTTCAGGCTGGCATCCGAATAATCATAGAGCCGGTCGGCATAGGCGTTGAGCACAAACGATGGCAGTGCCGCCTGATAGGCATCACGCTGGGCCGGCGTTATCGTCGCTCGATGCCTGCGGATCAACCGGTCGCCGATGTCGGTCAGGGCGACATTTTGTTCAAGCATGGTGCGGAATTTGTCGCGGCCCGCGGCCTTGCCCAGCGATTTGTCGCGCAGAACGGCAAAGGCATCATTTGCCAGTGTTTCGACAAAGGCCCGTGCGGCGGGATCACCGACATCGGTGGCGGCGGGCGCCGCAACCTGGGCCTGCACCAGCGTTGCCAACGGCAACAACAAGGCAAAACCCGCAGCAAAAGCGGCAATATTATTCAAACGACGCATCTAAGACCTCAAATTTGGCAGGACGCCTGTGTATCACCGAACAAAGCTGAACGGGGCGTTATTGCCTGTCAGTGGGAGGGGGACTTGCAGCCATTGGCTGATCATCGAACCCGTCAACAGCCCGGCGCGCGGCGGCGCCGAGTTTTTGCGTGGCGCTGCCGATCGCCCGGCGTTCGGCCTCACCAGCGGGCAGCAAGGCCCCCAGCGCTGCGCCGGCCGCGAGGCCGATGACGATCGAGACCAGCGGGCTTTCAACAATTGTTCCCGAAACGGCTGCCGCATTGGCGGGCGTTTTCAGCGATTGGACCTGGCGCGGGACTTGCTTGCCGTTACGCCGCTGCTCGACCGCTTCGTCATAACCGTCGTCATAATCGGTATAACTGGTCAGGCCATCGCCCAGATCGACCCGCGCCTGACTGAGCCGGTTGCGTGCAAACAACGCCACGCCAATGGCTGCGAGCGCAGCGCCCATTGCCAGCGGATGCGCCCGCACCGTCGTGCCGGCGCGGCCGACCATTTCAAGGCCGGTATCCTGCGCCCGGTCAACGGCTTCGCGGACCATCCGGCGCGGATCGAGCTTGGTCTGGATTTCATCTACCGTTGCCGCGATGCGGGCGCGCGCGGCATCGGCCTGCGATACAGTGCTTTGCGCCGCATCGGTTTCGGTGGCGCTGGTTTCGGCCATGCTGTTCACCTCAGTCTCCTGTCAAAATACTGGCATCAAGCTGCAAGCGGTCGAGCGTCCTGTTTGGCAGCAATTGCGCCGCCTTCAAGCGATTGACCCCGATGATAATCAATAGTGCAGCGAAGACAATTGCGCCGGCCGCAACGGCAAACGCCGCAGCGACAATGCCGATCGATTGCGCCAGCCAGGCAATCGTGCCGATCAGCACGCAAAGCATGGCGGTCGAAAATATCAGCGCGCCAGCGGCAATCAGCGCGACACCCGATTTGACGGCGCTGACATTGGCCCGGACTTCGGCGCTGGCCAGCGCCAGTTCAGCGCGAAACAAAATGAAGATATCATCGACCAGATGACCAAAAAGCGCCCCGAGCGACGCCTTTTGAAGCGGTGGCGGAAGTTTTGTCACCGCGCCCCCGACTTGACCAGCCGCGCGGCGATAAACCCGGCGAGCGTTGCAACGCCGATGGCGATCTGCGGCTGACGGCGAACAAGCGCGCGGCCATCGTTGAGCAATTCGGCAACCGGACGGTCGCGCAGCTGGCGTTCCCAGCCTTCCAGCACGCCTGTCGCCTCCCGAACCATGCCGCCAACCGGGCCCAGCCCCAGGCTATCGACATGCGCCGCCACATCGCGGACCAGATCGACCAGTTCACCAAAACTGCGGGCAAGTTCGCGCTTGCCATCATCCGCCAGCCCCAGCAGCCGTTGTTCGGTGGCACCGATCAGACCGCGTCGCTGAAAATCGGGCGCATCGAGCCCGTCATCATCAAAGCCATAGAGATCGGGGCTGTCCATGCTCATGATTTCAATCTCCCTGGCCCTGGCAGAGAAGGGCGTCCTTGTGACCTTGGCCATTGAAAATTTGCCGCCGCCGTTTCCTGCCGATAGATGGCGTTTGAAACCGCCCAACGCAAGATTGGTTGCAACGGGCTGGCTGTTTTGCTGCGCCTACCCACGTCAAGGAAGCCATATGACCGCAATCATCGACATCCACGCCCGCGAAATTCTCGACAGCCGCGGTAATCCGACCATCGAGGTCGATGTGGTGCTGGACGATGGTTCGGTCGGGCGCGCTGCCGTGCCTTCGGGCGCCTCGACGGGCGCCCATGAAGCGGTCGAACTACGCGACGGCGATATGGCGCGCTACCTTGGAAAGGGCGTTCTGAACGCCGTCGCCGCCGTCAATGGCGAGATTTTCGATGCCCTGTCGGGGATGGATGGCGAGGAACAGGGCGAGATCGACGCTGCGATGATCGAACTGGATGGCACGCCCAACAAATCCCGGCTGGGTGCCAATGCGATCCTGGGGGTCAGCCTCGCCGTGGCAAAAGCCGGCGCCGAGGCGCGAGGCTTGCCATTGCACCGCTATGTCGGCGGCGTTGCAGCCAATCTGTTGCCGGTGCCGATGATGAATATCATCAATGGCGGCGCCCATGCCGACAACCCCATCGATTTTCAGGAATTCATGGTCATGCCGGTCGGCGCGCCCAGCCTTTCGGAGGCCGTGCGCTGGGGCGCCGAGATTTTCCACACCCTGAAGCTGGAACTGAAAGCCGGCGGGCATAATACGGCAGTGGGCGATGAAGGTGGCTTTGCGCCCAATCTGGGCGATACCCGCGCGGCGCTGGATTTTGTCATGGCGGCAATCGCCAAGGCCGGGTTCAAGCCCGGCGAGGACGTGTTTCTGGCGCTGGATGCTGCCGCCACCGAATTTTACCATGGCGGAAATTATGTGCTGGCTGGCGAACAGGTAACGCTGACGGCCGAGGCGATGGTCGATTATTACGTGGCTCTTGTGCGCGACTATCCCATCCTCAGCATCGAAGACGGCATGGCCGAAGACGATATGGCCGGCTGGAAGCTGCTGACCGAAAAGCTGGGCGGTCGCTGTCAACTGGTCGGGGATGATCTGTTCGTCACCAATCCGGCGCGGCTGGCCGACGGGATTCGCGATGGCCTCGCCAATGCCATCCTGATCAAGGTCAATCAAATCGGCACGCTGACCGAAACGCTGGCGGCAGTCGATATGGCGCATCGCGCCGGCTATCGCAGCGTAATGTCGCATCGATCGGGTGAAACCGAGGATTCGACCATCGCCGATCTGGCGGTCGCCTGCGGCTGTGGCCAGATCAAGACCGGTTCACTGGCAAGATCCGACCGGCTGGCCAAATATAATCAGCTGATGCGCATCGAGGAGGAACTGGGCGGCCAGGCACGCTATGCCGGGCGGCGCGTACTGCTGACGGCATAACGAAAGGCGGGGATGCGACAGGCTGTGGCGCGGGTTTGTTACGCCCTGTTTTGGGTGCGCAGCCTGTTGGTTCTGGTGGCTTGTTTGATCGCATCGCCGGTCATGGCGGCGCGACTGATATCGTTGTCGATTGTACCGGGCAGTGTCACGATCATCGCCGATGGCCCGATAAATGTGGCGCATGGGCTGGCGCTGAAGGCGCCACTGCGCCTGGTGGTCGATCTGCCGGCCGTGTTGCCAGCAGCGATTCGGGTGGATGGCGCCGGCAGTGTCACCGGCCTCAGGGCCGCGACGTTTTCACCCGGCATCGCGCGGCTGGTGCTGGAGCTTGCGGCGCCACTTGAGATTGTCTCGGCCATCAGTAGCCCCAACGGGCTTGTCATCCGCCTGGGACGGGTCTCGCCAGACGCTTTCGAGGCCGGGGTGTTGCGCGGTCGCAGGCCGTTGCTGGTAAATGCTGGCGGCGCCATGTTGGTTGCAGAGCCGCCGCCGGCAGCGTCCAATGGTTTCGCACTGCCCGATGGCGTATTTGACAGCGCCGGCAAAGACAGCGCGCGGCCAGAACCCGCGCCGCCGGCAACAGGCCATCGCAGCCCGGGTGTGCGACCGCGTGACGGCAAAAAACCGCTGGTCGTCATCGATGCCGGCCATGGCGGCAAGGATGTCGGCGCGATCGGTGGCAATGGCGCGTTTGAAAAACTGGTGACGCTCGATATCGCCCGGGCCACAGCGCGTCGGCTTGAACGGCGTGGGAAGGTCAGGGTGCTGCTGACCCGCGCCGATGACAGGTTCATTCCCTTGGGCGGCCGCGTCACCATCGCCCGCATCGCCCGGGCTGATCTGTTCATTTCGATCCATGCCGATTCGGCGCCGAATGTGCAGGCCCGGGGGGCCAGCGTCTACACGCTGTCGGCGCTGGCATCCGATGCCGTGGCGGCGCAACTGGCAGCGCGGGAAAACAAGGCCGACATTATCGGCGGGGTCAATCTGGGCACCGAAGCTCCCGAAGTCGGCGATATCATGATCGATTTGTCGCGCCGTGCCACCGGCAATGTCTCGGTCGCTTTTGCCGAAATCC
>JBBRIC010000112.1:0-7867 GCA_038221665.1 Sphingomonadales bacterium
GCCCGTTTGATTATGCCGGCAACGCCCGGGTGCTGATCGTCACCGACATCCGCCGCGGCGATATGGCGGGGCTTGCCCATGCCTATCGCAGCCTGATCGAGGCCGCCGATGGCAGCACCCTGGGGCTGTTTACGGCCATCGCCCGGCTGCGCGCCGTCCATGCCCGGATCGCCGATCCGCTGGCGCGGGCAGGGCTTGCCGTCTATGCCCAGCATGTCGATCCCATCGACACGGGGACGCTGGTCGATATCTTCAGGGCCGAACCGCGCGCCTCGCTGCTCGGCACCGATGCCTTGCGCGATGGAGTCGATGTGCCCGGCGCCTCGCTGCGGCTGGTGGTCATGGAAGGGGTGCCCTGGCCGCGCCCGACCGTCCTCCATGCCGCGCGCCGGGCGATGGCCGGTGGCACGGCCTTTGACGATCGTGTCGCCATGGGGCGGCTGGCGCAGGCCTTTGGCCGGCTCATCCGCCGTGCCGATGATCGGGGCAGTTTCGTGCTCATCGGCCCGTCGGTGCCGTCGCGCTTGCTCGGTGCCTTTCCCCCCGGCACGCCGATTGAACGGCTGACCCTTGATGAAGCGGTTGCAAGGCTGATCGCCACGCGGCATGGCGTTACGGCGGGCGATGACGCGCGCCATGAAGCATGAAAGCGAGGAGGGCAGGTGAAGACGCTGACGCTGCTCCGCCATGCCAAATCGGGCTATGACGACCCGCTGCTGCGGGATTTTGACCGGCCGTTGAACGACCGTGGTCGACGCGCCGCCACGGCCATCGGCAAATGGCTGCGATTGGCGCAGGACAGTGGTGCCATGCCCGATTTCGATCATGTTGCGGCATCCCCCGCCGTGCGTTGCCGCCAGACCATCGAAGGCGTTGAAACCGGCATGCAGGCGCGGCTGGCACCGATTTATGAACAACGCATCTATCTGTCGTCGTCGGCCACATTGGTGGAATTGATCGCGGGGTTTGCCGCGCACCACGATCATGCGCTGCTGGTCGGCCATAATCCGGGGCTGGAAGATTTGCTGCTGGAACTGGTGCTGCCGGGCGGCCAGATGCGGGAGGAGGCGGCGCTGAAATACCCGACGGCGACATTGGCGCGGCTCGATCTCGATATCGATCGCTGGGCCCGGATCGACGGCGGCCACGCCCAGCTTGTGCATTTCATCCGGCCGCGCGATCTCGACCCCGGCCTTGGCCCCGACGATTGAGGAAAAGATCATGAAAACACTGCTCGCCCTGGCGGTGTTGCTGGCGACGCCCGCCGCTGCCCAGACAGCCACTGGCAAGACGGCGGCAGGCGTTACCGCGCCGGTCGAACGCCTGCCGACCGATGTCAGGCGGCTGACGATTCTGGTCCGCGACATGGAAAACAGCCTGAAACTCTACCGCGACGTGATCGGCCTCAAGCTGAATTATGATCAGCGGCTGACTGTATCGGGGGTGGCGCTGCCGGCCGGCGTGCCGGGAAACAAGGTGCGGCTGGTGCTGTTGAACGGCAATGATCCGTTCATCGGATGGATCGGCCTGATGCAATATTTCGATCCGCCATTGCCGGCCAGTGACCCCTATCCAAAGCGCCTGCAGGCCGGCGGCCATGTGCTGATTTTGAATACCGATGATGCCGCCAGGCGCTGTGCGCTGGCGAAATCGGTGCCGGGCGTCAGCTTTACCGCCGAGGTGCGCGAACAGATTTACCCCGGCCGCAACGGCGGCCCCGCCATCCATGTCATGGGCTGTAATTTCTTTGATCCGGATGGCACGATGATCGAGATGAACCAGATCACCGACGCGCCGAAATAGCCTTGCAACAACTGCCGATTTTCCTGTCGCTCGCGGGCCGTGCCGTCATCATCATCGGCGATGGCGAAGCCGCCGCGGCCAAAGCGCGGCTGGTGGCGGCCGCCGGCGGCAGCGTTGTCGGCGAGGATGTGACCCCGACCGCCGGTACGCCGGCGCTGGCGTTCGTGGCGCTGGATGATCTCGCCGCCGCACAAGCCGCGGCCGACAGGCTGCGGGCGCGGGGCTTGCTGGTCAATGTCGTCGATCGTCCGGCCCTGTCGGATTTCCTGATGGGCGCCATCATCGATCGATCGCCGGTCGTTATCGCGATCTCGACGGGCGGCGCTTCGGCGAGCTTGTCGCGGGCTCTGCGTGGCCGGCTGGAGGGGTTGCTGCCGCAATCGCTGGGGCCGCTGGCCAAGGCAATCGAAGCTGCTCGCGCCGCCGCCAGCGCCCGCCACCCGACAATTGCGGCGCGGCGACGGCTGTGGGAACAGGCGCTGGCGACGGGCGCCAGCCTTGATCCGCTGGTGCCGATCGATGACGCCATGGCTGCGGTGGCCGCCGTCATCGACGGCACTATCGTCTCGGCCGACAGGATCGTCACCATAACCATCAGCAGCGCCGATCCGGGTGACCTGACGCTCAACCAGCTTGCTCTCCTTGGCCGCTGCGATAATTTGCTGGTGACTGGCAAGGTGCCGGCGGCAATTGTCGACCGGGCCCGGCGCGATGCCATCCGGATCGACAAACTACCACAACCGCCGCCGGCTGGCCTGACGGTCATCCTGCAGGCCTGAAGGCAAAAACAAGGACGTTTTCATGCTCTACTGGTTGTTCGCTGCCATCGTCGCACTTGTTGCCTTCCCGGCCACGGCGGCCCCGCTCTGCGAGGCCGAACACAGCGACCCGGCCATGCCGGCCATTTTGGCGCTGAAGGATCGCGCCGCCTTGCAGGATGGCTGGTTGCAACAACGGCTAGACAGCATCGTGCCGGCGTTGATGCGCGAACAGGGCATCGACATGTGGGTGCTTGTGGCGCGCGAATATATGGAGGATCCGGTCGTCAAGACGATGCTCGATGCGCGGTCGCTGCACGCCCGACGGCGGACGATTTTGGTGTTTTTCGACCCCGGAAAGGGCCAGCCGCTGGAACGGCTGACGGTCAGCCGCTATGGTCTTGCCGGGTTGTTCGAAGCAAAATGGGACCCGGCGCGGCAACCCGACCAATGGGCGGCGCTTGCCGAGATCATCAAACAGCGCAACCCGCGCAAGATCGCGCTCGATGTGTCGCCGCTGACGGCCTTTGGCGATGGGCTGACCGCCAGCCAGCGCGACGGCCTGATGGCCGCGCTGACCCCGGCGTTGCGGGGTCGAATCGTGGCTGCCGACGCGCTGGCGACCGGCTGGCTGCAAACCCGCAGCGCTGCCGAAATGACGGTCTACCCCGACATCGTCCGCATCGCCCATGCCATCATGGCCGAGGCGTTTTCGCAAAATGTCATCACGCCCGGGAAAACCAGCGCCGAGGATGTCGTCTGGTGGTATCGCGAACGCATCGCCGGGCTGAAACTCGACACCTGGTTCCATCCGTCTGTCGGGATCAGCCGCCAGGGCGTTGCCGGCACGCTGGAAGGCGATACGATTATCCAGCCCGGCGATCTGCTGTGGACCGATTTCGGCATCAGCTATCTTGGCCTCAATACCGATACCCAGCATATGGCCTATGTGTTGAAACCGGGTGAAACCGACGCACCGGCCGGGCTGAGGGCGGGGCTTGCCGCCGCCAATGGCGTACAGGACGCGTTGACATCATCGTTTGCGGTCGGCGTGTCCGGCAACGGCGTCCTCGCCGCCGCCCGGGCCAGGGCGATCGCTGGCGGCCTTGATCCGACCATCTATTCGCACCCGATCGGCTATCATGGCCATGCCGCCGGTACGCCCATCGGCATGTGGGACAATCAGGCGGCACGCGCCGAAGGCGAAGTGCCGATGCGCGGCCAGACCGCCTGGTCGATCGAACTGTCGGCCCGCGCCGCCGTGCCGGAATGGGGCGGCCAGCAAATCGCCTTCAAACTGGAGGAAGATGCATTTTTCGACGGCAAGAGCGTCAAATATATCGATGGCCGGCAGACGCAGTTCCTGCTGATTCCGCGCATCGTCAAAACGCAGGATGGCTGCCCGCCAACGCCCTTGGCTAAAGCAAAGCCTCGATAGCGCCGGCCAGTGCTTCGGGCCTGGTGGCCGGCGCAAAACGATCGACCACCCGGCCCGTGCGATCGACCAGGAATTTGGTGAAATTCCACTTGATCGATTGGAGGCCCAACAGCCCCGGTGCGGCCTTTTTCAGCTGCTGGTACAAAGGATGGCTGTTGTCGCCATTGACCTCGATCTTGGCAAACATCGGGAAATCCACGGCATAGGTCAGCTTGCAGAAACTGGCGATTTCGGCCTCGTCGCCGGGTTCCTGGGCGCGAAACTGGTTGCAGGGAAAACCGAGCACGGCAAAGCCCTTGGCGGCATAGCGTTTTTGCAAGGCCTCCAGCCCTTCATATTGCGGCGTGAATCCGCACTTGCTGGCGGTATTGACGATCAACAGCACCTTGTCCTGCCAGGGCGCGAGGGTCGTTGTTTCACCGTCGATGGTGCGAACCTCGTGTTCATAAATAGCGACCATCTCATCTCTTCCTCATATTGCTCGTCGATGCCGGTTTTGGCGCGAAACTTCACCTGATCTTTTGAAAACAGCTCTGGATCTCATCGACATAAAGCTGCGGCTGTTCCCAGGCCGCAAAATGCCCGCCGCGGTCGAGTTCGTTCCAGTGAATGATGTTGCCCATGTGCTTTTCGGCCCAGCGCCGCGAGCTACGAAAAACTTCCTTGGGATAAATGCTGACACCCACCGGCAGGGCGAGTTTCACCGAGCCAAAACTACCAAAACTTTCCCAATACAGCCGCGCCGATGAAGCCCCCGACCCTGACAGCCAGTAGATCATGATGTTGTCGAGCATTTCATCCATCGTCAAAGCATCTTCGGGGCGGCCCTGATTATCGGTCCAGGCCCAGAATTTTTCATAAATCCAGGCCGCCTGACCGACGGGCGAATCCGCCAACGCGTAACCCAGCGTCTGCGGCCGCGTGCCCTGAAGCTTTGAATAGCCCGAATCCCTGTCCTGATAATGCTGCAAGGATGCAACGGCAGCAGCTTCTGATGCGGTCATGTCGACCAGATCATCGGCATCCGGAAATACCAGCGGCATATTGACATGGATGGCTGCGCAGCCCGTCGGGTTGATGACGCCGATGGCCGTTGTCACCGCCGCGCCCCAATCACCGCCCTGCGCCACCCAACGGTCATAGCCCAGTCGCTGCATCAACGCGATCCAGGCCATGGCGATGCGCGGCACGCCCCAGCCGCTGGCGCCTGGTTTTCCCGAAAAACCAAAGCCCGGCAGCGACGGGCAGACAATGTGAAAAGCGTCTTCGGCGCGGCCGCCGTGTGCCACTGGGTCGGTCAACGGCGCGATGACTTTTGCAAATTCAACGATCGATCCCGGCCAGCCATGGGTGATGATCAGCGGCATGGCGTTCGCGTGCGGCGACCGGACATGCAGGAAATGCACCGACAGCCCATCGATTTCGGTGGTGAACTGGCCAAAAGCGTTGAGCCGCGCCTCGCAGGCCCGCCAATCATAAGCCTGCCGCCAATAGTCGCACAGGGCATGCACGGCCGACAGCGGGGTGCCCTGCGACCAGTCAGCGACGGTTTCGGCGTCGGGCCAGCGCGTCGCAGCCAGCCGGCGATCGAGATCGGCCAGCACGGCATCGGGGATCGCAAGACGAAAGGGCAGAATCGCATCTGTCATGGGGACGCCTTGTTGCTATGGAGGCCTTGTTGTTTGGAACGATGCTAACGACATGGCGTTGTTGAAACCAGCCGGGATATAGCAGAACGGGAATCGTCAATCTGACGCAATTTGCGTATAGAATTATGGTTTCCGGCAATTTTTCGGCAGCATTCGCCCGTTTCCGCCAAGCCATCGTTCCAGGAGCCCTGATTTGCGCGTTGAAGTCCGAACCCGCCTTGGCTTTGCCTTCCCCGAGCCGACGGAAACCATTGCTGCCGTGCTGGCCGCCCATGCGCCCGGCCAGATCGTCGAGCGCGAAAATCTGATCGTTTCAAACGGTGTCAGGCTGGCCGAATCGCAGGATCCCGTCAGTGGCGCGCGGCTGTTGCGGGGCTGCCTCGATGGCCAATTGACGATCGAATATAGCGCTACGGTGCGCATCGCACCGCGGCTCGAATTGCCGCCGACCCTGCAAGTCGCGCCCTGGTCGCAGCTGCCGGTGGCGGTGCTGCCCTATCTGCTGCCCAGCCGCTATTGCCCGGTCGATCAGTTCCTGCGCTTTGCCAGCCGCGAGTTCGGCCATATCGCGCCCGGCGGGGCGCGGGCGCTGGCAATCCTTGATTGGCTGCACGGCAATGTCGATTATGTACATGGCGTGTCGACAGCGACGACCGGCGCCGCCGGCACCTTCATCGATCGCGCCGGCGTCTGCCGCGATTTCACGCACCTGGGCGTTACCCTTTGCCGTGCGGCGGGTATTCCGGCGCGGGCCGTTGCTGCCTATGCGCTGGCGCTCGATCCGCCGGATTTTCATGCCGTGTTCGAGGTCTTTCTGGATGGCGGCTGGTGGCTGGTCGATCCGACGCGGCTGGCGCCGATCGCCGGCATGGTCCGTATCGCCCATGGCCGCGACGCCGCCGATATTGCCTTTTTCACCACAGCGGGCGTTGTCACCCAGACCGAATTGCGGGTTTCGGTGACCGATATCGATACCCCGGCCCTTGCCAAACCGTCCCATAACCCTAACACAGTAGAGGAACCCGCGCTGACCTGATAGAAGATGGTGTCGACACCATCGGGTTGGACGGAGAGGATGACCATGGCCGAACCTTTGATCACTGCCACCGAAATCAAGCTGGAGGCGCCCGACGCTGTCACGGTCATTCCACCGGCCAAGGCTTCGGGGCTGGTACCGTTAAAAGCCGAAACGCTTGCCAAGCTTGAGGCGCAGGTCGACAGCTTTGTCGACCAGCTGATCGCCGAGGATGCGGCCAGCCCCGAATTTGGCAAAAAGGTCGATCAATTGACCAATCTTGGCGCCGTCCAGATTGCCGAGGCCGCCAATCATTCGAACCGTTTTCTCGATCGGCCGACCCGCGCCATCGACAAGGAAACCGGCATCGGCACCGATCTGACCGAATTGCGCCGGACCATCGAGGATCTTGATCCAAGTGGCCGATCGGACCTGATGACGCGCAAGAAATTGTTCGGCATCATCCCCTTTGGCGGCAGCAAGCTGCGCGGTTATTTCGATGGCTATAAATCGTCGCAGACCAATATCGCGGCAATCCTGGAGCGGCTGAAAGACGGCAAGGATTATCTGCTGAAGGACAATATCGCCATCGATGAGGAGCGCAAACGTCTTTGGGATTCGATGGGCAAGCTCGAACAGATGGTGCAGGCATCAAAGATGTTCGATGCCCGGCTGGAGGCCAAGGCAACCGAAATCGAATATAGCGACCCCGCCAAGGCCAAGGCGATCAAGGAAAGTGCGCTATTTTATGTGCGCCAGCGCAGCACGGATCTGCTGACCCAGCTTGCCGTCAGCGTGCAGGGCTATCTGGCGCTCGATCTGGTCAAGAAAAACAATGTCGAGCTGATGAAGGGTGTCGATCGCGCCGCTACCACAACGGTCGCCGCCTTGCGCACCGCCATCACGGTTGCCGAGGCCATGACCGGGCAGAAACTCGTGCTGGAACAGGTGACGGCGCTGAACGCCACCACCGCCGGCATCATCGATCGCACCGGGGAATTGCTGAAAACCCAATCGGTTGCCATCCATGAAGGCGCCGCCAGCAGCACGATTCCGGTTGAAACCCTGCAGCGCGCCTTTCAGAATGTCTATGCCACCATGGATGCCATCGACGCCTTCAAGATGAAGGCGCTGGTGTCGATGAAAACCACCGTCGATACGCTGTCGGTCGAAATCGACAAAAGCCGGGCCTATGTGGCGCGGG
>JBBRIC010000113.1:0-7708 GCA_038221665.1 Sphingomonadales bacterium
CCGAAATTGCGAATCGAGGCGCCATTGGCCTGCGCATCGCGATCGATGACCAGCACCGATTTACCCAGTCGGAGCGCTGCAAGCGCATGGGCGAGGCCGACGATGCCGGCCCCGACAATGGCGAGGTCATGGCGTTTTGCCCCTGGCATCATGGCAATATCCGGCCTTTTTTTGGGAAAGCTGGCGCAGGGCTTCTTATAGTCAGCCAACAGCGTCAAGGTCATGGCAAAGGGCGTCCGGCCCGATCACGCCCGGCGTCCGCGCCAAAGTACAGCCGGCAACCGGGATCAAGCCAGATTTCAGGCTGGCAGCGGAGAATTTTCGTCAAAAACCACCCTGCGCTAGGTGCTTGGCGCGGGGCCGGTTCATGGCTAGAGAAAGCACGACACTGAATTCGATTGCGACTCAGCTGTATTATTGTTATCACACACTCGATATTGCGAGATTGCCCGTGACGATCACTGCCACCGCACCCGCTGCCGCTTCGGACTCCGTTTCCGATGCGCGTGAATTGCGCCAGACGATGGTCAACAGCCAGTTGCGCACGGTTGGCGTCATGGATGGCGCCGTGTTGATGGCCATGGCCGCTGTGCCGCGCGAAAATTACGTGCCGGTGGCGCTGGCAACGCTTGCCTATGCCGATGCAGCGCTGGCGGTGGCGCCGGGTCGCTGGCTGCTGGAACCGCTGGCGCTGGCGTTGTTGTTGCAAAATGCCAGGGTCACGGCGGCCGATCGCGTGTTGCTTGTCGGCGCCGCAACGGGCTATTCGGCGGCGGTTCTTGGCCATATCGGCGCGGCTGTGACGGCGCTCGAATCCGATCCGGGGCTGGTTGAACAGGCACGTGCGGCGGGGGTGGCGATCGTTGCCGGACCGCTGGTTGCCGGCTGGCCGGCGACGGCCCCCTATGATCTGATCCTGTTCGAAGGCGCCATCGAATTCATCCCACCGCTGCTCGCGGCACAATTGGCCCCGGGCGGCCGGGCCGCAGCGATCGTCCGCGAGGCTGGCGTTGGCGGTGGCCGGGCCGGGGCGATCCTGGCCGATGGCACGATTGCCGGGCTGGCGTTCCTTGAAGTACCAGGCCATCTGCTGCCGGGCTTTGCGCGCCCAAAAGCCTTTGTTTTTTGAATTGCCCAATCCGCTGTTTTTGAATTGAAAGTCCGCCCGATGCTGCGTTCGACCCTGTTGCTTGCCGTTGCCGTGTTGATCAACGGGAATGTCGCTGCGCCGGCGCTGGCCGATACGCTGGCCGACGCGATTGCAGCGGCTTATGAGCAAAATCCCGACATTGCCGCCCAGCGTGCCCTGGTGCGCCAGACCGATGAACAGGTGCCACAGGCCTTGGCACCCGCCCGGCCATTGCTGGGCAGCAGCTTTACTGCCGATCAGGCGGGGCTCGATGCCTTCAAGGATAATGGCCGCACCTATCGCGCCGGACTGCAACTAAGCCAGTCGCTGTATCGCGGTGGGCGCACGGCGGCGGCGACATCGGCCGGCGAAAATCGTATATTGGCGGCGCGCAGCCGGTTGCGGGCAACCGAGAACCAGACCGTCCTCAATACGGTCACCGCCTATGCCGATGTGCTACGTTTCCAGCGGGTCGTTGAATTGAATGCCAGCCAGGTCAAGGTACTGGAACGCGAACTGCAACAATCACGCGATCGTTTTGAAGTAGGCGACCTGACCCGTACCGATGTGGCGCAAAGCCAGGCGCGACTGGCCAACGCCCAATCCAATTACGTCGTTGCGCAAAATCAGTTTGCCGCGGCCCGACAGGCCTATCTGCGGGTGGTCGGCCGCCTGCCCGATAATCTGACACCCATGCCGCCGCTGCCGGTGTTGCCAGGCACCGAGGGTCAGGCGGTCGATCTGGCCCGGGACAATGCACCCTTGCTGCTGGCCGCGCGTTTCGATGAGGCTGCAGCGCGCTATGATGTCAAAAATCAGCAAAAGGCGCGCCTGCCGACGATCGATGCGTCGGTTTCGGGCGCCTACAGCTATTTTCAGGGCGGTGGTGGCGGCACCAGCTTCATTCGCCAGGGCGGATTTGTCACACAGGACGCGCTGATCACCGCCACCGTGCCATTCTGGCAGCGCGGCCTTGTCGGCAGCCAGGTGCGCCAGGCCCAGCAACGCCAGAGCCAGCTTGCCGAATTGATATCCTCGACCGATCGCCAGACGCAGGAGAGCGTTGTCAACAGTTTCAATCAGTTGCGGGCGGCGCGCGCTGTGATCGAAGCGTCAAGGATTTCGGTTGACGCCAACAGCCTTGCCGCTGAAGGCGTGCGCCAGGAAAATCAGGTCGGCACCCGCACCATAATCGAAGTTCTTAACGCCGAGCAGGAACGGCTGAACTCCGAAGTAAACCTGGTAACTGCAAGGCGGGAGGAGCAGGTGGCGGCCTATTCCTTGCTGGCCGCTGTCGGGGCCGCCGAAGCGGTCGCGCTTGGCGTGCCTGTCACGGCCTATGATCCGACGCTGAATGCCCGGCGTGTGCGGCGCAACCTGAGTGAAGCGGGCGATGCCAATGCGCCGGTGCTGCCCGTGCCCGCCGCTGACAAGGCCCTGCGCAGTAGCGTTATCGGACCACCATTGCCTTAAATGCGACGTAACGCGTCATCTTCAACGATGACATGACGCGGATTGCCACCTAGGACAGGCCGGTGCAGCCTGTCCCGATACCCATGTTCGCGATGCGGCAGCACTCGGGGCGGGTTGCGACCTTGCTGGCCGGCCTGGTCCTTGCGCTGCCGGTCGTTGCGCAGCCGGCTGCGACCCCGGCGGGGGCGATCGCGCCAGCAATAGCGGAAAATCCGCCAGCAGCGGCGCCAGCAGACGCCGCAGTGCCCGCCACGCCGCCGGACAGTTTTGATGATCTGCTACTGACGCGAGACCCGGCGACAGTCATCGCCATTCCAACGGCCGAGCCAAGGCTGGAGGATTTTGCGCCATTGCCGGGCAATGTGCCCTGGCCCACGGTTGCATCGACCACCGATGGCGAAGCGCCAGCCGTGGTTGCGGACGTGCGCTATGCCGTTGAAGTCAAAGGCTTGTCGGCACTTGGCCTGCAGGATCAATATCAGGGCCTGTCAACGCTTTGGGCTCGGCGCGGTGAAGCGGCCAATATCGCCCAGATCAATCGCCGCACGATGGAGGATCGCGACCTTATCGACCAGTTGCTGCGCTCCGTCGGCCATTATGGCGGCTCGGTAGCCGTTATGATCACGCCGCCGGCTAGCGGCGCGCTGCCGACGCGGGTTCAAATCACGGTTGATCCGGGGCCACTTTACACCTTTGCCGATATCAGCGTCGTTGCGCCTGAAAAAGCGGTTGGGCCGCCGCCGGCCGCCATTGTCACGCCGTTATTGGGGACGCTGGTTGGCGATCCGGTCGATGCCGTCAAGGTGACGCTGGCGCAAAACGCCCTGGCCCAGCGTATCGGCGATGCCGGCCACCCGTTTCCGGTCATCGGCAAGCCCGATATCGTCATCGACCATGCGACGCACACGGCAACGCTGGTGCAGGTCATCGACATCGGCCCGCGCGCGATATTTGGCGCTACGACGATCGCCGGCGACACACAGGGCTTTGATGCGCGTCATCTGGGCGTCATCGCACGCTATAAACCCGGCCAGCCCTACAGCGGCGCCGATCGCGAGGATCTGCGCCGCGCGCTGGTTCAGACCGGGTTGTTCGGCAGCGTCATCATCAAGCCGGTAGCAGTGGGCCCGATCAACCCCGATGGCAGCCAGACCGTCGATATCGCCATCACGACCGAAAGCGCGCCGGTGCGCACGATTGCCGCCAGCGGTGGTTATTCGACCGGCCAGGGCCTCAGGGCCGAAGGCAGCTGGACCCATCGCAACCTGTTTCGCCCTGAAGGCAGTTTGACGGTGCGCGGTATCGCGGCCGAGCGCCAGCAGGTGCTGATCACCGAATTTCAACGCCGCAATTTCCGCCGCCGTGACCAGATTCTGTCGGGGCGCATCGGGCTTTCAGCGGAACAGCAAAGCGCCTTCGATGCAACGACTTTTGGGGCGGGCGTCGCCATCAACCGGGAATCGAATATTATCTGGCAAAAGCCCTGGACCTATTCGCTGGGGGCAGAGGCTTTGATCACCCGCCAGCGCGATCGTTCGGCGCCCGATGACGTCAAAAACACCTATTTCATTCTCGCCTTTCCAGGCAACGTCACCTGGGATCGGTCGGATGACCTCCTCAATCCATCGCACGGGTTTCGGCTGACCGGGCGGGCCTCGCCCGAATTTACGCTGCGCAGCGGCACTTATTTCAACTATTTGAAAACCCAGATCGAAGGCACGGCGTATCGGCCTTTTGGCAGTTTTGTGTTCGCCGGGCGCGTGCATCTGGGGGCGATTTTTGGCGCCAGTCGCGGGCGGATTGCGCCTGACCGGCGATTCTATGCAGGCGGCGGCGGGTCGGTTCGCGGCTTCAGCTATCAGGCGGTCGGCCCGACCGACCGGGACGGCGCGCCGACCGGCGGTAACAGCATCACCGAAGCCGCCGCCGAAGTCCGCTATCGCTTCCAGGCTTTTGGCAGTGATCTTGGCGTCGTTGGCTTTGTCGATGCCGGGCAAGTCTATCAAAAATCGCTGCCGGGCTTTTCGGGGCTGCGCTATGGGGCCGGGGTCGGCATCCGTTATTTCACCAGTTTCGGGCCGGTCCGCATCGATATCGCAACACCTTTGGCGCGCCGCGAAGGCGAACCGCTGTTTAACTTCTATGTTTCGATCGGCCAGGCATTCTGATGGCCGAGGCTGAATCCAAGGGTCTGCCGGCGCGGGACGCGCGCACCGGCACCAGGCTGGCGCGGCTGTTATGGTTTTTTCTGATCGGCGTGCTCATCCTCGCAGCGCTGGCTTTTGCGGGCCTGCGCTGGATCGATAGCGATGCGGGGCGCAGTTTTGTGGTCAGGCAATTACCGATCTATGCGCCCAGGACCGGACTGAGGATCAGCGCGGGCCGCATCGAAGGCACCCTGTTCGGCAAGGCCAGGATCCACGATCTGGTATTTTCCGACAGCCAGGGCGTTTTTGCCCGGGCGCCGCTGCTCGATCTCGATTGGCGGCCGCTCGACCTGGTCGGCAACACCTTCACGGCGCGCAGCATCGTTGCGCCCGAAATACGCGTGTTGCGGCTGCCAAAGCTGTTGCCCAGCGGCGATGATCGGATCCTGCCTGATTTCGATTTTGCGATTGGCCGGTTCCAGATCGATCGCCTGATCCTCGAACCGCCGGTGGCGGGCCGTTTGCAGATACTCGGGGTCGGCGGCAATGCCGATATCCGCGCCGGACGGGTGCTGGCAAGGTTTGCTGCGCTGACGCTCGCCGGGGGCGGGCTGCAGGGCAGCGGCGACAGTGTCAGGCTGATGATCGACGCCGAACCCGATGCCGATCGTTTCGACATGGCGGCGATGATCGCAGCACCGGCCAATGGTGCCATCGCCAATATTCTGGGGCTGAACGCTGCACTGGCGGTCGATCTTGGCGGCGATGGTCGTTGGCAGGACTGGACCGGGCATCTGCGGGCGCGCCTGGGCAATGCGCCGCTGGCCAATCTTGCCGTAACGGCAAAATCCGGGCGCTTTGGCCTTGTCGGCACCGCCATGCCGGCGTTGCTGTTCGATGGCCTGCCGGCGCGCTTGCTTGGCCCCGAACTGCGGCTGACTGCCAGCGCCGAGGCGCAAGCTGGCAAGACTGCCATTGTTGCAACGATCGTCAGCCGTGCGTTGACCCTGTCGGCAAAAGGCCGTGTCGATATCGGTAATGAAGCCATTGAAACGATGGTGGTTTCTGGGCAGATCAAGGACCCGTCCGCGCTCCACCCGCGCATTCGCGGGCAAAATGCCGGGCTGGCGGCGACCGTTGCCGGCAGTTTTGCCCAGCCGATCATCGATTACCGGCTGACAACAACCCGCGCTGCCTGGGGCGATTATGTGGCGGAGGGGCTTGCGGCCAGCGGCCGGATAGACGCCGGCATCCGGCCCTGGCTGATCCCCGTCAGCGCCACGGCCCGGCGTATCACCGGCGTCACGCCGCTTGCCTTGCCGTTGCTGACCAACGTCAGGCTTTCGGGGCCATTGACCTATGCGCAAGGCCGGTTGACCAGCAAGGCGCTGCTGTTCCGCACCGATCGTTTGAACGGCAGCGCGACGCTGGTGGCGACTCCCGCCACAGCCGATTATGTGCTGACCGCCAGCGGCGCCTTGCCCGCCTATCTGATCGATGGTCTTGGCGTTGCCGATGTCACCGCCGACCTGCGCGTGGTGCCGGTTGCGGCAGGCGCGCGCGTTACTGGCCGCACCAATGTCGCCGTGCGCCGGCTGGACAATGGATTTTTCAGTGCGCTGACGCATGGCCTGCCAGCGATTGTCGCCGATATCGATATTGCGGCGGACACATCTTTGACCTTTGCAAATGCGCGGCTGACGGCCCCTGGCCTCAGCCTTGCCGCCAGCGGCAGCCGCAGCGACGCCGGTATCGTCCGCATGACAGCGACGGGTACATCACGCGATTATGGCCCGCTGCGGCTGGCGCTGATTGGCCCCATTACGACGCCGACCGTCGATGTTTTGCTGGCTAGGCCTGGCCTTGGCATCGGCCTCAATGAACTTGCAGCGCATGTGGCGCCGGCGCCCGGCGGCTGGCGATTTGTCGCCAATGGCGGATCGAATTTTGGCCCGGCAAGCGGCGAAGGCCTGATCCGTACCGCCACCGACCCTGTCACCATCGACATTGCGCGCGGTGAAATCGCCGGCATCAACGCGCAGGGCAGTATCGCCCAGACACGCTCCGGGCCATTTGCCGGCGCCATCAATTTCAAGGGGCACGGCCTTGGCGGGATCGCCCGGTTGACGGGCGAAGCCACGGTGCAGCGGGTCGATGTCAGCGCCACAGCGGATAATGCCGTCATGCCGCTGCCAACGCCGATCAATATCGATTCGGGCCAGATCAACTTGACCATCCTGCTGCCGGCGACGGGGCCGGCGGCCCGCGGCAATTTCGCCATCGCCGGGCTCGATCGTGACGGCATCCGGGTCGACAAGGCCAGCGGTACGATCAACTATGCCGATGGCCATGGCACCGCCCGCATCGATGCCAGTGGTGCGACGGCAATTCCCTTTGTCGTCAGCGCCAATGCAACGCTCGCGCCCGATCATGTCGTGCTTGCCGTCAATGGCAAGATCGACAATCGCCCCATCAGCCTCAGTGGCCCGGCCGATATCCGCCGCGACAAGGACGGCTGGCGGCTGGCCCCGGTCAGCATCGTCACCAGCGATGGCCGCATGCTGGTGTCCGGCCTGTATGGGGACCGTTCCGCCATCAAGGCCGAATTCGACAAAGTGTCGCTGGCGCTGTTGACCATCGCCTATCCGGGTGTTGACCTTGGCGGGCGCATCTCGGGCAATCTCGATCTCGCCTTGCCGGCCACGGGCGTGCCCACAGGCACGGCGATGTTGCGCATCAACAGCCTGTCACGGGCCGGTAGCGCTTCGTCTTCGGCGCCGATCGACATTGCCGTCAACGCGGTCCTGAATGAGGCTGGCACCATTGCCCGCGCCGTCATCGTGCGCGGGGGGAAGGTCGAAGGCCGGGCGCAGGCCAAGCTGGGCCCGATCCCGGCTGGCAATGCCAGTCTGACCGAGCGCCTTTATGCCAGTCCGATCTTTGCGCAGTTGCGCTACAA
>JBBRIC010000114.1:0-7673 GCA_038221665.1 Sphingomonadales bacterium
TCCGTTGCCGTTGCCGTCGCAGCGGCGCTTGGTGCGACGCTCGTGCCCATGGGCAGCGCCGGCGCCAAGGCCATGGCGGTGCTGCGCGGCGAGGCCGATATCTACCTCCACACCGGCGGGCAATATGAATGGGACAACTGCGCCCCGGCGGCAGTGGCGCTGGCCGCCGGGCTGCATGCCAGCCGCGTCGATGGTTCGGCCTTGGTCTATAACCGCGCCGACCCGCTGTTGCCGGACCTGTTGATCTGCCACAAAACCCGCGCCGCCCAGGTTTTGGCGCTGGTCGCGACGCTGGCCGGATAAGGTTCGCGTGCCGTCGGGTTGCCGGGTTTGATTCCAGCATCGCGAACGCGCCGCTGGTTCACCAGTATTTCAGACGTTCGAACCAGAACCGCGCCGGGCCATTCCAGGGCGCAAAGACATCGAGATACCAGGCCGTGCCCAGCAGGGCCGGGCGTTCGCGGCGCAGCCAGTCGATACACAGGCGGCGCAGATAAACCCGTTCGGCAATTGCCGTCAGGCCGTTTGAAAACACCCGTCGGTCGCTGGTGATCGGCCGGCGATGGCTGGCAATGGCGCTGTCGATGATCGCTGCCGGCCCCGCGCCGGTCAGTTTCTGCAGCATCGGAAATACGAACTGATCGATGCCATAGGATGATATGGAATGACGGAACAAGGGTGATGCAGCGCGAAACAGCGGCACGGCATAGATCGGCATCATCACCTCGACATAGCCGACAGGGCGGATGCAGTTGCCCGACGTCGCCACCGGCTGCTGCAGCGTCCAGGGGTGGGAATGGGCGGAATCGGGCGTCAACGCGGCGCTGCACGACGACAGGCCATGGGCCCTTGCGGCGGCAAGACAGATATTGATCGCCGATATGCCGATTTCGACATCGTCATCGATGATCCCGACCCAGTCATGGCGATCTTCAAGATCATTCAAGAGCGCCGCAACATGCCCTAAAATCTGGCCCTTGCATTCCGTCGCATGGGATAACAGCGGCGTGCCGTCGGGGCTGGCATCGATGCGGCCGCTGTAATCGAACAGCATCAGCGAAAATTCCGGCACCGCATCGCGCGTCAGCAAGGCCGCGGGCGGCGATTTGCCATCCCAGGTGATGATGATCAGCGCCGATTGTGCGGGCGTCACCAGTCACGTTCCCTGATTTTCAGAAAGCCCAGCCCCCGCGCGGCAAAGCGTGGCGCCAGATACCGGTAAAACACAAAATCCTTCAGCTGAAATGGCGTCGCGTGATAAAACAGGCGTTCGATCAGCGTCCAGCGCACCCCGCTGCTGTCGCCGCGCCGATCGGATGCCCGGCACCAGAAACCATCGTCATAGGCCAGCCGCCCCTGATGGCCGATGCGCTGGATCAATTCATGGTCATAGAGCACAAAAGGCCAGCGCCTGGCGCAAAAACCGCCGCTGGCACGATAGGCCGGCAGCGAAAAACAATAGCCATAGGAACCCGTATGGCTTTGCCGCGCCATCAACCGGGTGACGATGGCGAATTTCAACCGCCGCAGCCGCGACGACAGGGCATCATAAGGCGCGTAAAGGTCGATCGCCAGCGCCGCGACCTTGCCCGGCCGCGCCAGCAGTGTTTGCGCCCGCGCCAGATAATCGGCGGGATAGACGGTATCGGCATCCGAAAATGCGATAAAGTCAGTGTCCGCCGCCGCCGCACCGGTCTGGAGGGCCAGCAAATGCCCGGGCTGTGCCTCCGCCAGCAGCAGGACATCGAGCGCCGGATGCGCTGCCTTGAAGGCGGCACAGAGCGCTGCGGAATCATCGGTTGAGCCATTATCAACCAGGATCAGGCGCAGCGGCAGCGTCTGTGCCGCCCAGCTGGCCAGTGTCGCCGTGATGAAATTGCTTTCATTATAATAGGCAAGAACGACCGACCAGCGAGGCGCTGCTGGCGCTGCTGGCGGCAAAATCGGGTCCGGTCGCATCGATATCAACAGAGGTTCATCATTTCCAAAGCATTTATGGCGCAAATCGCACAGCCTCGCCACAGCCGAAATTGCGCCAGGCGCCCTACCCAAAGCAATGGTGCCAAAGCCCGGTGGCCTGCCCCGCAGCTCGCCCCGCAGCCCGCGCTGCAGCGCGCTCTCTCCCGGCAGCGTCGTCATTCCGCCATATTTTTTATGCTATGGGGCGGGCGTTGTTGCTGGATTACCTGCGAATGTCGAAGTTTTTTACTGCCACTGCACCCGATACGGCCGCCCGTGACCCGCTGCCGCTCGATACCTCGGAGCGCAATCTTTCCTGGTGGATCGGCAGCCTGATCTCGGTCGCCATCCTCGCTGTGGTGGTCCGCGAATTGCTGCGCGTCGATTTCGCCATGGTCAGGTCCATCCTGCCGACGGCGCCGTTGTTCTGGATCGTTTTTGCCATCACCTATTTCGCCTCGCCTCTGGGCGACTGGATCATCTTCCGGCGGCTGTGGCATATTCCGGCCAGCGGCTTTCTGGCCTTGCTGCGAAAACTCATCGGCAATGAATTGCTGCTTGGTTATATCGGGGAGCTGTATTTTTACACCTGGGCGCGCCGCCAGACCGGGATGACCTCGGCGCCCTTTGGCGCGGTCAAGGATGTCGCCATATTATCGGCGCTGACCGGCAATATCGTCACGCTGGCCTTGCTGGTGCTGGCCTATCCGTTGCTCGGGCAATTGCACCTGAATATCGATAGCCGCACGTTGCTGTTGTCGGTGGCGGTCGTGCTTGGCACCTCGAGCCTGATGCTGGCCTTTCGCAGCCGGCTGTTTTCGCTCGGCCGCAGCGATCTCTGGTTCATCAGCATCATCCATGTGGCGCGCATCATCGGTATCACCGCGCTGAATGCCTGGTGCTGGCATCTGGTGCTGCCGCAGGTCGATCTGCAATGGTGGCTGCTGCTGTCGGCGATGCGGCTGTTGCTGTCACGCCTGCCGCTGGTGCCCAACAAGGATGTGGTATTTGCCGGTCTGGCGGTATTCTTCATCGGCCATGACGCCGAAATCGGCGCGCTGATGACGATGATGGCGAGCCTTATCCTGGTGTCGCACCTGGGCTTTGGCCTGGCGCTGGTTGCGGGCGACGCCACCCGTTGGCGGCGCGCATGAGGATGGCGGTGCTGGTAGCAGCACTCGTCGCGTCTGTTGCAGCCGCCGGCCCGCAGGCCGCCGCATCGGGCCTCCAGACCAGCCCCGATCTGGGCAAGGCCGAGGGCCAGTGCCGTGCCAATGAAAAAGGCCCGGCGCTGCTGGTGCTGGTCTCGGGCCTCAAGGACCGCAAGGGGCTGTTGAAGGCCGAAGTCTATCCCGACAACGACAATGATTTCCTTTATGATGACAATCTGTTGATCATGGCCGGCAAAACCTTTCGGCGTGTGGAGATTGCGGTGCCCAAAAACGGCGCTGTCGAATTGTGCATCCGCGTGCCAGGCCCCGGGGCATTTGCGCTATCCATCCTCCACGACCGTGACAGCAACCGCAAATTCGGCTTGTCGAGCGATGGCCTTGGCCTTGCCAGCAACCCCGACAGATTCTGTTTTTCAAAACCCAATGCCAGCATGGCGCGGGTGATCGCCGGCCCCGGCTTGACGAACGTGCCGGTGCGCATGAACTATCGCCGCGGGTTATTCTGTTTCGGGGCGCTGAAATCATGAAGATCGTCGATATCAACGCGCTTTATTCGCCGGTCGGTGGCGGCATCCGGACCTATACGCGGCACAAATTGCGCGCTGCCCAGCGCATGGGCATCGACATGACCGTGGTTGTGCCCGGCGCCGATGACAGCGTTGAAGTTTTTGGCGACCGGGCCCGCATCGTCAACATCCCGTCGCCGCGGTTTCCGCTGGATCGCCGCTATCTGTATTTTGAAAGCCATGCCATAATCCATGCCGCGCTCGATCGCTACCAGCCGGACTTTATCGAGGCTTCATCGCCCTGGGGCAGTGCCACCGCTGTTGCGGAATGGCAGGGCGCGGCGCCGCGATCGATGATCATGCACGCCGATCCGCTTTCGGCCTGGGCCTATCGCTGGCTGGAACGGCTGGTCAGCCGCACCACCATCGACCGCGGCTTTGATTGGTTCTGGCGGCATCTGCGCCGGCTGGATGGCAGTTTTGACCAGATCATCTGCGCCGCCCCCAGCCTTGCCAGTCGCATGATCGATGGCGGCCTGACGCGGGTGGTAACCATTCCGATGGGCGTTGAACCCGGCATATTTTCGCCGGCGCTGCGCGATCCGGCACTGCGCGCCCGCATGCTCGATCGCTGCGCCCTGCCCGAAACCGCAACGCTCGCCATCGGCATCGGCCGGCATTCGCCTGAAAAACGCTGGCCATTGGTCATCGCCGGGGCCGTGGCGGCGGGTTACAGCCGGCCGCTCGGGCTGTTGCTGGTGGGGGATGGCCATGCCCGCGCCGTCGTTGTTCGTGCGGTAAGCGAAAACCCGCATATCCAGCTGATCTCGCCCATTTACAACCGGCCGGAAATGGCCCGGCTGATGGCCAGTTCCGATCTGTTGCTGCATGGGTCGGCGTCGGAAACCTTTGGCATGGTGCAGGCCGAAGCGCTGGCATCTGGCCTGCCGATCGTGGTGCCCGATGACGGCGGCGCCAGCGATCAGGTGCGACCGGGGCTGGGCCTGCGTTATGTGACGGGCGATGCCGCCAGCGCGGCGACGGTGATCGGCGAGGCCATGGCGCAATTGCCGGCGCTGCGGGCCAGCACCAGCGCGGTTGCCGCCACAACACGCACCATGGACGCCCATTTCGATGAATTATTTGGCGGCTATGCAGCCCTGGTGTCGGGGCGGCAGCGCGCCAGCGCCTGACACAGCTGGCCCGATCGCCACATCAGGGCGTTATAGGGCTAGCAAAAGCTGGCATAATTGTTGCGCCCTGCCAAAGCGCATAGGGGATCGTCATCGACGTTATTTCCGGTGGGGCGATGCAATTAATCGGCAAAATAACAGGCTTGCTCGGGCTTATCGCTGCCCTGGCCGCTGGCATCGCAACACCCGTTGCCGCCAGGGACTGGGAGATCATTGTCTCCCCCTATTTCATGTTGCCAACGACCAACGGCAAGTTCGGCGTTGGTCGCTATGAAACCGAAGTCGCCGACAGCCCTGCCGACCTGTTCAGCAAATTGAACTGGGGCGTGTTTGGCGCCGTTGAAGCCAATAACGGCGATTGGGGCGTCAATTTCGACGTCAACTACGTCAATATCGATGCATCGCCCGATGATCGGCGCCTGTCCGTCAACGGTCATCAGGCGGCCTATACCGGCATCATCCTGAAGCGCATCCACGAATATGCCTGGGCCTGTGCCGGGGTACGCTACAGTGATTTCGGGCTCGACCTCGAATGCCGCAATGGCTGTAATCTGCCGTTGCTGCCGGGATCGACGCCAGCGGAACGCAGGGGCAACAAGGGCTGGTTCGAACCATTGGTCGGCATTCGCGCAGAATTGCCATTCAACGAAAAACTCGACCTGACGGTTACTGCCGATCTGGGCGGTTTTGGCGCCGGATCGAAGATTTCCGCCAATGTCTGGCCACAATTGGGTCTTCACATCGCCAGGGCATCAAAGCTGCTCATCGGCTATCGCATCATTTATGTGGACTATGATCAGGGCGTCGGCCGCGATCGCTTTCTATATGATGTTGCAACCTTTGGCCCGACCATTGGTTTGGAGTTTCGGTTCTGACCGGAACCGGATCATTCCTGACGATGGGACAAACTTCATGACGAAATCGATCATCCTGCTGGCGCTCGCCGGCTCTATCGCGCTGTCTGGCTGCAACACGGTCGCCGGTGCCGGCAAGGACGTAAGCTCGGTCGGCAAGGCGACAACCAAGGCCGCCAACGACGTCAAAAAGAAATAGCAACTTCATTTGCGGGGGGTGAATGCGACGCATTTTCGGATTGCTGGCTGGCTGGCATTGGGGGGTGCGTCGCTGGCGTTGACACCCGCTTATGGCCAAGCGACGGAATCAACTGTCGATACGTCACCGCCAGCTAGGTGCTTATCGGTGAGATGCGGCCCAACGACCGCAATGTCGGCTATGCGCGCCGTGTGATCCCCACCAGTTTCTGGGTAGCGCCGAAGCTGATGGCGACGCTGAGCCATGTCGGTCTCGACGACAAGAAAATTAGCGGCGGGTACTACGACCGGGTCGGTTTTGGCGTCAACTGATGGGCGACGGCGCGCTGGAAATCAGCTGTCAGCTATGGCCACACCTGGCTCAATGGACTCGGCAAAACTGACGAATCCGATGAGTGGTTGACCCGCATCCAATGGGTGTATTGAGCGGCCGATCGCTCCAGTAAAACTTGGCCGCCTGGCCCCTGCCCTCGCCCTTCTGGCCGCTGCGCAGATTGCCGCTGCCATGCCGGCCGTTGCGATCGGGCCCGAAACAGGCCCTGAAATCCAGAATGACGATGCGGTCAAATTCACCGCGTCGCGCCGCTATGGCTTTCCCGATCTGCCCGCCGATGCGCCGCGCTTCGGGCGGTTTTCACGGACCTATTTTTCGGCCCAGCCCGGCGTCGTCATCGTCGGCGATTACACAGGGTTCAGCCAGAATGCCGCCAATATCGGCCAGATCGGCGAACAGGCCAGCAAGTTCGAGCTGCGCAGCCTCCGCCTCAGCCTTGTCGGTGGCATCGGCAGCAATGGCTGGGCGAGCTATCAGATTGCCGCGGAATACAAGGGCTTTGAAAGCGAGCCGGCGCAAAGCTTTCAATTGACCGATCTCGCCATCACCATCCCGATCGATCGCCGCACCCGCATAACGCTTGGCAAAACCAAACAGAGCTTTGGCTATGAAGCCAGCGGCGATACCCGCAACCTGCCGCAAAATGAACGCGCCACCAGCCCCTTTGTCTTGTCGCGCAATTTCGGGCTGCGGCTGAACCATGTGCTCGGTGCCGATCGGCGCGCCACTGTGGCGCTGGGCCTGTATAATGAAGCCTGGGATTTCAACGGCGCCACCGCCAATAACGGCCTTGAAATCAACGCCCGCGTCACCGGGCTGGTCTGGGTGACGGGCGATGCGTCGCGCTATCTCCACCTCGGTGCCTCATGGCGACGCATCCCTGCCAATGCCAGCCTGCATTATCGGGGCCGGCCCGAAACCAATATCGGCGACAATTTCATCGATACCGGCGAATTCGCCGCCAGTGGTGCCAATCATTACAATGTCGAAGCATTGCTCGGCCTTGGCCCCGTGTCTGTCCTTGCCGAAGTGGTGACGGCGGCGATCGACGCGCCGGCCGTCGGCAACCCGCATTTCGGTGGCTGGACGTTGACCGCAAGCTGGGTGCCGACCGGCGAATCGCGCCCCTATGACCGCAACGTCGGTTATGCCCGGCGCATCATCCCGACCGGCCATTGGGGCGCCCCCGAATTCGTCGCCCGCCTGTCACGCAATGATCTTGATGACGGTGACATTCGCGGCGGCCGCTGGACCCGCGCCTCCTTGGGGGCGAATTGGTGGGCGACGACGCGCTGGCGGCTGGGCGTCAACTGGGGCCATGTCTGGCTCGACAGGGATGGCACAAAAGGGCAGGCCGATCTGGTGCTGACCCGGGTGCAATGGGTTTATTGAGGCATTTCAGGGCGTTTTCGATTCAGTCGGCACCGGCCCGCTCCCCCGCCAGCGACGAAGGTCGC
>JBBRIC010000115.1:0-7629 GCA_038221665.1 Sphingomonadales bacterium
CGCCCGGCACGGTGAAGCCGGTAACCCCATCCCACATCACCGGCGGCAGGCTGCCGCCCATCGCCGCGGCGATTTCGGCGCCACCTGGAAAGCCCGGCTTGCCGCCATTGCCGGCAAAGCGGTTGCGACTGACGACGATGGCGCGCGGCAATGGATTATAGGTCTTGTCAGTGAATTTGTTCTGATAGGCGACGATCATCACGCCATTGCCGGCATTGCCGCTGATGTCATTGTCAAAGACATGGATATCGCGGTTGGCCATGACCATCACGCCGCTGCCCGATGGCACGCTGGCAACGATATTGCCCGGTGCCGCAAAATTCACATGATTATTGGCGGTGATCCGGTTTTTGTACAGCCGGATCGAATGGCCCCCCTGCTGCGGCAGATCGGGCAGATCGAAGACCAGCAAGCCGCCGGCATTATCGGTCGCGACATTGTCATGCACATCGGCAGCATAGCTGTTTTCGATTTCGATGCCCGCGACATTGCCTTCGGCGCGGCTGTTCCTGACGATGATCTGCTGCGATTGCCCGACATAAATGCCAGCGTCCGAGGCGCCGCGCACGAAAACCTTGTCGATCAGCACATGTTTTGACGACACCGGATAGACGCCATAGGCGCCATTGGTAGCCTTGGCACCGCCCATCCATTCAACGCGCAGATTGACAAAGCTGATACCGTCGCTGCCCTTTGATTTGATGCCATTGCCCTTGGCATTTTCGATGGCGAAATCCCGCAGCAAGACATCGTTGGAAGTGACCAGCAGCCCCTCGCCTTCGCCCTTTTGCCCGGTGAAATCCAAAATTGTCCGGTCTGGCCCGGCACCCGCCAGCGTCACCCCGGCAACATCGAGCGACAGGCCATCGGCCAGCGCATAGCGCCCCGCCGCAAGCTGCACGCGATCGCCGGGCCTGGCATCGATCAGCGCGGTTTGCAGGCGTTCCTGCGCATCGGCGCCGGGGGCAACGGCAATCGTTCGCGCGCACAACGGCGTCGCGGCAATCGCGGTCATCAGCAACAGGGTTTTCAGCATGGCAATCCCCAACGACGAATATACGCCGCCAGTGTCAGCGCCTGACCGGCCGGGTCAACCCTGTTTTTTGAGCGCTGCGGCCATTTGCGCCCGCCGCTTGATCGCCTGCCAATCGGTTTCGCCGCGCCCCGCCAGCCATGATCCACCGACACAGGCGACAAATTCGGGTTCCAGCCAATCGGCCGCCGTGGCAGCGGTGATGCCGCCCGTCGGGCAGAACCGCGCCGCGCCAAAAACGCTGGCCAAGGCCTTTAACGCCGGCAGACCGCCATTGGCCACGGCAGGAAAAAATTTAAAGCGATCAAGACCAAGGTCCAGCCCGCGCATGATATCGCCGGCATTGGCGACCCCAGGCAGGAACGCCACATTCGCCGCCAGCGCCGCCCGGGCCAGCGGATCGGTCAGGCCCGGCGAAACGATGAACCTTGCGCCCGCCGCCATCGCCGCAACGAGGTCGGCAGGATTGAGCACGGTGCCGGCCCCGACGATCGCCCCCGGCACCCGCGCCATTTCAGCGATCACGGCAAGGGCAGCGGGGGTGCGCAACGTCACCTCCAGCACACCCAGCCCGCCCGCCACCAGCGCCTCTGCCAGTGGCCGGGCGTGGGCAACGTCATCGACCACCAGCACCGGGATGACCGGGGCAGCCGCCATGATCGTGTCGAGCGCGGTCATTCGTGATGCTCCAGAGCAAAGGCCGCAGCAGCACCGAACAGCCCCGGCTGCGGATCGGTCAACAGCCTGACCGGCAAGCTGTCCATGAAACCGCGACAGCGCCCCTTGTCGACAAAGCGCGCGCCAAAGCCCGAGTGCGGTAGATAATCGGCCAGCCGCAGGCCAAGCCCGCCGGCAATCACCACCCCGACCGGATAGTGGAGCAGCGCGCAATCACCGGCAAAACTGCCCAGCGCCATGGCAAAGCGGCCAAGCGCAAACGCCGCATCGGCATCGCTGCCGGCGATTGCAGCCGTCCATAGCGCCTTGTCATCGGGCCATGGCGTTGCATCGACGAGAAACTCCCTGAGGCCTGGGCCAGAGACCAGCCGTTCAACCGAAACCCGGCCAAAACGCGCCCGCAGGCGCTGTACCAGGCGATCTTCAAAATCATCCTGCGGCGCAAAACCGATATGCGCGCCTTCGGTCGCAATGACATGATAGCCCGCCCGCGTGCGCAGCAATTGCGCGATGCCTAGCCCGGTGCCCGGCCCCACGATGCTGATATTGCCGATCGACGGAATCACGCCGGCGGGCCCGCAGAGATGGCGCAGCTGATCATCAGCCGTCGCCGCAACGGCATGGGCGACGGCGGCGAAATCATTGACGATCGTCAACCGGTCGACAGCGATCGCCACCGCCACGTCTGCTGGATCGATCAGCCAATGGCTGTTGGTGAACTTGAGCACTCCCGGCGTGATCGGCGCCGCCACGGCCAGGGCAGCGGCACGCGGCAGCTTGCCGCCCATGATGCCGGCAAACGCTGCCCAGGCATCCGGCAAACCGGCATGATCGGCGGCGCGCAACACGGTTTCCGCGCCGACCGCGATAACCTTGCCGGCTTCAACGGTCGCCAGGGCAAAGCGCGCATGGGTGCCGCCGATATCGGCAGTGACGATCTCGTGCCGGCTCATGCCATCATCGCCCGTCACGCATGCCAGGCAACGCTTTCCCGCCCGGTCGCGGGGCCGTGCTGGCCGGCGGCATAGGGTTTGGGCGCCATGCCGGTTGCCACCCAGCCGGCGCGAATGGCATCGATCCAGGTCCATTGCGCCTCGACCTCGTCGCGGCGCACAAACAGCGTCTGCTGGCCTTCGACAAGATCGAGCAGGAGCCGTTCATAGGCAATACGCCGGCGCACATCGGCAAAGGCATTGGCATCGCGGATATCGAGCGATACCGGCCGCAATTTCAGCCCGTCGCGATCCAGCCCCGGCGCCTTGGCCATCATGGTCAGGCTGATATTTTCGGTCGGTTGCAGCGAGATCACCAGCCTGTTGGCGGCCAGCGGCACACTGCCGAACATCGAATGCGGCACATCCTTGAATTGAACAATGATCTCGCTGTGGCGCAGAGGCAGGCGTTTGCCGGTGCGCAGGAAAAACGGCACGCCCTGCCAGCGCCAATTATCGACATGCGCCCTGATCGCCACATAGGTTTCGGTTTGCGACGCGGCGCCCAGTTCATCGACATAGGCGAGTGTTGCCGCGCCATCGATCAGGCCGGCGCCGAATTGGCCGCGAACACTGTGTGCCTCGACATTGCTCGCATCGATGGGACGCAGGGCGCGCAGCACCTTGACCTTTTCATCGCGGACACTGTTGGGGGAAAACCGCGCCGGCGGCTCCATCGCAACCAGCGCCAGCAATTGCAGCATATGGTTCTGCACCATATCGCGCAGCGCGCCCATGCCATCATAATAATCGCCGCGCCCTTCCAGCCCAACGGTTTCGGCGATGTTGATTTCGACATGGGCAATCCCCGCCGAATTCCACATCGGTTCGAACAGCGCGTTGCCAAAGCGCAAGGCGAGCAGATTCTGGACAGTTTCCTTCCCCAGATAATGATCGATGCGAAAAATCCGCTCTTCGGGATAGGCGTTTGCAACGGCATCGTTGATGGTGCGACTGGATATGAGATCGGCGCCCAGCGGTTTTTCCAGCGCCAGCCGCACGCCCGGCCCGGTCAGCCCCGCTTGCGCCAGCCCGGCGATCGTCGATGTGAACAGGCTGGGAGCGGTCGACAGGAAAATCGCCAGCTGCGCCGTATCACCGATATGCGCCGCCAGCGTTGCAAAACCATCGGGGCTCCCCGCATCCAGCGGCACATAGGAAAGCCGGGCCAGAAACCGCGCCAGATCCTCGGGTTTGCGGCGTTCGGGTTCGATCTGGGCGTCAAGCGCAGCGCTCGCCAAGGCCCTGAATTCGGCACTGCTGTGCACGCTGCGCGCCGTTGCGATGATTCGCAGGCAATCGGGCAACAGGCCATCGGCATCAAGGTTGAACAGCGATGGCAGCAACATACGCCGCGCCAGATCACCGGTGGCGCCGAACAGCAAAAGATGGGTGCAGGGATCGGCCATGACGGGGCTTTAGGTCATGCCCCGGGCAAAGTCATGCCCCGTCGAGCGCCCGAACGAATTCATGGCTGCGGCATTTTTATAGCGGGGGAACAAGGCCTCTGGCGGCGTAGGATATATGTGCGCTAAGGCCTGTCGCTGTTGATGATTTACCGATTTACCTGTCTCGGCATGCTATTGCTGACATCTGCTTCGTTGTCCGCAGCGCCGGCAACGCATGATGACCCGCGTGGCCTGATCCCGACGACGCCGCCCCCTGTCAGCAGCCGGCAGACCCCCTGTGGCGAGATGCCAGCCGGCGCGCTGAGCCTGCCCGACCTTGTCGATATCGCGCTCTGCCGCAATCCGCAGACAGCGGTGTCATGGGCCAATGTGCGTGCCGCATCGGCGCGTATCGGCGTTGCGCGCAGTGCCGACCTGCCAACGCTCAACGCCAGCTTCGGCCCGACTTTCAGCCGCAGCGACAGTTTTCAGGATAGCGGCTTTGTCGACGCCAATGGCAATCTGGTGCGCGGCAGCTCCAGCCTTTCGCAGACCAATACCTCGGCACGGCTGGCGCTGAACTATCTGCTGTTCGATGGCGGCGGCCGCGCGGCCGGCATCGCCGCGGCATCGGCCCAGCAGCGCGCCGCGCTGGCCCAATATGCCGATGCGGCGCAAGGCGTCGTGCTGACGGTCGTTACCGCCTACAACAGCCTTGCCGCCAATCGAGAGGTCGAACAGGCCAATATCGCCAATGTGACCTTTGCCCGGCAAACCCGCGATCTTGCCGCCGGTCGCCAACGTGCCGGCGTCGCGACCGCCGCCGATCGCCTGCAGGGTGAAACATCGCTCGCCCAGGCCGAACTGACGCTGATCCAGACGCGCGGCAATGTCGCCACCGCCGCTGCCCAGCTTGCGGTTGCGGCCGGCTTGCCACCGGGCCAGCGGCTCGATCTGGCGCCACCGCCGCCGCTGGCGACTGGCGCGCTGCTGCGCTCTGGTGCCGACGCCCTGATCGCCGATGCTGAAAAACTTCGCCCCGACATCGTCGCTGCAAAGGCCAATGTCAGCGCAGCTGAAGCCAATGTCCGCTCGGCGCAATCGGCCGGTCGGCCGAGTGTCAGCCTCAACGCCTCGAACCAATTGTCGGCAATAGACACAACGATCGATCGCAATCTGGTGTCGGCAGGGCTGTCGCTGTCGATCCCGCTGTTTTCGGGCTGGAACACGCGCTACAATATCGCCGCGGCCCGGGCCCAGCTTGACCAGCAAAAGGCCCTGGGCGAACAAACCCGGCAACAGGCGGGGTTGACGGTCTATTCAAACTACATCGCCCTTGATAACGCGCTTGCCAGCCTGATCACGGCGCGGACACTGTTGAAAAGCGCCACGGAATCGGCGGCGCTGGCGCAAGGCCGCTACAAGGCCGGGGTTGGCACCTTTGCCGATCTGCTGAATGCCCAGGGCGCGCTGGCCAGCGCCCGGCAGCAGCTGGCGCAAAACACGCTGAACGTGCGCACCGCCAATGCCCAATTGGCCCGCGCCGTCGGCAGCATCGGGGAGGCTATCGATGCCGACCGCCCCTGACACAAAGGACAATGCCGCATGAGCCGCCGCACCTGGATCATCCTCGCGGTCATCGGCGCGCTGTTCGGGGCCTATTTCGTCTGGAAAGCGTTGAACCCGCCGCCGGTCATCGATCCGTTCAAGACCAGCGAGGTGGTGCGCGGCGACCTTGTCGAGGTGATTACCGCCAATGGCATCATCAATCCGGTGCGCGTCGTCAATGTCGGCACGCAGGTATCGGGCACGGTGCAGACGCTATATGCCGATTTCAACGACCGGGTAAAAGCCGGGCAGCTGCTGCTGCGGCTTGATCCGGCGCTGTTTTCATCCGCATTGGCCGGCAGCGAGGCGGCGCTGAGCAACGCCCGCGCCAGTGCGGCGCTGCAATCGGCCAATGCCGGCCGCGCGGCGCAATTGCTGAAACAGGATTTCATCAGCCGGCAGGATTATGAAACGACGCTCGCCGGCGCCAAGACGACCGCCGCCAGCGTCATCCAGGCCGAAGCCCGGGTGCGGCAGGACCGTGCCAATCTGAATTTCAGCGTCATCCGATCGCCGGTGTCGGGCGTTGTCATCAGTCGCCAGATCGATATCGGCCAGACGGTGGCGGCGAGTTTCAATACGCCGACCCTGTTCCAGATTGCCCGCGACCTGACCCAGATGCAGATCGAGGCCGCCGTTGCCGAGGCCGATATCGCCAAGGTGAAACCCGGGCAACCCGTTGATTTTACCGTCGATGCCTATGGGACGCGGAAATTCACCGGCACCGTCGACCAGATAAGGCTCAACCCCACCACCCAGCAGAATGTCGTAACCTATACTGTCATTGTGAAGGCAGTGAACCCCGATGGCGCGCTGTTGCCGGGGATGACGGCAAACGCCAGTTTCCTTGTGTCGAATCGCAAGAACGCCTTGCTGGTGCCCAATGCCGCTTTGAGTTTCAAGCCCGAAGGCTGGAAACCCCGGCGCAGCGCTGATGGCAAGCCACGCGTGCCGCAACCCGACATGGTGACGGTTTTCGTCCTGCAAAATGGCCAGCCACAGGCGCGACGCTTGCGCGCCGGCGCCTCCGATGCCGATAATACCGAAATCATCGCCGGGCCCTTAAAGGCCGGCGAAATGATCATCACCGCCAGCAATGCGCCCGACAAGGCCAAGGGCGGCCTGTTCAGCGGGCCACCGGACGGCCGCCGCGACAGCGCCAATGGCGGTCGTGGTGCCGATGCAAAATCGGCAAAACCCGCCAAAGAACGCAACGATCAGTGACGCTGCCAGCATCGCCCCTGCCGGCCGCCCTGCTCGCGCTTGACGATGTCGTAAAGGATTACGCTTCGGAAGCCGGGACTTTCCGGGCCCTGCACGGCGTTACGCTGACCGTCATGAAAGGGGAATTCATGGCGATCATGGGGCCATCGGGATCGGGCAAATCGACATTGATGAACATCATCGGTTGCCTCGATACGCCGACCACCGGCCAATATCGGTTTGAAGGCACGGATACGGCAACATTGTCGGAAACCGCGCTGGCGAAACTGCGCAACGCCGGGATCGGCTTTATCTTTCAGCAGTTCAACCTGTTGCCGCGGCTGTCGGCGCTCGCCAATGTCGCCTTGCCGATGGTCTATTCGGGTGTTTCCCGCAGCGATCGAGAGACGCGGGCCCAGCAATTGCTGGCCAGCGTCGGCATCGGTGACAAGCCCAAATCCCGGCCCAGCCAATTGTCGGGCGGCCAGCAACAGCGCGTTGCCGTGGCGCGCAGCCTCGCCAACAACCCGCAACTGCTGCTCGCCGATGAACCGACCGGCGCGCTCGATACCAAAACCGGCGTCGAAGTGCTGGCGTTGTTCCGGGCCTTGAACGAGGACAAGGGCGTCACCGTCGTCATCGTCACCCATGATCCCGAAGTTGCCCGCGCCACCATCCGAGTCGTCCGCATCCAGGACGGCCGGGTGTTTTACGATGGCCCGCCGAC
>JBBRIC010000116.1:0-7626 GCA_038221665.1 Sphingomonadales bacterium
GCAGACGTTGCCAAGGCTGAATTCGACGCGCTGGTCTGGGATTCAGGCCGGGTGCTGGCCGAGATGAGCTGGGCGGGCCTGTCAAAGACCGGCGCGACCAGGGTCGATTATGCCCGGCTCGACCGGCCGGCGCTGGTAATCGTTGGCAGCGACGATCGGGTGACCCTGGCCGCCGTATCGCGCGCCACGGCGCGCAAACTGGCTGGCAGCGTTGACTATCACGAGCTTTCGGGCGTCGGCCATTGGCTGTTCTGGGGCGATGTCGAACAAAGGGTCGGGGATTATATCGTCGACTGGCTGGGGTCGTTGGCATCGGTGTAACGATGGCCCCATCGGCGCTGGCGGCAGCGCTTGCCGCCGAGGCGCGGCGTCTGGGTTTTGCAAGTACGGGCATTGCGGCTGCCGATGCAGTGCCCGCCGCCGGGCAGCGCTTGCGCGAATGGCTGGCGGCGGGCCGGCATGGCGATATGCTGTGGATGGCCGACACGGTCGATCGCCGCGCCAGCCCCGCGGGGCTATGGCCGGCGGTCAGATCCGTCATCATGCTGGGCACCAGCTACGCCCCGGCCCTCGATCCGCTGCGCCATGCCGAGCATCCCGAAACGGGCGTGATTTCGGTCTATGCGCTGGGTGGCGATTATCATGACGCCATCAAGAAACGCCTGAAAGCGCTGGCCCGCTGGCTGGTGGCGGCAACGTCCGGCAGCGATGTCAAGGTCTTTGTCGATACGGCGCCGGTGTTGGAAAAACCGCTGGCGGCCGCCGCCGGCCTTGGCTGGCAGGGCAAGCACAGCAATCTTGTCTCACGCAGTGCCGGCAGTTGGCTGTTGCTGGGGGCCATCTACACGACCGCCGATCTGACGCCCGACAGCCCCCATGCCGACCGTTGCGGCAGTTGCACCGCCTGCCAGACCGCTTGCCCGACCAACGCCTTTCCAGCCCCTTATCAACTCGATGCGCGGCGCTGCATTTCCTCTCTGACCATCGAGCACAAGGGCGCAATCCCTGTCGAGTTCCGCGCCGCCATCGGCAATCGCATCTACGGCTGTGATGATTGCCTCGCGGTTTGCCCGTGGAACCGTTTTGCCAGTGCGGCGCGCGATGTGCTGGATGTCGGCGGCGCCTTTCAACCGCGCGCCGAATTGACAGCGCCGGCGCTTGCCGACCTGCTGGCGCTCGATGATGCCAGTTTTCGGGCCGTGTTCGCCGGATCGCCGATCAAGCGCATCGGCCGCAACAGGCTGGTGCGCAACGCAGCGATCGCAGCTGGAAATTCGGGTGCCATGGCGCTGCTGCCGGCGCTGACACTGTTGCTGGGCGATGCCGATGCAGCGGTTGCCGAGGCGGCGCATTGGGGGCTGGCAAAGCTGCTGGCCGGCAGCGAAGCGACGCCGCGTTAAAGGTGCGCGCAGGCGCGATAAAGTCATCCCGGGCTTGACCCGGGACCCAGTTTTACTTGCGCCCCAAAGGTACAACTGGGTCCCGGGTCAAGCCCGGGATGACGCCCTGTTGGCCGCGGTACCCAAACCGCCGCTTATTGGGGCGTCGGCGTCGCCACCGCATTATCCTTCAACGTCTGGTCCAGCCAGGATTTATCGATCTTGGGATCGCTTGCCGGCGCGTCGGCATTGTCCGGCGGCAACGCACCTGCATCGGGGGCAGGGGCCTGCAGGTCGGGGTCGCCCGGCGGTTGATCGAGGCCATAGACCTGGTCATCGGGCTCGATGATTGCATCGCCGCCGTCGATGCTGGTTACCAGAGGTTCGGGCGGGGTGCCGCCAACGACACGCGCCATATAGGTGGCAAAGGCGCGGGCCGGGGCGCGGCCGCCGGCCAGGCCAGGCACAGCCCGGGCATCGTCGCGGCCCATCCAGACACCCGTTGTCAGTTCCGCTGTAAAGCCAAGGAACCAGCCATCCTTGTTGCTGCTGGTGGTGCCGGTCTTTCCCGCCAATGGCCGGCCGATCTGGGCGGCCTTGGCCGTGCCGGTTTCAACCGCCGCCTTCATCAGGTCGGTCATCCGCGCCGCCACAAACGGCGCGACAATGACGCGCGGCGTGTCGGGTTCGCGTTCATACAGCACCTTTCCAGAGCCGCTGGTGATCCGGGTAATGGCATAGGGTCGCGCCTCGACACCGGCATTGGCGACCGCCGCATACGCTGTCGTCATTTCCAGAAGCGTCACATCGGAGGCGCCGAGCGCCATCGCCGGGCGCCGATCGATCGGTGTCGTGATGCCAAAACGCCGGGCGATGCTGGCAACGGTATCGAAACCGACGCGTTCGCCAAGCTGGACCGCGACCGTGTTGACCGACAGCGCAAAGGCGTTGCGCACGCTGATCGGGCCGATGAAGCGGCCGTTGCTGTTTTTGGGCGTCCAGCCATCGATCGTCACGGGTTTATCGACCATCATGTCATCGGGGTTGACGCCATCTTCAAGCGCCGCCGCATAGACAAAGAATTTAAAGGCAGATCCCGGCTGGCGGCGGGCGGTGACAGCGCGATTATAATTGGATTGCACATAATCGCTGCCGCCGACCATGGCCTTCATGGCGCCATCGCGAGCCAGCGCGACCAGCGCACCCTGGGCACCGCGGGGCGTTTCCGCCGCCAGTGCCGCCTCGGCTTCGCGCTGGCCGACAGGGTCGAGCGTGGTCAGCACCTGCAGGGGTTCGGTGCTTTCATCGGTCAGGTTTTCTACTTCGGACAGCACCCAATCGGTAAAATACCGCACCCCGGCCTTGCGTTCCTGCGGCGCGAAACGGATGGTCAGCGGGTCAGCCGCAGCCGCCTGTGCAGCCGTCACCGCGCCTGAATCGACCATGGTGGCGATAACGGTCGCCGCCCGGCCGCGCGCCGCCACGGCATCGGCGCTGGGAGCATAGCGCGACGGTGCCTTGACAAGGCCGGCGATGACAGCGGCTTCCTCAAGGCTGAGCGACGCTGCCGAATGGCCAAAGAATTTGCGCGATGCGGCATCGATTCCATAGGCACCGCCGCCAAAATAAACCCGGTTGAGATAGAGTTCGAGCAGGGCCTCTTTGGTGAATTTTCGTTCGAGCGCCAATGCGAGGATGATCTCACGGCCCTTGCGGGCATAGGTCTTGTTCGATGTCAGAAACACATTGCGGGCGAGCTGCTGGGTGATTGTCGACGCCCCCTGGGTGCTGCGGCCGCTGCGCGAATTGACAACAAAGGCGCGGACGATGCCGATGGGATCGATACCGGGGTGGCTGTAGAACCGCCGGTCCTCCACTGCGATCATGGCGCCGGTCATGGTCCGCGGGATGCGGGCAAAGGGCAGCCATTCGCCATAGCTTGGGCCGAGCGAGACCAGCACGCTATTGTCATCGCCGCGAATTTCAACCGACTGGCCATTGGGGGATCGCATCAATTCATCAAAGCCGGGTAGCGATTGCCAGGCGATGGCGATGGCGATGGCGACGCCCAGCACGACCAGCAGCATGGCAACGGCAATGGTCCGGAACAGGAACCCGAAAAATCGCCCGATGGCGCCGTCTTGGCGTGACGGGGGCGGCTGGCGGGAAGCGGAACGGGTCACTGCGCCGGCAGATAGGGGGCAATCGCCATGGTTACAAGGATGGCCGGGCGCAGCCTCTACAGCCACTGTCCTTTGGCAGGCGAATCGTTCGCATCCGGGCGCCCAGCGCATCGTAGAGCAACAGCCGCCCGGCCAGACTTTCGCCAAAACCGGTGATTTCGCGGATCACCTCCAGGGCCATCATGGCGCCGATGACGCCGGTCAATGCCCCCAATATGCCCGTATCGGCACAGCTCTGTTCAGCGCGGTCAATCGCATTGCCGACCAGGCAGCGATAGCAGGGCAGGGCCGGATCATGCCCCTTGAAGGTCGCAACCTGGCCATCGAACGCCCCGACCGCGCCCGAGACCAGCGGGATAGCCAGCGATATCGCCGTATCGTTGACCACAAGACGCGTGCGAAAACTGTCACAGCCATCGGCAATGACGCTGTGGCCACAGAGCAAGTCCCGTGCATTGGCATCGGTCAGCCGGGCCATGACGGCCGCGACGGCGACATGGGGGTTGAGCGCGGCGAGATGCGCCGCTGCCGCCGTGACCTTTGGCTGGCCGGCATCGGCGGTCGAAAAGATGATCTGGCGCTGCAGATTGCTCAGCGCCACGCTGTCATCGTCGATGATCGTGATGCGCCCGACACCGGCGGCAGCAAGATAAAGAAGGCACGGCGCACCAAGGCCACCGGCGCCGATGACCGCAACGTTTGCAGCTTTCAACAGTGCCTGACCACGTCCACCGATTTCGCGCAGCACCAGATGCCTGGCGTAACGATCGAGTTCCGCATCGGACAGGCTCAAATCGCTGCCGTCGGCAAGCCCAGCCCCTTCAGGCACCGGTGGAGCCAAAGCCGCCGGCGCCGCGCCGCGTTTCGTCAAGACTTTCGACCGGCGTCAACCCGGCCCTGACAACCGTTGCCGGCACCAGTTGGCAGATGCGCAGGCCGCGTTCGATGGCAAAGACTTCGCGCCCCAGATTGACCATCAGCGCCTTTACTTCGCCGCGATAATCGCTGTCGATGGTGCCGGGGCTGTTGGCGACCGTGATCCCATGCTTCAGCGCCAGCCCCGAACGGGGCCGCACCTGGATCTCAAAGCCGGCTGGAATGGCCAAGGCAAAGCCCAAGGGCACCGCGATCCGATCGCCGGGTTGCAGGATGATCGTTTCAACGACGGCGGCAACTGCGTCCATGCCGGCAGCGCCTGCCGTCGCATAGGCGGGCAGCGGCAGGCCGGCACCATGCGCTAAAATCCGGATGGCGATATCAACCAAGGGCATCGGCGATCCTTGCGACCAGCCGGTTCGCAACGAAATCCTTGTCGCTGGCGCCCCAATCCTCATCGCCGGCGGCGCTTACGAGATGGACACGCGTTGCGTCGGCGCCAAATATCCCGGTCGAGACATCATTGGCGATGATCCAGTCGGCGGCTTTTTTGGCCAGTTTGACCTTTGCGTTGGCGATCAGATCGCTGGTTTCGGCGGCAAAGCCGATAACCAGCCGGGGGCGATTGGCGGCATGGCCCACTGCTGCCAGAATATCGGGATTTTCAAGCAGCCGCAGCGCTGGCGGGCCATCGGCAGTTTTCTTGAGCTTGGCAGGCGCTGCCTCGACGCGCCAGTCGGCAACGGCGGCGACCATGACCGCGACGTCGATCGGTCGCGCTGCTGCCAGCCGGGCCTCGACGGCCGCCGCCATGTCGCGGCCGCTGACCACATCGATGCGGGTGCAGCCGGCCGGCGTGGCCAGGGCCACCGGTCCGGCGATGAGCGTGACATCGGCGCCGGCCAAAGCGAGCGCCGCCGCGATGGCAAAACCCTGTTTCCCCGATGATCGATTGCCCAGGTATCGCACCGGATCAATGGCTTCGTGCGTCGGCCCGGCCGTAACCAGCGCCGTGCGGCCCGCAAGCGGCCGGGTGCCTGACGGCGCGGCGATGGCGGCCCCGATCGCAGTTCCGATCGCAGTCCCGATCGCAGACATGATTGCCGGCACAGCGGGCAGACGGCCCGGGCCATATTCGCCACAGGCCATGGCGCCGACGTCGGGCGGCATCACGGTGACGCCGTCACCGCCGAGTATTGCGATATTGCGCTGCGTCGCCGGGTGCTGCCACATGCGCACGTTCATCGCAGGCACCATCAGCACCGGCGTGTCGGTTGCCAGCAACAGGGTCGTCGCCAGATCATCGGCAATGCCCGCAGCGGCGCGGGCCATCAGATCGGCCGTGGCGGGGCAGACGATGATCAGATCGGCGGCGCGCGACAAAGCGATATGCCCCATGCTGGCTTCGGCTTCGAGATCCCACAGCGAGCTGCGGACCCGTTGTTCGGCAAGCGCTCCCAGCGACAGGGCCGTGACGAATCGCGCCCCGCCGTCGGTCAGCACGGGGATCACCGTGGCCCCGGCGCGGCGCAATTCCCGGACCAGTTCCAGCGCCTTATAGGCAGCGATGCCGCCGCCGACGATCAACAGGATGGTCTTGTTGTGCACGGCCGCCGCTATAGCTTTGTTGGCGCTGCGGTCAAAGTGGGGCGCAAAAATCCTGCATTTCCTGCGTCAACCATGGTTTACCGCGACAAATAATCGCGTTAGCATGCCGCAGCTTCCGGGTGATTGCCGTGGGAACCACGACAGCCCGATTTGAGGGGGTTTGGGGAATGAGCGAAGATTGGTCGGTCGACGTCAAGAAATATGTGCCCGATGCCGATGATGCGGCGATCGCCGGCATTGTCCGCCATTGCGGCATAGCGCTGCGCAACCGCGACGCCTCGATGGTCTCGTTTTCCGATAGCGACGAAACAGATCGGGTGCGGGACAGTTTTTGCAAGAAAAAGCTGGCACTGACCGATTCCGACAGCGATCTCGATGCCGCCATTGCTGCTATCGGCCAACGCATGGCGGGCGATACCACCAAGAACCGCGTGACGGTCTATTATCTCCTCGCCGATCATTTCGGCAAGCTTGGCCTGTTCGGCGGTGCGGCTGCAGCTACAATGGCACCTGCCGCCGCCGCTTCTGCGGCAATGCCCATGATGGCGGCGGCTGTAACGCCTGACGATGACGATCGTCGTGACCCTGCCGGGATGGTGGTGACCGGCGCGCCGATGCGCGGGTTGTTTGTGCCGCTGCTGCTGCTGGTGCTTGGTGGCTTGCTGGTTTTCAGCCTGGTTTCGCGCCACCATGCTGCGGCCGAACCCGAAATGATGGCAGCGGCTACCGCTGTGCCGGTGACGGCGGCGATTCCGGAAGGTGCCGGCATCATTGCCAATGACGTTGCCGGAATTCCTGCCCTGTCGGTGTATTTCGATACGGCAAAAACCGATGTAACGCCGGAAATGCCGGCGGCGGCGGCGCCCCTGCTGGCCTATGTCGCCGCCCATCCCGACACACATCTGGCCGTTTCGGGGTATAATGACCCCCGCGGCGATGCAGCGATGAACGCCGAACTGTCGAAAAACCGGGCCAAGGCCGTTGCGCTTGTGCTGATCTCGCTCGGCGTGCGCGAGGCCAATATCGATCTCGTCAAACCGGCCAACACGACCGACACCACGACCGATTACAGCAACGCCCGCCGCGTCGACGTCTCGGTGGAGGATGAAGCCACCATGGCTGCAATCGCCGCCGAAGCCGCCGCCGAAGCCACCGCCGAACCAGCCGCTGCGCCGGCGCAAGCCCCACCGGCGCAATAACTTTAACCACCGCGCTGCGATCGAAACGACAGGCATGGCGGCGATCGCAAGGTCGCCGCCGTTTGCGCGTCGGCCCGACGCTGCGACATGTTTGCCTTTGAATACGGGGCGTGTAGGGCCTAGACGACGCGTTGCGCGGGCAAGATCACCCGGCTCATCCGGGCAAACCCTTGATGACGATCGGCCTTGATCAGCGTCAGGGCCAGCGGCATCGTAGCACAGTCGCGGCGCCGCCGCTGAATGACAGGACAGGCAGTAATGCAACGCCAAACGGCCATCGTCATCGGCTCGGGCATCGGCGGCATCGCCTGTGCGATGCGCCTGCAAAGCCTTGGTTTCGATACTATAATCGTTGAAAAACTCGATGCCGCCGGTGGCCGC
>JBBRIC010000117.1:0-7495 GCA_038221665.1 Sphingomonadales bacterium
ATCGATATCGCTGAGCAACACAACGCCGGTCGCCCCTGCCGCCTGTGCCGCCCGCGCCGCCAGCCGGTCATTGTCACCAAAGCGGATTTCGCTGGTGGCAACCGTATCATTTTCATTCAGCACCGGCACCGCGCCCAACGCCAACAAACGCCCGATCGTCGCGGCAACATTCAGATAGCGCCGCCGATCCTCAAGATCGCCGAGCGTCAGCAGCACCTGCGCCATGGTCAGGCCAGCGGCCGACAGCAAACCTTCCCACACTGCCGACAGCGCCACCTGGCCGACAGCGGCGGCGGCCTGGGCGTCTTCAAGGCTGGCCCGGCCGGCCTTTTCAAGCTTTAGCCGACGCGCACCAAGCGCAATCGCGCCCGAGGAGACGATGATGATCGACTGGCCGGCGCTGCGCCGCGCGGCAACATCGGCAACGACCGATGCCAGCCATTCTCGCCGGACCATGCCAGCGTCATCGACGAGCAGCGACGATCCGATCTTGACGATCAACCGCGGGCAGGCGGCCGGGCCAAAACGCTCGGCGGGGTTCAGAGCGGCGTCCACGCCTGATATTCCGATTTGACGGCCGCAGCGTCGCGCCCGGCCAGTTCGATCAAGGCATCCAGAACCGCGTCAAGGCCCTGCCGGGTTGCCGCCGAAAACACCAATACTTCGCGCCCGCTGGCTTTTTCAAGCGCGCGCTTTTTGGCGGCAAGGCCCGAAGCGCTGACCAGATCGGCCTTGGACAGCGCCAATATCTCGGGCTTGTCACCAAGGCCACCACCATAGGCGGCAAGTTCAGCGCGCACCGTTGTCCAGGCCTTGACGGGCGCTGCGGCGCTGGCATCGACAAGATGCAGTAATACCCGGCAGCGCTCGATATGGCCCAAAAACCGGTCGCCGATGCCAACGCCCTCGGCCGCGCCCGCAATCAGGCCGGGAATATCGGCCATGACAAGTTCCTTGCCCTTGTGGCCAACCACACCGAGCTGGGGTTTCAGCGTGGTGAAAGGATAGGCGCCGACCTTGGCACCGGCGTTCGAGACGGCATTGATAAAGGTCGATTTGCCAGCGTTGGGCGCGCCCAGAAGCCCTGCATCGGCCAGCAGTTTCAACCGCAGCCAGACCCACATGTCGCGGCCGGGAAAGCCTGGCTGAAATTGCCGCGGCGCCCGGTTGGTGCTGCTTTTATAATGGTCGTTGCCCTTGCCGCCATCGCCGCCACGCAGCAGCGCAACGCGCTGGCCGGGGCGGGTCATGTCTGCCACCAGCGTCCGTTCGTCATCATCGGCGAGGATCTGCGTGCCCACGGGCACCTTGATCAGCATGTCGTCGGCGCCGGCCCCGGTGCGGTTGCGGCCCATGCCATGGCCGCCGCGCCCGGCCTTGAAATGCTGGGCATAGCGAAAATCGATGAGCGTGTTCAGGCCTTCGATAGCTTCGAAAATGACATCGCCACCCTTGCCGCCATCGCCGCCATCGGGGCCGCCATATTCGACATATTTTTCGCGCCGGAACGATACCGCGCCGTCGCCGCCCAACCCGGCGGCGATGAAAATCTTGGCCTGATCGAGAAATTGCATGGCGCGTTCAGTTCAAAAGGAAAAGGGGAGCCGGTCGCCCGGCCCCCCTTCAAAAAACAGTCAAGGTTGCCGGTTGGCCTATTCGGCCGCAATCGCTTCGGGTGCCATCGGTCGTACATCGACGCTGACATATTTGCGACCAAGCTTGCCTTCATGGAAAACGACAATGCCGTCGCTGGTGGCATAAAGCGTATGATCCTTGCCGAGCCCGACGTTGCGGCCCGGGTGGACGCGCGTGCCGCGTTGGCGAATGATGATGGTGCCGGCCAGCAATTCCTGCCCGCCAAAGCGCTTTACGCCAAGACGGCGCCCGGCCGAATCGCGACCGTTGCGCGATGAGCCGCCTGCTTTTTTATGTGCCATGGTTTGTTCTGCCTGTGCTGCGCGGTCCGGGCTTAGCCGACCGATGTGATCTTGAGCACGGTCAGCTGCTGGCGGTGACCGTTTTTGCGACGATAATTGTGGCGACGACGCTTTTTGAAAATGATGACCTTGTCGGCCTTGGTCTGCGCAACGATACGCGCCGTGACGGCACCACCGGTGGCGATCGCGCCGGCATCGCCGAACATCAGCGTGTCGAGCGTCACCATGGTGCCCGCGTCGCCTTCGATCTTTTCAACGAGGATCGTATCATCGGTGGCGACCCGATATTGTTTTCCGCCGGTGCGCACGACTGCGAACATCGTATTGGCCTTAGAACGTCTTGAGCATGGGAACGACACGACTCATGAGCCCTGCCGATGCGAAGGCGGGGCGATAGGGGATGTCGTCCCTTCTGTCAACGTGGCGTGTCAACGGAGCCGGGCAATTTGGCCTGCAGAGGTCCAACTGGTTTCGGCTGCCCCCTCGCATCCGATTCGAACCCGGGTTAGGGTGACAGGCTATGGCTTCCGTTCCGCTTTTCCGCACCTTGCCCGTTGCCGATCCGCGCACCGGGATTGCCGATTATCACATCGAACCGCTGGAGGCAGCGGGCGTCGGCGATCTGGCAGCGCGGTTGCGGCGCAACCAGCCGGCCTGGGCGATGCTGTCGCTGGCTTCGCGGCTGGAGGTGCTCGGCGCCTTTCAAACGGCGTTGACCGATAATGGCCCTGCCATCATCGCAGCGCTGGTGACCGACACCGGCCGGCGCAGCATCGCCGCGATCGAACTGGATGGCGTCAAGGCGATGATCGCGCGCTGGACGCGGGAAGCACCGGCAATCGTGCAAAACATCGTCTCGCAGCGCATCCCGACGGCGCTGCCGGGCGTCACCGCCGGCACGCGGCTGCACCCCTATCCGCTGGTCGGCATCATCTCGCCATGGAATTTCCCGCTGACGCTCGCCATGATCGACGCCATCCCGGCGCTGGCGGCAGGCTCTGCCGTCATCGTCAAGCCATCCGAAGTCACACCGCGTTTTATCCGGCCGCTGTTGCAGGCGATCCAGTCGGTGCCGGCACTGGCGGCGGTTTTTGCGGTGATCGAAGGCGATGGCGAAACCGGCGCGGCGCTGGTTGATCGGGTCGATTATATCGCCTTCACGGGCTCTGTTGCGACCGGTCGCAAGGTTGCCGAAGCGGCGGCACGGGCCTTTATCCCGGCCAGTCTCGAACTTGGTGGCAAGGATCCGATGCTGGTCCTCGACACTGCCGATCCGGAAACCAGCGCCGGCATCGCGCTGCGCGCTGCGGTTGTCGCCACCGGGCAGGCCTGTCAGTCGATCGAGCGCGTCTATGTCGCCCGCAGCATCCATGCTGAATTTTTAGGCTATCTGGTCCGGCTGGCCAGTGCCGTCACCATCAACCATCCCGATATCGGCAGCGGCGACATCGGGCCCTTCATCTTTGCCCGCCAGGCCGAAATCATCGCCAGCCAGATCGCCGATGCCGTGGCAAAGGGTGCCACCATTCATTGCGGCGGCACGATCGTCGATCATGGCGGGAAATGGCTGTACCCGACGGTCATTACCGGCATCACGCCCGACATGGCGATTGTGACCGACGAAAGCTTTGGACCGATCATCCCGGTTATCGCCTTTGATACGGTCGATGAGGCGGTGGCGCTGGCAAATTCAGGCGTTTTCGGCCTGTCGGCGGCGGTGATAGCCGGCACCGTCGCCGAGGCCGAAACGGTGGCCGAGCGGCTGCATGCCGGCGCGGTTTCGATCAACGATGGCGCCCTGACCTCGATCATCGGTGACGCGGAAAAAACCAGCTTTGGCCTGTCGGGGCTGGGGCCGTCGCGCATGGGGCCGGCCGGCCTGTTGCGGTTTTTCCGCCGCCAGGCACTGCTCCGCCAGACCGGCACGCCGCTGCCGCTGGCCGCCTATGCGGAGCGCGGGTGAAACAGTGACGGCGCTTTCAACGACAAGCATCCGCCGGCTGGTGCTGGCCGGCATTGCCCTGGCGCTGGCCATTGCCATCGGGCTGGGCGTTTTTCATCGCGACATCGATGCGCCGACCGCCAATGGCATCGCCGACCGGATGCTGCTGGCCTATCGCCGCGGCAGTGGTGAACCTAACCGGAATTTCAGTCCGCGCGAGCTGGCGATCTGGGCCGATGGCTGGGAATTTCGCTGGCGCTACCAGCCGTGCCCGGAGTTTGCCTCCCTGCGGATCTGGATCAGCCGCGATGGCCGAAGGGTGCGCTACACCGAATTGCCGGATTGCCTGCCCGACCATGGCCTGGGCCTGAAACCGCTGAAGGTCTGACGCTGCGGCGTCATGCCGGGTGCCGAGCCTGTCCCGCCAACGCTGCAACGAACCCGGCCGCCGCTTGCGCGACGTCGGCCGCCGACGCGCCGGGGCGGTAGAGCGCCGATCCCAACCCGAAACCATCGGCGCCACCAGCCTGCCAGGCCTGCATGGTGTCGGCCGTGACCCCCCCGACGATCAGCACGGGCAGGGCCGGCGGCAGGACCGCTTTCAGCGCCCGCAGCACAGCCGGCGATGCGGCTTCGGCGGGAAAGAGTTTCAGGGCATGGGCACCGGCAGCGGCCGCAACAAAGGCCTCGCTTGGCGTCAAAAAGCCCGGCATCGAAACCATTGCATTGGCGAGTGTTGCAGCGATGACCAGCGGATCGCTGACCGGTGACACGATCAATCGCCCGCCGGCGCCGGCAACCCGGACAACGGCTTCGGCATCGAGCACGGTGCCAGCGCCGATCAGCGCGTCATCGCCCGCCAGCCCCGCCAGACGCGTAATCGATTCATAGGGTTGCGGTGAATTCAGCGGGACTTCGATAATCCGGACACCCGCGGAGATCAGCGCCTCGCCAACCGCCTCCACCTCATCAGGGCGGATGCCGCGCAGGATGGCAACGATCGGGCAGGCAGCAAAATGCCTTTGAAAATCATCGATTTCGGACATTCGTGCTTCCTCAGGCGATTTCGGCCATAATGGCCCTGGCGCCAGCGATAAAGGCGGTTTCACCGTCGATGCAGAGGCTTTTGCGCCCGGCGCGTTCCAGCGCCCGGGCAAAGCGCTGGCAAAGCCCCGGCGCGCCGATCAACGGCACGACATCCTGTCGGCTATGGCCAAGGCCGATGCGGATGTCGGTGCCGATCAGCAGGCCTGAAATGCGGCTGGCGGCATCGCTGGCCGGCAACAGCCCGGTGATCACCCGCGCCCTGACACTGAACAGCGCCGCGGGCAGATCGGCATGATCGAGCGCATGATCGACGCCGGCAAGGAAGGCATCATCATCGGCGGGCTCATGGACCAGCAGGTCCGACAGGATGGAATGCGCCTTCAGGGCGGCAAGCAGATCGCCGGTCATGATCGATTGAAAGCGCACGATGGCTGCATTTTCGACCTCGATCCATTTGCTGTGCGTGCCGGGGTGGCAGACAAGGCCATCGCCGATCAGGCCCAGTTTCCGGGCGCCGAACAATTGCACCTCCTCGCCGCGCATGATGTCGGGGTGGCCGGCATCGTCCTGCACCACGCCCGGCACCACCGCCACGCCGTCAAGCGGGCGGACGACCGCATCGGCTATGGCTTCAAGGGTCGCAGGCGTTGCCACATAGGGCACTTCGACCCAGCCACGATTTGAACCGATGGTGCCAGCAAGCAGCAGCGGCAGCGGCCCCGCCCATTGCCGTAACGCAGCGATCTCGGCCGGGAAATCGCTGATGGACAGCACGCCATGATTATCGCTGGTCTGCGCATCGATGCTACCATCCCGGGCAATCCGATAGCAGCGGCGGTTGCTGGTGCCCCAATCTACAGCGACAAAGGCGGGCAGCATCGACAGTCCTTTTATTTCGAAAAATCAGGCCCCCCGGCATTTTTTCGCGTTCAGCCAAGCTGGCCATATTGCGTTACCATGCAATAGAGCATGGGAAAGCTCAGCACGAAATTGGTGCGGCTGAACAGCATCGCCTTTTTGGCGGCGGCCGCCTTGGCCTCGGCGCTGGCATCGATCATGCCGAGTGCGATCTTTTGCGCCGGCCAGATGAACATCCAGACGTTCGCCGCCATGATAATGCCAAGCCACATGCCAAGCCCGATCAGGCGATAGGGTGCCTGGAACGTCAGCGCCTGCACAAGGTAAAGCTGTGGCGGCGCGCCGGCGATGGCGAGGCCCAGAACCAGGGTCGCGATGGCGGCCCAGCGGAACCAGAACAAGGCCTCGGGCGCGATATATTTCGATACCGCCGGTTTCAGTTCGGCGGGGACTTTGGGCATGGTCGGGATCTGGACGAAATTGAAATAATATAAAAGCCCGATCCAGAGGATGCCGGCAAGCACATGGGCGAAGCGTAAAAACCAGCTGAACCAATTGGCCGGCGCGCTGCTGATGGCGCCGCCATGCGCGACGACCACGACGAGCAGCAGCAAGGTGCCGCCAAGCAGCAATGCCCGGTTCAAATTGCCCAAGATATTCGCCATCAAAATTGTCCCTGTTGCGTCTGTTGGGTGGGGTATAGCCGCTGCGTCCACGCTTGTTAAGGCTTAGGGCTGCGCCCGAAAATTGGCCGCAGCCGGCAACGCAGGCTCATCCGGGTGCGGCAGGGCCATGATGGCGAGTTCGGTTGCGGTCGGCAGCATCGGCACCTGCGCCACCGCGACGATTTCACCCAGTTCATCAAGGCCGGTTGCAGCGCCCATGTCCTTGAAGCGCCTCGCCCGCGTCATCACCCGGCTGTCGATCTGGCCGACAAGCCGGTTCCAATTGCCAACCGCGCCCTCCAGGGATTTCTGCACGGCGAGGAAATTGCCACCCATGATGCGGATCGAATCGTAAAGCTCACGGCCGAGCTTGGCGATTTCGGCAGCTTCCTTGGCCAGTCGCGCCTGATCGCGCAGCGCCGCCACCGTGCGCGCCACCGCCACCAGATTTACAGGGCCGGCCAGCACCACCTGCCGCTTGAAAAAATCATTCATCAGGCTGCGGTCATGCTCCAGCGCCGCGCCGAGAAAATTTTCGCCCGGCACAAAAAGCACTACAAATTCAACGGCGTTGCCGACCGCCCTGGCATAATCCTTTTTGGCAAGGCCATCGGCATGGCTGCGGATCGCCCGGGCATGGGCGGTCAGAAACGTCTGGCGCAGCGCCGGATCTTGGGCCTCGGCCGCCGAGACATAGGCATCGATCGAACATTTGACGTCGATGACCAGCACGCGATCGCCCGGCAAATTGATCTTGAAATCCGGGCGCTGCTTGTTGCCGGCCTCGGCATCGATCGACCATTGCGTTTCAAAATCAATGCCTTCAACAAGGCCGGCGGCCTCCAGCACATTGCGGCATTGTTCCTCACCCCAGCGCCCGGCGACCTTGCCTGACGATCGCAGCGCCGTTTCCAGCTTGGCCGCTGCCCCTGAAACCCTGTCCTGGCCCAGCGCGACGGCAGCCAATTGTTCCTTCAGGCCGCCATAGGCTTCCGCCCGCGCCGCCTCGACCTCACCCAACCGAGTTTCATATTTGACCAGAGTCT
>JBBRIC010000118.1:0-7425 GCA_038221665.1 Sphingomonadales bacterium
TGTCTGTGTCGGCACGTGCGCCACATAAAAGATCGTCATGACGAGTTGCAGGTCGCGCGGCGCATGCATCAGGAACAGCCAGATAGTCGCGATGACAATGGTGTTCGACCCAAGCCGGATCAGCATCTGGACCCGGGTCCAGACCATGACCAGTTCGCGGTCATCGGGACGGCGCACCAGAAACACGATATCGGCAATCAGCCAGGCCAGCAGAAACAGCGCGCTCATCCACAGCCAGGGCTGCATTATCGCTGCCGGCACATAGGGTTTGAACATTGTCCAGGCAAAGACGACAGCGAGCGAAAAAAACACCAGCCCGGTGACCGCTGCCGTCGCATTGACCTTGACGACATAGCGAAACGGATCGATCGGCTGGCGCAGAGCCGGGCCTGTTGGGTCGGCGCCTCGCGCCCAGATGGTTGCTTCCTTTGCGGCCATGGCCAACGGGTGCGCCAGACATGCCCCGCGCGTCAATCCATTGGCGCGCCTCCCCCATCTGGTTCCCCCATCCGGCGGATGTTGCGGGCCGGTGCGAAACCCTAACCTAAACTTGTGAGTTGGGCGGTGCGGTGTGCGTGCCAGTGTCTGGCGAGCGGCAATGGCGCCTTAACAAGGGAAACTAACATGAACGTGAAATTTGTACTGGCGACGCTGGCGATCACGACCGGCCTGTCGACCGCAGCGTTGGCAGACCAGACCAACGGTTTTGGTGTGGGCACGTCGGCTTCAACCAGCGACTTTTTGACCCTGACGCGATCCGTTTCCGCTTTTCGGACGGGTCAGGATTCCTCCTTTAACTACACCCGAATGGGTGACACCCCGAGCGAGCGCTTCGTCTCAGGCTGTGAGCAGGAAATCATAAACGGGAGTTTTTGCTCGGGCGGTGGATCTGGAACCTCCGGTGGCGACTATAATCTGAAATCAAGCGCCAGCAGCGCCACCCTGACAAATGAGGTCGGGCGGGGAAACCGCAGCCTGTTGACCAGCAGCGCTTTTGCCCGATCCAGCCTGGAGACTGGCGAACTGGGCGTCAATTCCATCTCCGATTATCGCCACGGCGGGCAGGGCGTCGCGCAATTTGCCGACACGCTGAATTTCATCATCGCTGGAGCCAGCGCTGCAACCAGCACCAACATCACCGTGCAATTCACGCTGGATGGCAGTTTGGACACCTCCGCAGGTGGTTCTGCCTCCATCCGTGATATTCTACATTTCGGCAACGCCACGGCTGACCTCACCTACAACGCCGGCAATGGCGGCGACCCCTTCATCTTTTCGCAAAGAAACTGGGTCAGCTATAGCTGGACGGAGCCAAACCCGTTGTTCACGACCTTTACCGGCGTCTTTGCGCTGACCGGCGCGTCGCAATCACTTGGCCTGTTCCATTTTCTGAGCGGCGCAGCTGGCAACAGCGGCAAATCGCTGTATGGCAGCACTTCGGCGCTGCAACTGATCCTGCCCGCCCAAGTCAGTTACACCTCCAACTCCGGCGTTTTCCTGTCCGGCGGCACCAACCCCGGCGGCGTTCCCGAACCCGCGAGCTGGGCGATGCTGCTGATCGGCTTTGGCGTGATTGGCACCGCGATGCGCCGACGCAGCATGGCGCCAACTATCGTATCGGCATAAGGCGCTGAACAGGGGCCTGGCCGCAGGCCGGGCTCCTGTTCCGACCGATCAGGCGAGCGCCATCGCCACCCAATAGGTCAACCCCGCTGCGACATAGGCGGCGCCGAACAGATAGGCGAACATGAACGCCGGCCAGGCCCAGCCGCCGGTTTCGCGGCGGGTGACGGCGAGCGTTGAAATACATTGCGGCGCAAAGACAAACCAGGCGAGAAAGGCCAGCGCCGTTGGCAGGCTCCAGGCGCCGCGCAACCTGCTGATCAGACCTTCGCTATGGTCCTTGTCGACACCCTGTAGCGCATAGACCGTGCCCAGCGCCGATACCGCCACTTCGCGTGCCGCCATGCCAGGGACCAGCGCCAGCGCAATTTCCTTGTTGAAACCGATGGGCCGGAAAATCGGCTCCAGCCCCGCCCCGATGCGACCGGCGATGCTGTATTCCAGCGGCGGCCGAGTCCAGCCGACGGGCGGTTTTGGCCAGGTCGCCAGCGCCCATAAGAGGATGGTCGAGACAAGGATGATGCCACCGGCGCGGGTAAGAAAGGCGAGGGCGCGCTGGTAAATCCCGATCATGATGTCGCGCGGCGAGGGCCATTGATATTTGGGCATTTCCATCAAAAACGTCGGGCTGGCGCCTTTGGTGACGCTGTGGCGCAAGGCCCAGGCCGCGACCAGCGCGCCCGCAACGCCCGCGAGGTAAAGCCCGAACAGCACCAGCCCCTGCAGCCCCAACCCCTGAAGTCCCAGCCCCGCCCCCACTGGTCGATCGGGAATGAAGGCGCCGATGATGACGGCATAGACCGGCAGCCGCGCCGAACAGGTCATCAACGGCGCGATCAATATGGTGGTCAGGCGATCGCGTGGCGAATCGATGCTGCGCGTCGCCATGATGCCCGGAATGGCGCAGGCAAAGCTCGAAATCAGCGGAATGAAGGCCCGGCCATTCAAACCAACGCGGGCCATCAACCGGTCCATCAAAAAGGCAGCGCGCACCATATAGCCCGATTGTTCAAGGCAGAGGATGAAGAAGAACAGGATGAGAATTTGCGGCAAAAAGACGATGACGGCACCGACGCCGGCAAGGACACCATCGACAAGCAGAGAACGCAAAGGCCCATCAGCCAGCCCCGCCGCTAGCCAAAGCTGACCCGAGGTGACCATTTTGGCCAGAAACGCCATCGGCGTCGCGGCCCAGGCAAACACCGCCTGAAACATCATGAACAATAGCGCCAGCAGCAACAGCGGCCCCCAGAACGGGTGCAGCGCAATGGCATCGAGCCGTTGCGACCAACGCCGCTGCTGGCCTTCGGCAAGCGTCACGGTCTGGGCGATCACCCGCGCCTCGCGTTGCAACAGCCGGATATCGGCCTCGGGGTTGACAGCGGGGTGGCGGGTTCCGTCCCGCAGCATCGTGCCGACAGCGGCCGCGAGGTCGGTCAGCCCGCGCTTTCGCACTGCAACCGTTTCGACAACGGGCAGGCCCAGAATGGCCGAAAGCCGGGCAGTATCGATGTGCAGCCCGTCACGCGCCGCCAGATCGACCATGTTCAGCGCCACCAGCACCGGCAGGCCAAGCCGGCGCAATTCCAGCACGAAGCGCAGGTGATTGCGCAGATTTGTGGCATCGATGACGGCTATGATGGCATCGAGCTGCTTTTCCCCGGCCAGCCGCCCGAGCACGACATCGCGCGTCACCGCTTCATCGGGGGATCGCGGCGTCAGGCTATAGGTGCCGGGCAGGTCGATCAGATCGGCGATACGCCCGTCGGCCAAGGCCAGCTTGCCGGTTTTACGCTCGACAGTGACGCCCGGATAATTGCCAACCTTCTGCCGTGACCCGGTCAGCGCGTTGAACAGGCTGGTTTTCCCCGCATTGGGGTTCCCGACCAGCGCCACCACCGGATTGGCCAGCGCGGCGTTCATTCCGCAGGGGTCTGGTGCGGTCGGTCAAGCTCGATGAGGCGCGCCATCGCGCAGCGCAGCGCCACCACCATGTTACCGACCCTGACCGCCAGAGGATCACCGCCAAAGGGCGCGCGGTGCAGCAATTCGACATCGACGCCTTCATCAAAGCCCAATTCGTGCAAACGCCGTGCCGTCAGTGGATCAAGCCCGGCACGGTCGATCGCAGCAATGGTGGCGATTTCACCCCGCGCAAGGCGTTCCAGCAAAAAGGGAGCAACGATCATTATTGCGAGTGATTATCATGTGCAGCCGCAGCACGCCAGCGCTGTTATCGCCTGCTACAGGTCGGGGTAGCGCAGTCGCCCGAGAAAACGTGCCGGATCGGGCAGTTTGGCCAGCGCCCCCAAGACGCTCGCCTTGGTTTTTTCAAACCGCATGATGCCATCGATGCGGCGATCGATAAAGGCAAGGGTATCGGCCTGATCGTCGCTGTCATCATTCAGCCAATACAGCAGCGTCGCCGAGTAAACCCCGCCCAGAATGGCGCGTTTCGAATAATGGTTGAAATCGGTGGCGGTATCGCCTGCCGCGCGCCACATTGCATCGGCAGTCCGCCACAGCGTGCGCGTCGCCATGCCGGCATTGGCCGGCAGCAGCATTACCGCCAGCGCCGATCTGACCGCCTCGCGATCCGGGGCGGCCTGTTCGAGCCGGGTGCGCAGCGCCAGTTTGATACGGTCGCGCACCTTCATCTGCGCAGCCCCGGCCGCCAGCAGGGCGTCGGCCATCATCGCATCGGCGCGGGCCGTAAAACTATCGACCATCGTTGCGGCATCGGGCAGCGCCATTGCGGCGATATCGCGATCAATGCCCTCCAGATCGGCCGCAGCATCGCGCGCCAGCGGCGACCAGCCATCGAATGGCACATTCGGCAGCATCGCGGCAACCAGACGCGGGCGCAGTTCGGCAAAGGTTATGTCATCGACCATGGGCTGGTCATAGCTGCTTAAAAGCTTTGGCTCCAGCGCCGTTGTTGCCGCAATCGTACGGCGCTTGCGGCCGCCTGCCGGCTCTGCTATGCGCCGCCTTCGCTTTGGCAGGCTCGCTTGCTGGAATCACCTTATTTTGACAAGCATCGGTGCCCAAAGGGCAAAGGCTGTGCCAGCCCCGGTGACGTGAATGGAGAGAACGGCTGCATGCAAATCATGGTTCGCGACAATAATGTCGATCAGGCGCTGCGCGCGCTCAAGAAAAAGCTGCAGCGCGAAGGCGTTTACCGTGAAATGAAGTTGCGCCGTCATTACGAAAAACCCAGCGAAAAACGCGCCCGCGAAAAGGCTGCTGCCGTCCGCCGCGCCCGCAAGATGGAACGCAAGCGCGCCGAACGCGATGGCGTGAAGTAAAAACCGGTCGAAGGTCAAAGCCATGGCGATTGGGCCGGATAACGCTGCCAATGCAGGCGGCGTGATGAAATGGCTTGTCGCCCTGGCGGCAATCCTGTTGATCGTTGGCCTGCTGGTCTGGGCCGGCACGCGCAGCCAGGTGGCTGCCGTTCGGCAGGCCGATATGGCGTTTCTGGCCGATAATGGCAAAAAACCAGGTGTCACGACTACCGGCAGCGGTCTGCAATATCATGTCATCCGCCCGGGCAATGGCGCTCGCCCGGCCCGCAACGATACTGTGCTGGTACATTATGAGGGCCGGTTGATCGACGGCACGATATTCGATTCATCCTATCAGCGGGGGGAACCCGCGGCCTTTCCGCTCGATCAGGTCATTCCCGGTTGGACCGAAGGCGTGCAATTGATGCCCACCGGTGCTAAATTCCATTTCGTGGTGCCGCCGGCGCTCGGTTATGGCGCGCGCGGCGCTGGTGGCACGATCCCGCCCGGTGCGGTGCTGTTGTTCGATATCGAATTGCTGGCGATCAAGCCGAAAGCCTGAACCATGGCGTCATTCCGGGTCAAGCCTGGGATGACGGATTTCCTAAAGCTGAGCGCAATCGGCTCTAGAGCGTGATGACATCAGGTAGGATCGCCAGGACGGTGTTGATTTTGGTGCGTGGCAAGGAGCGCGGAAAGCAGCGATGCAGCGCATCGGTGCCGACAAGTGACGCCGCCATGCGCTAAAAGCAACACCGCCCCGCAGGGGTTGCCCAAAGGGCAATCATGGTGATGATACCTGATGTCATCATGCTCTAACGCCCTTGCAGCCAAGTGGAGTCGGCACCGGCCCGGTGCCGCCCAATTGCAAGAGAGTCTAGATCAGGTCCAGCAAACGCGCCTTGATGGCTGCCTCGGTCCGATTGTTCGTGCCAAGGCAAGCCATCGCATGGGTCAAATGGGTTTTCACTGTCGACGGCGCCAGGTCTAGATTGCGAGCGATTTCCTTGTTCGACTGGCCATAAGCAACAAGCCGCAGCACGGCGAGCTGGCGGTCGGTCAGGCGTTCGGCAAGCGTTGCTGCGTCATCACGGATCACGGTGACAGCCCCGCCATCGAGGCGCGATGCGGCAATCTGGGCGAGGCGCGCCGGAAGGTAGCGCCCGCCGGCGCCGATCAGCCGCAGCGCCGCTTCGATGATCGCGCCACTGGCGGTCTTGGGGGCAAACCCTGCCACACCGCGGTCGAGCAGATCGAGCAACAGGGCATCATCCTCGGTCCCGGTGACGATCAGCACCGGCATCGCCGGCGCGACGCGCAAAATCCCGTCGATCCCCGCCAAGGGCCCGGCGCCCGGCATCATCAGATCGGCGATGCACAGGTCATGGCCATTGGCGGCTTCGGCCCAGGCACTCGGGAAATCACCGACCTCTGTGACCATGGCCTCGGGCCAGGCGAGCCGCGCGGTTCCGGCCAGCGCCTCGCGGACCAGCGCATGATCATCGCAGATCAATATCCGTCTCATGATCGCAGCCTGCGAACGCGGGGCGTGCGGGCGCGTGTGCCCTGTCGACGCGGCACTTCGAGATAAAAGGCCGAGCCTTTCAGCCAGCGCGGATCAAGGCCGGCCGTGCCGCCCATCAGGGACGCAATGCGGCGTACCGATGACAGGCCCAGCCCAAAGCCACTGCGCACGGCTTCGCGCGAATCCGAGCCACGATAGTAATCGTCAAAGATCCGTGCCGCATCGATGCGCCCGACGCCGACGCCATTGTCGATGACCCAGAATCGCAGCCGGTCCGTGCCGTGCCACCGCACCGCGAGCAGCACACGGGTTGCACCGCTGTGCTGCACGGCGTTGCTGACCAGATTGCCAAGGGCGCGTTCAAGCAGCACGGGATCGAGCACCGCCAGATGGTCGCCCCGGGCGATTCTGATCGCGATACCAGCCGCTTTGATGACCGGGCCATATTGCGCCATCAACCGTTCGAGCAGCGGGATCAGCATGGTTTGCGATACATGCGGCTCGACGGCGTCGGCCTCCAGCCGCAGATGGTTCAGCATATGCGACAGCAATTGGTCGGCCGAAACAAAGGCCTTCCTGACGCCATCGGCGGCGCGAGCCCGGGAAACATCGTCGCGAGCGCGTATCGTCTGGTCAAAGAACAGGCTGGCCGCCTGCAATGGCTGGCCAAGATCGTGGCTGGCGGTGGCAATGAACCGCGTCTTGGCATCGCGTTCCGCAGCCACAGTGTCGACGGCATGTTCCAGCGCAATGGCGGCTTCGGCACTGGCTTGGCTCTGGGCAACGGTGCGACTGATCAGGCGACCGACGATATAGGCCATGGCGACCATCGCCGCAGCATAGGCCAGCAAGAATATCGTAACGATGGTCGAATAGGCCCCACCATAGATCAGATTGGTGGCAGCCACCGATCCAAGGATGATTGCCGCACCGATACCGTTCACGACCGCATTTTCGGGCATGGTCAGTGTCTGTGTCGGCACGTGCGCC
>JBBRIC010000119.1:0-7422 GCA_038221665.1 Sphingomonadales bacterium
CCGCCATCGATGATGATATGTTCAACATCCGGCCAATCCTGCGCCGCCACCGAAAGACAGGCATCGGCAATCGTGGCGGCGGCGTTGAAACACACGGTAATCACCGTCAGCTTCATGGTTGATAGCGCTTGGCATCGCTTGCGATAAAATGCTGATAGGCATTTGCCAGGCCAGCGCCAAGCGCGATTTCAGGCGCCCAGCCCATGGCCAGCAGCCGGCTCGAATCCATCAGTTTTCGCGGGGTGCCATCGGGGCGGGAGGCATCGAAAACCAGCTTGCCCGTATAGCCGACAGTATCGGCGATCAATTGGGCGACGGCGGCGATCGTCACTTCGCTGCCGGTGCCGATATTGATGTGCTGACTGTCGGAATAATGTTCGAGCAGGAAAACCAGCGCATCGGCAAGATCATCGACATGCATGAATTCACGCAAAGGCGTGCCGCTGCCCCAGACCATCATCTCGGGCGCACCGGTATCGCGCGCCGCCACGGCCTTGCGCAGCAACGCCGGGATGACATGGCTCGATTCAAGATCATAATTATCGCCCGGCCCATAAAGATTGGTCGGCATGGCGCTGATGAAATCCAGCCCCAGTTGCTGGCGATAGGCCTCGGCCAGCTTGATGCCGGCGATCTTGGCCACCGCATACCATTGGTTGGTCGGCTCCAGCGGCCCGGTCAGCAGGGCGGATTCGGCCATCGGCTGCGAAGCGAGGCGCGGATAGATGCAGGATGAGCCGAGAAACAACAGCTTTTTGACGCCATGATCGGCAGCCGCACGCATGATATTGGCTTCGATCAGCAGATTGTCGTGCAGGAAATCCACCGGCCGGGCGGCATTGGCGGCGATCCCGCCAACCCGCGCCGCAGCGATGATGACGACATCGGGGCGGGTTTCGGCCATGAACGCCTCGACCGCCGCCTGGCGGACCAGATCGACGCGGTCGCGGCCGGCGACCAGCGGCCGATGGCCATCGCGTTCCAGCCGGCGGACAAGCGCCGCCCCGACCATGCCGCGGTGGCCCGCAACCCAGATCGTCCGCCCCGCAAGATCGAACATCAGGCCGCGTTTCGATCCGCGACGATCGAGGTGGCAGCGGCGTGCCGGCGCGCCTCCAACAGGTCGGCGGCAACCATTTCACGCACCAGGTCTTCCATCGTCGATTGATGCTGCCAGCCCAGCTTGTCGCGCGCCTTGCTGGGGTCGCCCAGCAGCAGATCGACCTCCGTCGGGCGGAAATAGCGCTCATCGACCGCAACCAGCACGGCGCCGGTATGGCGGCAGCGGCCGATTTCGTCCTTGCCTTCGCCCTGCCAGTCGATGCGGCGGCCAACTTCGGCAAAGGCCAGTTCGACAAATGTGCGCACCGATGTCGTGGTGCCGGTGGCCAGCACCCAGTCTTCGGGCGTTGCATGCTGGACAATGCGCCACATGCCCTCGACATAATCCCGCGCATGGCCCCAATCGCGCTTGGCATCGAGGTTGCCAAGGTAAAGCTTTGATTGTGAACCGGTTTCGATCGCAGCGACGGCGCGGGTGATCTTGCGGGTGACAAAGGTTTCGCCGCGCAACGGGCTTTCATGGTTGAACAGGATGCCGTTGGTGGCGTGGATGCCATAGGCTTCGCGGTAATTGACCGTGATCCAATAGGCGTAAAGCTTTGCCGCCGCATAGGGGCTGCGCGGGTAAAAGGGCGTGGTTTCGCTTTGCGGTGTTTCCTGCACCAGCCCGTAAAGTTCCGATGTCGAGGCCTGATAGAAGCGGGTGGTTTCTTCACGGCCCAATATGCGGATCGCCTCCAGCAGGCGCAGCGTGCCAAGGCCATCGGCGTTGGCGGTATATTCGGGCGTTTCAAAACTGACCTGGACATGGCTTTGCGCCGCCAGATTATAGATTTCATCGGGCTGGGTTTCCTGCACCAGCCGGATCAGATTGGTCGCATCGGTCATGTCGCCATGGTGCAGATGGAAATTCGTCTGGCCCTCATGCGGGTCCTTGTACAAATGGTCGATGCGGGCGGTGTTGAACGAGGATGACCGACGTTTGACGCCATGGACGACATAGCCCTTGGCCAGCAGCAGTTCGGCCAGATAGGCACCATCCTGCCCGGTGACCCCGGTAATAAGCGCGATTTTCGACATATAACTGTAACAACCCCGACGGAACAATGGTCGCGTAGCGGCAGCGTCTAGCGCGGCAAGAGCGGTTTTGTCGATGCTTGGCCGGTTTTGCGGCGGGAACAGGGTGGCCGGGCAGATCGTCTTGGTCGGAACACGGTCGCAAATGTCATCTGTCCCGTGTAGGTTGGGATGATCGGCGATGATCGCGAATGGGAAACCGGAAATGACACAGCAGATCATGGACATGATTGCCCGCATGGGCGGCGCCGATGGCATCGCCGCCATGGCCGCCCGCGTCGGCATTTCGCCCGAGCAGGCGAACAGCGCGGTCGCGGCGCTGGTGCCGGCGCTTGCCGGTGGCATGGCAAAACAGGCGCAGGCCGGCAATGGCTCGCTGGTCGATGAACTGGCCGGGATGGCCGCGGCCTTCAGAGGCTCTGCCGCCAGCGAAGGCGCTGTTGCGCAAGGCAATGATATCGTTGCCGCCATGCTGCCCGATGGCGCTGCCGAAGCGGCCACGGCCCATGCGGCCGCCAAAACCGGCATCGACATGGCTGCGATTGCCGCCCTGCTGCCAATGATCGCCACCATGGCGGCCAGCGCGCTCGGCAATGGTACCGGCACCATTGCTGCACCTGCTGGCGGCGGGCTTGCCGGCATGCTCGGCGGCCTGCTTGGTGGTGGCCAGAACGGCAGCGCCGCAAGCGTCTTGATGGGCATGATCGACACCAACAAGGACGGCAATCCGCTGGATGAAATCATGGGGATGGCGGCAGGGTTCCTGAAACGCTGACACCATGGCCACTGGCGGTGCCGCACGGCCCTGCGCTAGGGAAACGAAACAGGCGGTTGATTCGCCTGATTCATTCTGGGAGCAGCATCAACAGCCATGGCCCGTTCGCGCCGCACCGATGATTGGGGGTTCCCGCGCTGGCGCCCCTATGGCAGCGGCAATGCCGCTGTCGAGGTGCGGCTGTGCGACCGCCATGGCTGCAGCAACGCCGGCGACCGGCCGGCGCCAAAGGCCCCCAACCGCCCGGAGCGCTGGTATTTTTGTGAAGCCCATGCCGCTGAATATAATGCCAATTGGGATTATTTCGCCGGCCTGACGCCCGAACAGGCCGCCGAACGCGCCAAAAGCGAGGATGCCCAGCGCGAATATAAACGCGCCGCGCCTGGGGAATGGGGCGGGCCGGGCGATGGCAGCCGCAGCCGCGCCGAATTGGACGCACTGGCGGTGCTCGGCTGCGACAGCGACGCCGACATGCTGACCATAAAGGCCGCCTGGCGGGTCGCTGCCAAGGAAAGCCACCCCGATGTCGCGGGCGGCGATGCGACCAAGGCCGATCGCTTTCGCGCCGTGCAGGCTGCCTGGGAAATATTGTCGATCGCCGATGCGGCGCGCACGGCGATCGGCCAATAGCCTTTCGCAGTCGGATTTATCGGTCTTTCCGGGCATGACCCACCTGATTTCACTATGGAGAAATCGGCTCTGGCCCGCCGATATTATCGAACACGACGACGCTTGTTCGGCGGCGCGCCGGAGGGCCGCCGGTCGCCGGGCAATCATGGTGGATTGTCCTTCAACTTGCCCGCCGGGGTGGGATGCTCTACCGCCCGATGGCATGAACCGCACCGCCACCATCAGCCGGACCACCAAGGAAACATCGATCGAGATCGCCATCGATCTCGATGGCAGCGGTGACTATCGGGTCAGCACCGGGATCGGTTTTCTCGACCATATGCTCGAACAGCTGAGCCGCCACAGCCTCATCGACATCAGCGTGACGACCAAGGGCGATCTGCACATCGACGGGCATCACACCACCGAAGACACTGGTATCGCGCTCGGCGAAGCGGTGGCCCGGGCGCTGGGTGACCGGCGCGGCATCACCCGCTATGGCGATGCGCTGATCCCGATGGATGAAACGCTGACCCGGGTTGCGCTCGATATTTCCGGGCGTCCTTATCTCGTCTGGAAAACCAGCTTCAGCCAGCCCAGGCTCGGCGATCTCGATACCGAAATGGTCAAGGAATTCCTTGCTGCCTTTGCGGGCAGCGCCGGCATCACCCTCCATGTCGAAACGCTCTATGGCGTCAACAATCATCATATCGCCGAAAGCTGTTTCAAGGGGCTGGCCCGCGCCCTGCGCGCCGCCATCGCCATCGATCCGCGCAAGGCCGACGCCATCCCGTCGACCAAAGGCAGCCTCGGTGGGGCGCCGGGTGGTGCCTGATCGCCTTGTCGTTGTCGATTATGGCGCCGGCAATTTGCGATCGGCGGCGCGCGCCCTCATTGCCGCCGGCGCATCATCGGTCGAGGTTACTGCCGATCCGCGGCGCATCGCTGCCGCCGATCGCATCGTGCTGCCGGGCGTCGGGGCCTTTGCACATTGCATCGGCGCCTTGCGCGGGGCCGCCGGAATCGAGCCTGCGCTGACCGATGCTGTCATCGGGCGCGGCGTGCCCTTTCTGGGCATCTGTGTCGGCATGCAACTATTGGCCAGCATCGGCCATGAACATGGCGTCCATCAAGGGCTTGGCTGGTTGCCGGGCAGTGTGACCCGGCTGGAGCCCGGCGATGCAAGCCTTAAAATTCCGCACATGGGCTGGAATCGGGTAACAGCCGCCAATGACAGCGGCGTTGCGCAAGGCGATGCCTATTTCGTGCATTCCTATCGCTTCGATCCCGCAGACCCCGGCGATGTGACCGCGACCAGCGACCATGGCGGCGTTTTTCCGGCGATCGTGGCGCGCGGCAATATCACCGGCGTGCAGTTCCACCCCGAAAAAAGCCAGGGCTATGGCCTTGCGTTTCTACAGCGCTGGCTGGCCGCATGATCATCTTTCCCGCCATCGATCTGAAGGGCGGCAAATGCGTGCGCCTCGCCGAAGGCGATATGGACCGCGCTACCATCTATGCCGATGATCCAGGGGCACAGGCGCGCGAATTTGCGATGGCCGGCGCCAGCCATCTGCACGTCGTCGATCTGGATGGCGCCTTTGCCGGCGACAGCCGCAACGGTGATGGCGTTCGCGCTGCGATCACGGGCTTTGGCGGCAAGGTGCAGGTCGGTGGCGGCATCCGCAGCCGCGCCCAGGTCGAGGCCTGGCTCGATGCCGGCGTCTGGCGCGTCGTGATGGGCACCGCCGCGCTGGAAAACCCGCAACTTGTCCGCGATGTCGCCATGGCCCACCCCGGCCGCATCGTCGTTGCCGTCGATGCGCGCGATGGCCTGGTCGCCACGCGCGGCTGGGCGGAACGCTCTACCGTGTCGGTGGCAATGCTGGCAGCGCGGTTTGCCGATGCAGGCGTCGCTGCGCTGCTGTTCACCGATGTCGGGCGCGACGGGATGCTGAAAGGCGTCAATCTCGCAGCAACGCTGGCGCTTGCCGCCGTCAGCCCGGTGCCGGTCATCGCGTCCGGCGGCGTGGCCGGCATGGCCGATATCATGGGGTTGGTTGGCCAGCCCAATATCGAGGGCGTCATCACCGGCCGGGCGCTGTATGACGGCCGGCTGGATCTTGCCAAAGCCATAGCGGTGGCCATTGCGGTGGCGGCATGAGCCTTGCCATCCGCATCATCCCCTGCCTCGATGTCGCCGATGGCCGCGTCGTCAAGGGCGTCAATTTTGTCGGCCTGCGCGATGCCGGGGACCCTGTCGAGGCAGCGCGCGCCTATGATGCAGCGGGGGCGGATGAACTGACCTTTCTCGATATCACCGCCAGCCATGAGGATCGATCGACCTTGCTGCACATCGTTGAAGCCACCGCCGATGCCTGTTTCATGCCATTGACCGTCGGCGGCGGGGTGCGGTCGGTCGAAGATGCGCGGGCGTTGCTGCTGGCTGGCGCCGACAAGGTCGCGGTCAATTCAGCCGCCGTGGCGCGCCCCGCCCTGATCGGTGAACTCGCCATGCGCTTTGGCGACCAATGCGTCGTCGTCGCGGTCGATGCCAAGGCGGTCGGCAATGGCCGGTGGGAGGTTTTTAGCCATGGCGGCCGCCGCGCCACCGGGGTCGATGCTATCGATTATGCCGTTGCAGCGGCGGCGCTGGGTGCCGGCGAAATCCTGTTGACCAGCATGGACCGCGACGGCACCCGCAACGGTTATGACCTCGCCCTGACGCGCGCCATCGCCGATGCGGTGCCGGTGCCGGTGGTCGCGTCCGGCGGGGTTGGCAGCGTCGATGATCTGGTGCGCGGCGTCACCCATGGCCATGCCAGCGCTGTGCTTGCCGCCTCGATCTTCCATTTCGGCGAAGCCTCGATCGCCGATGCCAAGGACGCGCTGGCGGCGGCAGGAATACGCGTGCGGCGATGAGCATCGACCAATTCGATCGGCTGCTGGCGGATGTGATCCGCAATCGCCATGGCGACCCGTCCCTGTCCTATGTGGCGAAATTGACGGGCAAGGGCCGCGCCAAGATCGCCCAGAAACTGGGTGAGGAAGCGGTTGAAACTGTCATCGCAGCAATGGGCAGCAACCGCGCCGACATCGTTTCCGAAGCCAGCGACCTCATCTTTCATCTGGCCATTTTGCTGGCCGATGCCGGGCTTGGCTGGGATGATATTCGCGCCGAACTGGCGCGCCGCGAAGGCGTTTCGGGCCTTGCTGAAAAGGCCGGCCGCAAGGGCGAATAGATCCCGACGTCCTGAATTTTCGCCTTGGGCCGGCCATTTGGCTGCCGCAAGCCGGTCACAATGCAGGCATATATGATCTGAAAGTGATGCGTGAAGGAATGCCCGTGGCGACTGCCTTTCGGCTGCCAATCGAACCAGCCGTTGCGGCACGGCCGCTGCGGATTGCGCTGTTTTCTGGCAATTACAATTATGTCCGCGATGGTGCCAATCAGGCGCTGAACCGTCTGGTCGCCTATTTCGAAGCGCAGGGCTGCACGGTGCGGGTCTATTCGCCGACCAGCCGGACGCCGGCATTTCCGCCTGCCGGCACGCTGGTTTCGGTGCCGTCGGTATCTATCCCCGGCCGCGCCGAATATCGCGTCGCACGCCGGCTGCCCGCCGCCTTGCAGCGTGATATCCGGGCCTTTGATCCCGATATCTTCCATCTGTCGGCGCCCGATCTGCTCGGCCATTCGGCCAAGAAACTGGCCAAGGCGATGGGCGTGCCGGTGGTTGCATCCTTCCACACGCGTTTTGAGACCTATCTGGAATATTACGGCCTTGGCTGGTTCCGGCCGATCGGCGAGGCAATCCTGCGGCGTTTCTATGCCGGGCTTGATGAGGTGTTCGTTACCTCCAAAGGCTTTGGCGAGGTGCTGCACGACCAGGGCCTCATTG
>JBBRIC010000120.1:0-7320 GCA_038221665.1 Sphingomonadales bacterium
CGGTGGTGGCTCGATCGAGGATCTGGCTGCCTTCAACGAAGAAATCGTCGTTCGCGCGGCCGCGATGAGCGAGATTCCGCTGATCAGTGCGGTCGGCCATGAAACCGATACAACGCTGATCGACTATGCCGCCGATTGGCGGGCACCGACACCGACCGCGGCGGCTGAACGCGCCGTGCCGGTGCTGGCCGAACTAAAGGCAGCGCTGGCCATGCAGGCAGCCCGCCTTGATGGCGCCGTTGCGCGCGGTCTGGTGCAGCGCCGCGAGCGGGCCGCCGCCAACGCCATCCGCCTGCCGCCGCCGCGCGCCCTGCTGGGCCTTGCCATGCAACGCGCCGACGATCTGTTTGACCGGCTGCCGCGCGGGCTGGGCATCACCGCGTCACGCTGGCGGGCGCGGGCGATGGCGGCGAGCGCGGCACTGCGCCCGGCGTTGCTGGTTGCACGGCGCGATCGGTCGATGGTGGCGCTGGCGACAGCCGGCGCCGGGCTGGGCCGGGCGACGCTGGTGGTTGCTCGTCGCGATCAGGCCCGGCTGGACACGCGCAGCGCAAGGTTGCGGCCGCTGTTGCTGGTCAACACGACAGCGCGAGCCACCGCGCGGCTGGATCAGGCGGGGCGCCTGCTCGGCAGTCTGGGCCCCGAACAGGTGCTGGCGCGCGGCTATGCCCTGGTGCTGACGCCGGCGGGCAAGCTGGTGGCGACCGCAGCCGCAGCCCAGGCCGAAAGCCGCTTGACCATCCGTTTTGCCGATGGTGAAACGCCGGTTGCAACCGGTACCAGCAGACAAGGAAGCCTGTTCTGATGCTCGACAGTTTTTCACGGCCGGCCCGGCTGCGCTATCTTTCCGGATCCTATCAGCAGACCGGCCCCGGCAGCTATGTAAATTGCGCCGTGACCGGACAGCGTATTCCGCTGGCATCGCTGCGCTACTGGAGCCACGAGTTGCAGGAGCCCTATGCCGATGCCAGCGCCGCCAACAGCCGCTATCAGGCCATGAGGGACAAGCTGCACCCGACAATCGATAGTGCCGGCGCGTGATCGCGCCTCACAGAAAATGATAGTGGCGAATGTGCCCGCATGACGGTCGATCCGGCGCGCCTCAATGCCGAAGGTCTGGCGGCGCTGCAGCGCGGCGACAGCGCCGGCGCCATTGACCTGTTCCGCCGCGCTGTCGCCGCCGACGATGGATCGGCGCTATTGTGGTTCAACCTTGCGACCGCCTGCCATGGCGCCCGGGATTCGGACAGCGAAGCCCTGGCGCTCGACAAGGCGCTCGATCGCGATCCCTATCTTGCCGAGGCGCTGTTTGCGCGCGGGCAATTTCGGGAGACCAAGCGCGATACGGCCGGCGCGCTCGAAGATTATGGCCGGCTGCTGGCGGCAATCGATCCCCGGCGTTCCTATGGCCCGGGCTTTTCCGCCGGCATCGCCCATGCACGGGCCATGATCGAAGCCCAGACCAACCGGCTGGCGGCCCGGCTGGAACATGATCTGGCCGCAACGCTCGACAGCCTTGCGCCCGACGATCGGTTGCGTTTCGAACATTGTGTCGAAATCGGCCTCGGGCGCCGCCGTATCTATCATCATCAGCCGCTGGTGCTGGCCTATCCCTATCTGCCCGCCGAACAGTTTTTTCAGCGCCAGCACTTTCCCTGGCTGGCCGAACTGGAGGCCGCAACACCGCTGATCCGCGCCGAGCTGGAGGCGTTGCTGGCCGCAGGCGATGCGGGTTTTGCGCCCTATGTCGCCTATCCGCCGGGGGCGCCGGTCAATCAATGGGCGGCTCTCAACCATAATCCCGACTGGTCGGCGCAATTCCTCATCGAACATGGCGTTCCGAACCCGGTGATGCGGGCGCGCTGCCCGCAAACAGCGGCGCTGCTCGATCGGCTGCCACTGTTCGATTGCCCGGGGCGCGGGCCGGTGGCGTTTTTTTCGCTGCTGAAGCCCCATAGCCATATCCCGCCCCACACCGGCGCCACCAATATCCGCAGCATCATCCATCTGCCGCTGATCGTTCCCGAAAATTGCTGGTTCCGGGTCGGCAATGACAGCCGCAGCTGGGTGCAAGGCGAGGCGCTCGCCTTTGACGACAGCATCGAACATGAGGCGGCGAACGGGTCGGATCAGCTGCGCGCCGTGCTGATCATCGATTGCTGGAATCCGCATCTGACCCTGATCGAGCGCGATTTGCTGCGTCGCTACAGCGCCAGCCTGTCGGCCGCCCAGCCTGGCAACAATCACCACTGAAAATCCTGCAATCCGCGCTGAACTGCCGCAAGCCTGTCACAATTTTGTTGCCGTTGCGCAACACCACACGGCGGAAGTGCGCCGATGTCCGCTGCAAATGCGGCTTTTCCTTTACAGACCGACGCGATTCAAAGGACAAAGCGCAAGAAGCCAATCTGGCTGAGGCGATGCACTGCTGAGGGGCAGGGTTAAACGCACCATCAAGCGGGGTCTCCGGCATCGGAGGTTCGCGGTGGGGCCTATCGTGCAATGATATTCAATGTGGAGGATTTTCATATGATCGACGCGAACGCATCGCTCAACCGCGCGGCACTGAAGGGTGGCGCTGCCACGTTCGTGCTCGCGATGCTGGCAACGCCTGTTGCCGGTTTCGCCCAGAGTCCGACAACCAGCACCCCGACAACAAAGACCGCCGCCGCGGCCGACGTTGCCGAGGAAGGCACCATCGTCGTCACCGGTTCGCTGATCAAGAATCCCAATTTGAAATCATCATCGCCAATCACCGTGACCACGGCTGACACGATCCAGCTGCGCGGCTCCAACGTTGCCGAAGAAGTGCTGCGCGATATCCCGGGTATCGTCCCGAGCATCGGTTCGGCCGTCAACAACGGCAATGGTGGTTCATCCTATGTCGATTTGCGCGGGATCGGTTCACGCCGCAACATCGTGCTGCTGGATGGCAACCGCATCGCGCCGGCCGATTTTGAAGGTCGCGTCGATCTGAACAATATTCCGCTGGCATTGGTCGAACGCGTCGACGCGCTGACCGGTGCCGCTGTCACCACTTATGGTGCCGATGCCATTTCGGGCGTCGTCAACTTCGTCACCAAGCAGGATTTCACGGGCGTCGACCTGCAATTGTCGAACAGCCTGACGGAACGCGGCGATGGCTATCGTTTCCGCGCCGATCTGACCGTCGGTGGCAATTTCGACGATGGTCGCGGTAACGCCACCGTGTCGCTCGGCTATCAAAAGGCCGATCCGGTCTACAATGGCGCACGCGATTTTTCGACCTTCGGGCTTGATTCAAACTCCGGCGGCCCCGGCGGCTCCGGCACCGCCGTGCCATCGCGCTTTTCGGGCACCCGCCCGCAGACCAACGGCATAATCAACACCACGGCACCGTTCGTACAGACCGGCACGACCGCAGCCGGCGTGCCGATCCTGTCACCCGTCACAGGCGGTGTCGCCAACGGCGGCCGAACGCAGATCAATCCAGTAACCGGCTTTGCCAATTCGGCCTTCACGCCGTTCAACTTCATCCCTTTCAACATTCTGCAAACGCCATTCAGCCGCTTCAACATCTACGCACAGGCTAAATATGCCGTCAGCGACGCGATTGAATTCTACACCCGCGGCCTGTTTTCAAAGAACACCGTTGAAACCATCATCGCACCATCGGGATCGTTCGGCGCCACCATCACGACGCCTTTGGCCAACCCCTATCTGCCTGTCGGCTTGCGAAATCAGTTCTGCGCTTTCAACGTCGCCCCCACCCTTATCGGCGTAACAGCGGCTGGCGGCGCCGCAACTGGCCAGGCCGCCTATGTCCCCCGCTTCACGCCGGCTGAATGCGCCAACGGTGCAGCAGGCCGCTCGGCTGTCGAAAATGTCCTGAACGCGGACGGCTCGATCTCGCAGGTAACGCAGACGACTCCCGGGATCACCGGCACTGTCAATCGCCGCACCACCGAACTTGGGCCGCGTACCAGCACCTACACGACCCAGATTTTCGATTATCGCGCCGGCCTGCGTGGCAAGCTGACCGATCATATCGATTGGGACCTGAACGGCAGCTATGGCGAAAGCACGAACAACTCCACCATTGGTGGTTATGTGTTGACGTCGCGCCTGCAACAGGCTGCTTCTGCCACCAACACGGCAACCTGTACCCTTAATACCAACGGCTGCGTACCGATCAACCTGTTCGGTCCCGAAGGCTCCATCACCGCGGCGCAGGCCAATTTCATCAACGTCTTGTCCTTTACCCAGCTGAATACCCAGCTCGGTCAGGTGCGCGGCGTGATCAATGGTGATCTGGGCTTTGCTGTCCCCGGCGCCACCGATGCCATCGGCTTTGCCGCCGGTGTCGAATATCGCCGCTACACGGCGCAACAACTGTCTGACTCGGTTGCCGGCACTGCCGGGCAACTTGGTGGTGGCGGCGCCGCGACATTGCCTTTCACGGGTGGCTATGACGTCAAGGAAGTATTTGGTGAAATCAACGCACCATTGATCCAGGACAAGCCATTCTTTGAAAATCTGACACTGGAAGCCGGTGCCCGCTATTCATCCTATCATGTCACGGCCCCGAACAATCCATCCTATGACGCCTTCACCTGGAAGGCTGGCGGCACCTGGGAAATCGACTATGGCCTGAAAATCCGCGGCAACTTCTCCCACGCCGTGCGTGCGCCCAACCTGGCTGAACTGTTCCAGCCGCCGGTTGTCGCGCTGACCAGCCTTGGTACCGATCCTTGCGCCGGTGCAGCGCCGACGACCAACGCCAATCTGCGCGCTGTCTGCCTCGCCCAGGGCGCGCCTTTGGGAGCCATCGGTGCAATCACCAACCCGACCGCCGGTCAGGCCCAATCCACCCAGCGCGGCAGCACGCTGTTGCAGCCGGAAAAGGCCGATACCTGGACGATCGGCGCGGTGTTCCAGCCGACGTTTGTTCCCGGCCTTTCGCTGACTGCCGATTATTACAATATCCGGGTAACAGACGCGATCACCACACCGACGTCGGGTGATGCGATCAATAATTGCTTTGGGGCACTCTCGGCCGCCAGCGCATCCAATCCGGCCTGTACTGCAATCCGCCGCAACGCGACGACGGGCGGTCTTGATGGCACTGCCGACACAACCCCCGGCCTGTTCCTGCCACTGTCGAACCTTGGCAGGATCAAGACGAGGGGCCTTGATGTCACCGCCAACTATTCGCACGACATCGGATTTGCCAAGCTGGGCGTGCAGGGCAATGCAAACTGGACCTTCAGCCAGACCTTCCAGGCAACGCCGACCTCGGTCGACCGTGAGTGTGTTGGTTATTACAGCCCGAACTGCGGTTTTACCGGCTCGTTGCAGCCCAAGTTCCAGTCGTCGCTTCGCACGACCTTGAGCTTTGACTCGTTCGATATCTCGGGCGTCTGGCGTCACCTCTCCGGCTTGCAGCAGGAACCTCTCGATGCCTTGCCATCGTCCGGCCCCGGCTCCAATCCAAATGGCGGCGACAATCTGTTCTTCGAACCGTTCCGGACGATCAAGGCCTTTGACTATTTCGACCTGGCCGGGCGTTTCCAGATCCTGAAGAACGTCACGCTGTTGCTGACCGTCAACAATCTGTTCGATCGTGACCCACCAATCGTTGGCCAGACCACAACCGGTGCAACTGCGTTCAACAGCGGCAACACCTTCCCATCGACCTATGATCCGCTGGGTCGTCGCTACACCATGCAAGTCGGCGTAAAATTCTAAACACCGGTTGCAACTGAATATGTGCAAAGGGCGGGCCGCAAGGTCCGCCCTTTTCATTTGCGTGATGGTCAGCATGCGCCCGATATCGAACGCAAATTCGGCGTTTGGCCTCGCTTGCAAATAAGGATATTGGTCATCCCGGGCTTGACCCGGTATGGCGAATTTGAAGTTGGTCGACGCCTTTGCCGCCCTATTCGAACAAGCCGCCCGGCAGCGCCAGCGCCAAGCCCGCTGTATCGGCGACTTTTTCCGCCCAGATCAAAACCTTGGCAATTTCATCGCCGTGCGTATCGGCAGCAGTATTGATTTCGGCCCGGCGTGCCTTCACATCGAAATCGCTGCCGAATTTTGAATGGGTGGCAAATGCCGGCCCGGCAGCAACCGCCTTCGCGTCCAGCGGCAAACCGAACAGGCCCGCCAACGCCGTCATTGTCGCCACCGGATCGGCCAGCAGCTGTTCTGAATCACAGCTGCGCAGCCGGTCCCCGAATTGCCCGAGCATGCGCAGGAACAGCGCCTGCTGCGCCAGCCAGCCCAGCGCTGCGATTTGCAGATCGGTCTGGCCGAGATAATCCTCGCCGGAATAGTGAAACGGCTGCAGGCCTTCGCGTAATTGCTTGACCATCAGGTCGCGCACCCACAGCCGCCCCTCCATGCCCTTTTTCGCCACCGATCCGAGATAGACCGGCAATGGCGCATACAGCAGCAGGGCGCGCGCCGCGGGCCGCATCGTCAACATCGCCGGCGCCAGACCGTTGCTGAGGTTCGATGGCTTGATGACAATCGCCTCGCCGGGCGCAAAGGGCCGGGCCAGCAGCGCCAGCCCATCATCGAGCACCGGCGCAATCTGTTGCGCCGTGCCGCCGCGATGCTGCCAGCCGACCATGTCGTTGAGGAGCATCGGTTCCTTCAACCCCATGGCAACACCCGGCGCATCAAAGGCCCGCGCCAGCAGCGATGAACAGCAAAAGGCCGAATGAAAAATGAAATGCACCGGCGCCACTGCCGCCTTTGCCGCCATAGCATCGCTGCGCCGGATGACCAGCGGCGATGCCTCGGCCCCCAGCACATCATCGTTCAAAAACGTCGCGGCGCGATGCTGTTCCCGCGTCAGCCGACGAAAATGAAACGCATCATGGCCAGGATCGTGGCGATGCACGAACCAGCTCGGGTCACGGACAATCTGGGTGATGGCGGGGTCGACAGGCATGGCGCCAATATCTGGCGTGCATTTGTTGCAACTGCAAACACCCTCTTGGCGAGGCAATGGCTGGCCGGCTATAATCGCAGGCCAATCGCCAACAGGAGCTACCGCATGTCGTCGCCCGTCGTCAGTTTTGCCATCGCTGCCACCTTGCTGATGTCAGCGGGCCTGGCCATGGCAGCCGACCCGCCAGCGCCCCTCGCTGCCCCCGCTGCCGCGCCCATCCCAGCCGCGCCAGTCGACAAGTCACTGGAAATGGTCTGCCGCAAGGACAAGGAAACCGGCAGCCTCGTCAGGGTCAGGCGAACCTGCCACACACGCTCGCAATGGGCCTATATCGATGACGTCAACCAGAATTTTGGCCGCAAGATGGTCGAGGATGGCACCAC